>CAYOBW010000032.1:0-37772 GCA_964402115.1 uncultured Victivallales bacterium
ATCACCTGGCACTGCGCGGCGGGCCTGCTTTTCGCCACGCACCGGAATCCGTCGCAACGACTCACCCCGTGCCGTTGGCGGGGTCGTCACCTGATCGCAGTATCCAAGCCCCCAAAGCCCCGCACACGCCGAGCACCTCGACCATCAACTTGGGTGTTCGGCATCACTTCCCTGATGGAGAGGGCGCGAACAACCCGACCAGCGCTCCGACTGCGGCCGAACCCAACGCGAGTAAGACCTCTGGTGTCGTCTTTCCCAAAGCAACGAGCGCTGTAGACGGAGGGCTCCTTTCAGCACGCAAGCAAACGGTTTCGCAACCTCCTACACGCCGTGCGTCAGCGGCAAGCGAGGGCCGCGTCTGCGCGGCCCTCGCTTGTCGGCTGGATGCTCTTGTTCGCCTCATCCCTGGCGAAAGCGAACATGTGGCAGCGTGCTGTCAGCAGGCCTTTCTCTGCTGCTGGTATGGGTGATGTCGAACTCACGCCGCATGTAATTGTCAGACCTACAGAGAAGGTACTCCCACACGTTCAAGTTCACGCTGCCCACGACCATGTACCCACCGTCGATATGAGACCCAAAGCAACCGGTGACAGTCGCCGTCTCGTTCCCTGCGATGCGCAGGGGCTGCGCAACGATCGTGTAGTCCTCAGCTACGACCATTCTGCAATCGACGCTCAACACGTCATCCGTGAGATTCCGAATCCCCATCGTGAAATACACGATGAAGATCTCCGGGTGTTGTTGGCTGAGGACTGGCTGCGTGCAGTCCAGTGACGCGATCTTCACCTTGTTAGGTCTGAAGACCTGCGGTTTGTATTCGATATGGAAGAACGAAGCTTACGGTCAAGGCCAAATCTTTGCATGAGCGAATATCTGTTGTCGTGCCTCGCGCTGCAGGCGCGCCTCTCGCCCCCTATGGTCGCGGCTCGGGAGACCCTCGCCCGTGCCCAGGCCATGCAACCGGTAAACCATACCTGCTTTCGCATCAGCGAGAGGCTCAGATCCTTCGCTTCGCTCAGGATGACGAGCGCGTTGGATGTTGAGCAGGAGACGGATAGACATTGCGCACTACGCTGACGGGGGGCATTGCGCAGGCTGAACGGGAAGGAAACCCAACAGGAACGCGATGTTGCCTGACACCCCTGCGCCGTGAGAGCATCACGCCGTGCGTAGATCCATCATCGCGTGCCTGGCAGTGACAGGGCTGACGGCGGCGGCTCAAGCAGCGCCAAAGCCGACGGAGTACCGAACGCTGGCGTACACCGGCCAGCAATGGCAGAACTCGACCTACTGGACCGGCGCGGACTGGGCACGCGTCGGCAGGGATTGGCAGCACCCCGGCACCGGCGCGCCGAGCGTGCGCCGGTTCGTGGTTCCGGCAGACGGCAAGGTCACGATCAGCGGCCCGGTCCGCAAACTGGATCTGGGCGGCGGTGACGGCGTGCTGGCGATCATCCTGCTGGATGAAGCCGAGGTCTGGTCGGCCGAAATCCGGGCGCAGGACGCTACGGGAAAGGACCCGGGGCTGGCGCTCAACGTGCGGCAGGGCCAGTCCCTGCGTTTCGTCGTGCAGCCGCGGGCTACGATCTTCCACGACAGCACAGGCTGGGATCCGGTGGTGCGCTACGCCGACGGCCGGCAGTACCAGGCTTCGTCGGCGTTCGGCAACGAGCAGGGCCGCGGGGGATGGCATTACGAGATGGGGCTGCTGCCCGGCGCGTTGGACGCGGCCGCCGGCCAGCCCCCGCCGCACGCCTCGCCGGACGCGCTGCGCGCCCTGGCAGGGCAGGATCTGCCGGCCATGGCGGAGGCAGAGTGGCGTATGGAAGACCGCCTTGACGGCGAACGGGTGGACTGGCCGAAGCTGCTTGAGCGCCACCTCGACGGGACGCGCAAGCTGCTTGAGGATTTGCGCGCGAGCGCTCCCGGCGTGTTCCTGCGCGAGGAGGCGCAGGAACTGGCGCGCCTGGCGGAGGCAGCGCGCGAGGCGCGGAAGGGCACGGAGACGCTGTACCTGGAAATCCGCCGGCTGAAGCGCCGCGTCGCGCTGGCCAATCCGCTGCTCCACTTTGAGCGGCTCCTGTTCTGCAAGCGACGACCCACCAGCTACAGCCATGAGGTCATGCAGTACTTCGGCTGGCGGGCGCAGCGGGGCGGAGGGTTGTTCGTCCTGGAGAAGCCCGGGCACTCTTTGCAGGCCCGCGACATTCTCGACGGCAAGCTCGCCGCAGGCAGCATCCTCGGCCCGAACCTCTCCTGCGATGGCCGCCAGATCGTTTTCTCCTGGGTCGCGCTTGCGGAAGGCCACCGCCCCGCCGTGGACCAGCCCGAGGCGGCGGACGAGGCGTACTTCCACCTTTACGTCGTCAACGTGGACGGCACGGGACTGCGGCAAATCACCAGCGGGCCGTTCGACGACCTGATGCCGACCTGGCTGCCGGACGGCGGCATTGCGTTTTCATCGACCCGGCGCCGGGGATACTCGCGCTGCTTCGGCGCCCAGTTCGGCCAGCGGTGGCATGTCTACACGCTGCACCGCGTCCAGGCCGACGGCAGCCAGCTCCGCACCCTTTCCCACCATGACACCAACGAGTGGTTCCCCTCCGTGATGAGCGACGGCCGGATCGCCTACGCGCGCTGGGACTACATCGATCGCGATGCCGTGACGCATCAGAACCTCTGGGCCACGCGGCCCGACGGCAGCAACCCCATCGCGCTGTGGGGCAACGGCACGCCGAATCCGCACTGTGCGTTCGAGGCCAGGGCAGTGCCGGGCAGTGACAAGATGGTGTTCACCGCTTCCGCCCATCACAGCATCACGGCCGGCTCGATCGTGCTGGTGGACCCGTCGATCGACAACAACAGCCACGCGGCCATCGAGCGGGTCACACCCGCCGTGCCGTTCCCGGAATCGGAGGGCCGGCCCCACGAGTACTACTGCGCCCCCTGGCCGCTGTCGGAAAGGTACTTCCTGGTCGCGTACAGCCCCCTGGCGCTCGTTTTCGAGCCGGGCGCCAACGCCGACAACGCGCTGGGCCTTTACCTGCTCGACACCTTCGGCAACCGGGAGCTGATCTACCGCGACGCGCAGATCAGCAGCACCAGCCCGATGCCGCTGCGGGCAACGCCCAGGCCGCCCCTCTTCCCTGGCGCCGTGCCCGCTGACGCCCGCCCGTCCGGAACGGTGGTGATGAGTGACGTGTATCGCGGCCTGGGGCCCGTAGCGCGCGGTACGATCAAGGAACTGCGAGTCGTCCAGATCTTCCCGAAGACCACGCCCGTGGCGAACGCGCCCCGGATCGGCATGGCCGGCGAGGAGAATGCCCGCGCCATCCTCGGGACCGTGCCGGTCGAAGCCGACGGTTCGGCCTACTTCGAACTTCCGGCGGGGAAGCCGGTCCTGTTTCAGGCGCTCGACAAGGACGGGTTTGCCTACCAGACCATGCGCACCCTCACCTACGTGCAGCCGGGCGAATCCGTGTCTTGCGTCGGGTGCCATGAGAGCCGGATGGGCGGTCCGCCGACGCGTTCCCGTACGCTGGCGACCGGACGGGCGCCGTCGCAGATCGAGCGGGGCCCGTTGGGCGGCGCGCCTTTCTCATACCCCCGCCTCGTGCAGCCGGTCCTGGACCGCCACTGCGGCAAATGCCACGGCGCCAATCCAGGGCCGGGCAAGGGCATCCGGCTCACCCCGGCCACCTCCTACGGCGCTCTGGCCGCCTATGTGCCACGGTTCGCGGCGCGGAACCAGGTCCAGGTCACCGAGCCGGGCGGCAAGATCGGCGCCATCGGCAGCCGCCTCATGGGCCTGCTGCGCGCCGGCCATGGCAAGGTGAACCTGCCGGACGAAGACCGGCGCGCGCTGGCCGCCTGGATCGACCTCAACGCCGTCTTTTTCGGCTCCTACGACGGCGCAGACAACGAGAAGGAGCTGCGCGGTGAGCCGATCGCGATGCCGCGCATCCAGTGACCACGGAGTGATCCCCTCCCCCGTTCCCGCGGCACCGGACTTGCTTGCCCGCAATCCGGCGATTCGGCGGGAGCTATTCGAACTCGGTCGCAACTAGGATCAGCGTCTTGCTGCCCGCGTAAACGATGTCCAGCTCCCGCGCCGCAGGCAGCGGCGTCCGGACGACGGCCGCCTGCCCGCCCGGCACCGTTTGCACCGTCGCCGTGCCGTTGATCTTCACCTCCAGCTGCAGGTCCTGTTCTTCCGGATTCTCGACTCGCGTCAGCATGGCCTGCCTGCGCTCCGGAACGCGGACGAAGAAGCGCCCCCACCCTTCGCGCGCCTCGGGCTGCGGGTCCAGCACGTAGCCATGGGTGGGGCCGCCGTACTTGAACGGCGCCAGCATCCGCCGCCCGCGGGGTTTGTCCTGGTCCTGGTGCACCAGGAGTCCCTGTTGGCTGGAAACGACGGCGCCGCGCTCCGTGTGGTAGTCGCCCCAGACGATCCCCTTCTCGATCAACGGAAAGACGTCATGCCCCGCCTGCGCCGCGGCAAACCGCACCAGGTTGCCCAGCAACCGGCCCGCCACCGGGTCCACCCCCGACCGCCTCACCAGGTCGAATCCCGACACAGTAACCGACCCTTGCCCGTCGAACACTTCACACAACGCAATCGACTTGAGCCCCGCGTCGTAGTCGGCCAGCACGGCCACCTTCGCCAGATCCGCCGTGTCGCCCAGCGTGAATCCCACCGTCGCGGGGTGAATCCGCGGCAGA
This sequence comes from uncultured Victivallales bacterium, assembly GCA_964402115.1. GTDB lineage: Bacteria > Verrucomicrobiota > Kiritimatiellia > UBA8416 > CAYOBW01 > CAYOBW01. The sequence continues at coordinate 4,726 of CAYOBW010000032.1, forward strand.
GCCGCAGCGCCCTGTCTCCATCCCGTGAGATCCGACCACCACTCGAACTGCCAGTGCGTCAACCCCTCGAAGGCCGGGTGTTCCGCCCGCTCGAGATTGATCCACATCCCGTTGCGGGGAAAGGCCCGCACCTTGGCGCCCAGCCAGCTGCCGTCGAAGGTCAACGCGTCCGGCCGCAGCACCAGCACCCGGCCGCCGGCGCGCACAAAGGCCTGGAGCTGCCGGACCTGCGCCGCGATGCCACTGTCCCACGCCAGTTCCCCGATCACCAGCGGGGTTGCGGCGTCGCGCAGGTCCAACGCGCCGCTCACCGCCTCGAACCCGATCCCCAGTCGCCGCAGCGCCGTCGCCGTTTCCCCGGGGGGATCGTACAGCTGCACGCCGCCAGCGTTCCCTCCCCGCGCCCAGCCAGCGCGAAACACGTCGACCTGTGCACGATTGCTCGAGATCCTCCGCCCGCCGGCCACGAGCTCGCCCGTCAGCCGGCAGGAGCCCGCCACGCCTTCCGGAATCCGAATCTCGACCGGCGCCGCGCACACACCGTAGTAGGGCACGTCCGGCAGCGCCATTTCGCCGCCGGCTTCCTCCCGGCCGGCCGATCCGAGCAAGCGCCACACCAGCTTCACCCCCCGCAGATCCGCACCGTCATCAGCATCGTTCACGACATGCGCCACGGCGTCAAGCTTGGCTCCGGCATACACGTGCGGCGTCCACAGCTCCCAGCTCAGCAGCACCGGTTGATACGAAACCGCCAGCTGGTCCGCCACCGGCTTGGGCTGCATGCCGTCGAAGCCGCTCACCCCGGCCCAGTTGTACCAGATGTGCGTGAACGGCATGATCCCCGCCAGGTTCGGGTTCAGCGGCCGCAGCCGCCGTTGGATCTCGATGAACTGCTGCGCCAGGAACGCCTGGTACCGCAGCGCCTTCTCCGCCTGCTCGGCGCAATGCCCCGACCAGGTCAGCGAGGTCCCCAGCAGCTTGCCCGCGACCGAAAAGCGCCCCGCCGGGGTCGTATAGGCGCCCACGCATTCGCTGAAGGTCCACGGCTGCTGCTGTTGCGGGCCACTGCCCGGGTCCCGCAGCCGCGCGTAATTGCTGAGGAAGTCCCCGCCATACCAGCCCCAGTACGGGTGCGCGTCGTTGATGTCCCCGCCGCGCCCGCCGCCGAAGCCCGCGTTTCCGATGTAGAGGCGATGGGGATCCCATTGCCGGAGCACGGCATGAACCTCGTCGAAGAACGCCCCGAACGCCTCGCCCTCGGCGCCCCGGTGCGGCTGTTCGTTGCTCAGGATGGAGATGACCACCGAAGGGTGCTTCTGGTAACCCTCGAAGTACTCGCTCTTGTACCGGGCAATCGCCGCCGCCACGTCTGCCGGCGGCGCGGTCGCGGTGCTGCCGCGCGGCGCGCCGTACCGTCCGTGAAACACGAGCAGGCCGATCTCGTCGCACACGTCCTGCCAGAGATCGCTGTCGACCCGCACCAGGTTCACGTGCCGGCGCTTCAGGTCACGCAGGTACGCCTCGGCGAACGCCCGGTTCCGACCGACCTCATCCGGCACGCCCCGGCCCGGCGGGTTGATCGCGTTCCCGCGCAGGTAGACCCGCTGCCCATTCAGCCAGAATTGCCCGCCTTGGCTCTCGAACGACCGGAACCCAAGCCGGGTCGACTGCTCCACGGGTGCGCCTCCGCCTCGCGCCGTCACCGTCAGGCGGTAGAGCCGCGGGCTCTGCAAGCTCCAAGGCTGCGGTTTCAGCCCGACCAGCTGGCGTGTGACGGTTGCCGATCCGCCTGCCGGCAAGTCGGTCCTGCCGACTTCGCCCGCCCAAAGGGCAGGCCCGCCGCCCCACGGCTCGATCCGTCCGGTCAGTTCCAGCCCCTTGACCGCGGCCTCGCTGCGCACTCGCGCCTCAATCCGCACATTGTCCAGGCCGGCGAAGGGCAGCAGGTCGGAGATGCTCACCGACGCCGCACGCGCAGGCTCCACGCCCAGCATGCCAGCCAGCACCCCGATGCTGATCGCCACCCGGTTCACGAACGTCGGCGCGCAGCTTCGCGGGAAAAGCCCCGCGTGGGGAGGCGCTTTGCGGGGCGTATCGAAACGCGGAAGATGCGTTGCAGGTGCTGTCATGGACCGAGTCTCACGCGGTAGAAGCGCCGGAGAAGGTCGACCGCCCCCGGATCGCGCCAGAAGAAGGGGATGGTCGGCGAGTTCGTGGTGAAGACCGGTCTCCAGTCGACGAGGTTGGTCGAGGCCTCCACGGTGTAGTCCGGGCCGACAGCGCCCGTGATGGTCAGTCGGAACAGGTTGTTCGTGAGCGCGACCTGCGTGAAGGACGGGGCGGGGATCGGACTGACAACGACGCTGAATTGCTGCGTGTCGCCCAGGACGGGCAAGCCGTTGTCGGCCACCCTCACGCGGAAGAGACACGAGGAGCCGGCCTGCGCGACAGCCGGCCTCCAGTCAATGATGCCGCTGGTGGCGCCGATGGTCGCGCCGGCCGGACCGGCGAGCAGGCTGAAAGTCGGCGCCTGCGCGGGCAGATCGACGTCCGTGGCGACGTTCGTGATGGTCAGCCTCTGGCCAGCCCCTGCCGAACGGTTCGACACGGCCGCCAGCACGGGAGCGTCGTTCACCGCATGCACCGTGAGCGTGAAGCTGTCGCTGGTTGACAACGTGCCGTCGCTGACGGTGAGCGTGATCGTCGCGACGCCGCTCTGGTTCGCCGCGGGCGTGACGGTCAGGGTGCGCCTGGGACCGCCGCCCCCGAAGACGACGTTGGCCGTGGGCACGAGCGTCGGGTTCGACGAGGCCACCTCCAGGATCAGTGAACCGGTGTCGGTTTCGACATCGCCGATCGTGAAGGGGATGCCTGCGGTACTCGTGTCCTCGTCGATCGCGAGGTCGGCCACGGCGCCGATCGTCGGCGCGTCGTTCACCGCGTTTACCGTGAGCGTGAAGCTCTCGCTGGTTGACGATGTGCCATCGCCGACGGTAAGCGTGATGGTGGCGACGCCGCTCTGGTTCGGCGCGGGCGTGACGGTCACGGTGCGGTTCGCGCCGGCGCCTGCCAGGACGACGTTGGCGACCGGCACAAGCGTCGGATTCGACGAGTCCACTTCCAAGCTCAGCGAACCGGCATCGGTTTCGACGTCGCCGATCGTGAAGGGGATGGCGCCGGTGCCCGCGTCCTCGTCGATCGCGAGATCGGCCACGGCGCCGATTGCCGGGGCGTCGTTCACCGCGTTCACAGTGAGCACAAACGTGTCGGTGTCGGTGAGCAGGCCGTCGCTGACGGTGAGCGTGATCGTCGCGACGCCGCTCTGGTTCGCCGCGGGCGTGACGGTCACGGTGCGGTTCGTACCGCTGCCGCCGAGGACGATGCCGGCGGGGGGCGCCAGGCTGGGATTCGAGGAGGCCACGCTCACGACAAGCGCCGTCGCGGCGGTGAAATCGTCGCCGACCGTGAATGGCAGCGCGCCCGCCACGGCATCCTCGTTCACCGCCAGGTTGGCCACGTTCCCGATGACCGGCGCGGTGTTCTCGAATGCCAGGACCAGCTGCGGCCGGTTGGCGGCGGTCGCGTGCTCCGCGGAAGCGTAGGAGACGTTTCCAAGGTCGCCGAAAGCAGCGGCGGCCGCCACCTTCAGCGACAGTGTCTGGTCACCCAGCAGCGCGTCCGCCACCTGCGGCGTGACGCTGAATTCGACGAATTTTCCCGTCACGGGCAGCCATTGGGCGAACAGCCGCCCGGCTGCCGGCTTGTTGTCGTAGGTCAGCGTCGACTCCCCCCACGTGTCGCTCGCGGCGAGGGCGGCGACATTCTCGTTGCCTGCCTGGCTCGCGCCCGTGCAGTACAGGCGCACCGTGGCCTGCACCAGCTTCCCGCTCGCCCGCCCCAGATCCCAGCGCAGGTAGGCTTCGCGATGGACGTCGCTTTCGCCAACATCCTTCGTCTCCAGCGTCGCGGCGGCGCCGAAATTCCCGGTCGAGTAGGCGCCGCCGCGCACGGTGGCATCGGCCACGGGGTCCAGGACCAGCGTGCGCACGTTCGGCGGTGCCTTCACCACCTGCAGGTGGAGCATGGCGAAATCCACGGAGCAGTCGTCGCCCAGCGCGACGTTGAGCCGGCCGTCGGCCAGCAGCGCGGGGTCCACCTCCATGGCGCGCACGGTCGAACCGGCGGTGGCGACAGGGGTCCAGCCGAGGCTGGTGAAACTCAGCGGACTGGCCGTGCTTTCCAGCCAGAGGCTGTCGGTGGCTGCGCTGACGATGGCGCGGAGGCTCACGGTCAGCGACGCCGCCACAACGGCTTCGCCCGGCGCAAGCGCAAAGTCGAAGGTGAACGCGTTGTAGCGGTTCCCAACCAGGTAATCGAACTTAGCGTCCACCGGCAGGCTGGTCATGGCATCGACCTGCGCCAGCCAGGCTGCGTTGCCGTTCACGGCGTTACCCGTGCCGCCGGTGCTGTAGTGCTGGTCCACATCCCCAAGCCACACCTCGCGGAACTCCGAGCCCGGCCATTTCAGCCGCTGCTGGAGCTGGCCGTAGTAGAGGCTCCGCGGGTGCACGCCCTTGCCGGCGGGGCCGCTGCTGTCGTAGGTGCCCGCCGGGTCGGCGCCGACCGGTCCGCTGGGCGTGCCGCCGGCGTTTCCGCTGTCGGCGAGCGCCCCGACGGATCCGACCAGCCAGTTGCGCGCGGTGGGCGGGTTGCGGACGCGGAAGGTTTCCGCCACGGAGTTCCAGACGGCCATGTAGGCGCCGGCCCAGCCGTGCCCCGTGCCGCTGTTGCCGCGGTTGCGCACGTTGATTTCGTTGCCGTTGATCGTGACGTTGTCGAAGAGGCCGCCGACCGACCAGCGGTGGTGCGGCCCGCTGTCCGCGTAAACCGTGTCCGCACGGCCGTGCACGAAGGCGTTGGGCCCCGGCACCGTCGAGCCGAAGACGAAATCGTGCCGCCCCTTGCGAGCGTAGCAGTTCACGAAGAGCGTCAACTCCGCGCCCTCGTTGTTGAAGGAGTAGCGCCGCCCGCCGTCGATGACCGAAATCGGGTCGAGGCACTGCGAATCGGCCACGGTGATCCACTTCGCGCCGCCGCCCACGCTCACCGCCGCGTAGCCGAAGTACTGCGCGGTGACGTTCCGCACCCACCCGTTGATCGCATTGTTGACCTGGATGAACTTCCACCCGTGGTCCTCGTCCGTGCTGCCCGCGTAGTCGGAGACGCCGTAGAGATCCTCGATCCCCACCAGCTGGATGCACCCGCTCCAGGTGAAGCGCCAGATCTGCCCGCCACCGTACTGCGACTCGAAGGTCTGCGGCAGCGGCGCGTCCACCGTGATCCAGTTACCCTCGATGCGCGTGATAACGCGGTCGAACAGCAGGTCCTTGGAGCCCTCCGTCCACGGCTCGACGAGCTGGTCCATGTCGATGTCCGCGATCCACTCCCCCGTGCTGGGCCGCTTGACGATCACCGTGTGCCCGACCGCCAGCCCGCTGGTGGAGTCGACCTCGAAGGCCCGCGCGCCCGCCGGCACCAGCTTCTGCGTGAGGTTGTGCGTCGTGCCGCTCACGATGTTGCGGGAACTGGACTTCCCGACGCTGAGCAGCGTGTACTGCTTTGCGGCGGTCGCCCGCAGGCGGGAGCCGGACGCGGCGGAATCCCCCACGCCCTTCAACACCACGCCGCTCGCCGTGATGGTGAGGGTGCTGGGGATCTGGTACTCCCCTGCTTGGAGGAAAACCACGCCCCGCCAGCCGTTCGCATCCGGCGTCAGCGCCTCGACCGCGTCGATCGCCGCCTGCACCGTGGCGCCGTCGTCGCCACTGCCCGGATTGACGTAGACCCAGCGCGAGGACGGGATAAGCGCCGCCACGTTCGGCAGCGGCTCCGTGCCGCCCCGGTACCCGCACTGCGAGTAATCGGCCACGCGCTGGCCGCGTTCGTCGAGCCGGTACAGCAGGTTGCCCGTTGCCGACGGGTACACCCACGCGCTGTTCGGCGCCTGCCCGCAGGCGCGGCCGTGCGCGACCAGGATCGCCGCGGTCATCAGGGCGGAGAGCCGCCGGATTGAGAAGGTGGGGAATCGCTTCACGGGCAGCACGGGCAATCGCCCGCGGGGGCCGGCCTGAAGAAGCGCTTGCATGGGGGGAGAGCGTACCAGTGAAGGGCCGCCGGATCAACCCCCGCACCCAAGCCCGGCGTTTTGTCCCGGCGTTTTGTCCCTTGCCGGGGCGTTCGGCAATGGCTTAACCTCCCCTGCGTGGGGCCACGCGGCGGAGGGCGGCATGGTTGAGTTCGCGACACAGCAGACGCGGCGGCGACGGCGCATGCGCATCATGGCCGCGGCCATCGCCATCCTCACGCTCTCCGTCGGCGCCCTGATCGCCCTGGGCGTCTGGCAGCTGCGCGCCGCCGTCGGGGTCTTCCGCTCGCGCGAGCAGCTGAACCTGGACCAGCTCGCGCGGCTCGCGGCCCGCGAATGCGCGGCGCTGATCGCGCAGGACGACGCGCGGCTACTGAACGCGCTCAACCCCGGCTCGGCGCCCACGCTGGCGCTGTCGCTCAGCCAGATTGACCGCAACCATCCCGACGTGCTGTGTTTCGCGCTCTGGCGCGACGGCCGGCTCCTGTATCCGCCCCCCCTGCCCGCCCCCTCCCCGCGGCCGACCGCCACCGGCGCGTACGGCGTGGATCGCCTGCCGGCCGGCGTCCGCGACCAGTGGTTCGCCCGCGCCCGTGAAACGGACGGCGCGCTGGTGATCATCCCCGCCGGCGACGCCGCGGTGCCCGTGTCGCTTTACGCCTTCAACGCAGGGGAAACCAATGGCCTGATCGGATTCTGCTGGAGCCCTTCGCGCGCGGAGGCCTGGTGCGCCGCCGTCGCGGTGGCCACGCAGCCGCGCAACTACGGCTGCGAAATCCGGGACGCTGCCGGCCGTTGCCTCGCCGCGCACCCGGGCGCGCCCGTCAATCCACCGCGGCAGGTCGGCACGGCGGAGCTGCCCGGAGGCCTGCCGTGGACGCTGTGCGTCTACCGCCAGGCCACGCCCGAGTTGCAGGCGCTCTTCCGCGGGCAGGCGCTCTTCTATGCCGCCGCCCTGGCCATCGCCCTGGTGTTGATCGGCGCGGCGGTGAGCGTGCTGGTGGCCGTCACGCTCCGCGAGGCGGAGCTGGCCCGCATCAAGGCCGACTTCGCGGCGACGGTGGCCCACGAACTGCGCACGCCGCTGGCGCTCATCCGGGCCTCGGCCGAGACGCTGGCCACGCGCGACGGCCTGGACAGCGCGCAGGTCCGGCGCTACGGCGGCATCATCGACCGCGAGAGCCGGCGCTTGACAGACCTGGTCACCAACGTGCTACACATTGTCGCCCTGGGTCGGCGCAAGCGCGCCCACCGGATGGAACCGCTGGAGCTGGGCGCCTTTGTCGGCACGTTTGTCGAGGAGTATGCCGAGCATGCAAGGGCGGCGGGGGCCACGCTGATGGCCGTGAGGGCGGAAGCGCCCGTGTGGGTGCGGGCGGACGAGGCGGCCCTGCGGCTGGTGTTGATCAACCTGCTGGACAACGCGATCAAGTTCTCGCCCGACGACAAGCGGGTGGAAATCGCGACCGCCGCTACGGAGCGGGAAGCGCGTCTGAGCGTGCGGGACCACGGGGTGGGCATAGCGCCCGGAGACCTCGAGCGGGTCTGCCAGCCCTTCTTCCGGGCGGAGACCGACTTGGTGAAGAAGACGCGCGGCGCGGGCATCGGCCTGGCGCTGGTGCGCGAAATCGTGGCGGCCCATGGCGGCCGCGTGGACGTGACAAGCGCACTGGGCGCTGGCACGACGGTGCTGGTGGCCCTGCCACTGGGCAGTCCGCCCCGCGCGCCCGACGCGCCAAAGGGAGCAGCATGACGAGCATCCTGGTCATCGAAGACGAAGCGGACATGGGCTTCATCCTGTCCGACAACCTGGGCGCCGAGGGCTACACCGTGCAGGTCGCCACGACCGGGCGCCAGGGTCTCCAGGCGGCCCTGAGCGGACAGTACGCCCTCGTGCTGCTGGACATCATGCTGCCCGACGTGAACGGCATCGAGGTGTGCAAGCAGATCCGGGCGCGCGTGCCACAGCTGCCGATCATCATGCTCACCGCCAAGGACGCCGAGATCGACAAGGTCGTCGGCCTGGAAGTCGGCGCCGACGACTACGTGACGAAGCCGTTCAGCATGCGGGAGCTCCTGGCCCGCGTGAAGGCGCAGCTGCGGCGCGCCACACAGCCGGCCGCCGAGGCGCCGCAGGCGTGCCGCATCGGCGAGTCCGACGTGGACTTCACGCGCCAGGAGCTGACACGCGGCGACCGCCGCGAGGCGCTGACCACGCACGAGACAGCCCTGCTGCAGCTGCTGGCGGCCAACCGCGGACAGCCCGTGTCGCGCAAACGCATCTACCAGGAGATCTGGGGCATCGAGGCAACGCCGTCGAACCGCGCCGCGGACAACTACATCGCCCGGCTGCGCGCCAAGCTCGAAACCGAGCCCGCCGCGCCGCGGCACATCCTCACCGTGCATGGCAGCGGCTACAAACTGGTCTGAGGCCGACCCCTACGGGGCGACGGGCGGCGGGTCGGGCTTCCTGCAGAAATCGGTGTAGTACGTGATGCCCACGTACACGCGGTTCTCCCACTCCGTGCCCGTCAGGTCCGCGCCGTTGAAGGTGTACTTGCTCCCGTACTCGAGGAACCAGGTCGTGGAGCCCATGCCGGAATACTCCAGGCCAGCGGTGAAGCCGGCAATCGTGTCCTTCTCCTGGTACTCTCCCACGTCCAGCCACGAGAGGCCGCCCTTGAGCCCCAGGAACGGGGTGAGGCTCGACGCATTGTCGAAGTAGTACTTCGTGTGCAGCTCGAAGTCGTAGATGCTCAGGTCGGACTGCGAACTGTTCTGGTACCACGACCCCATCGTCGTGCCGGAAATGCCGAACTCCAGCCCCTGCCAGACGAAGTAGCCGGTTGAGAGGAAGAGCGCCACGTTCACATCGGTGTAGTTCGTCTTCTTGTCGATGACCACGATTTCCGGGAAGTCGTAATCCCCCGTCGCCTCCACGTAGTCGTACGTGGTCACGGTCCGCCCGCGGTAGCTGGTGTGCGAAACGGAACCGCCGAACGAGAAGATGAAGTTGCCCCGCTTGTGCAGGGTGCTCAGCGCGGCCGCCGGCTGCGGCCAGGTGGCCACGACGGCGACGAGGAGCGCGGCCAACCGGCTGATGGCCGCGCGACCGCAAGGCCCGGTAACAGCACGCAGGCGGGTCGTGGCAGAGGCAGCACTCATGGGACAATCTCCACGCGATAGAACAGGCGGTTGCTGGTGGTCGTCGGGGACTCGTACGTCAGGATCGTCTGCGCCAGCGACGTGCGCGGGTTCTGCTGGTGCGGCGGCGCCCCGGCCGGCGCGTTGGTCCACGCGAAGGAGGAACCGGACAGGCGCACGCGATACGTGGTGCCCGAGGCCGCCTGCCACGCGCACGTGAACCGGTTGGAGAGCGTGCCCGCCGCGGTGATAGCGAACGGCAGGATGAAATCGACGCCGTTGGAGACCCCGCCGGCGGCGACGACCACGGCGCGCGCCTGGGAAGGCAGGCCGTTGGTGACCAGCACGTCGTCGAACCACTCGTCCACGAACCCCGTACCGACCGCGGAGGTGCGCAGGTAGTAGGCGCCGGACGGCAGCTGGCCGGCATGAAAAGCCCCGGCTGCGTCCGTGGCGGTGCTGGCCCGCCAGTTCCCGGCCGCGTCGAACAGGTCCACGCGCAGCCCCACGAGCGGCGAGCCGCCCGCGTCCCGCAGCGCCCCGCCAATGGCGGCCGCGGCGGCGAGGCTGAAGTCGATGCCGTTCGTCGTGACACCGGCCGTGAGCGGCACACGGCGGGCGGTCGCGGGGATGGCCCCGTAAAGCAGGGGCACAGCGCGGAACCACTCGTCGGCGTACGCCTGGCTGCCAACGTAGCTGCGCACGCACACCGGACCGGTCGCGGGCAGGCCGGACAGCACGTAAGCTCCCGTGCTGTCGCTCGCCGCGGACTTCAACCAGTTGGTCTGCGCGTCGTAAGCGTCGACCTCCGCGTTGGCCAGCGCCTGGCCGTCGCTGTTCGCAACCCGCCCCGCCACCCGCCCGCCGGTGGCCAGCGCGAAGTCAACCCGGCCCGTCACCGTGCCCAGCGCGACACCGACCGGCGTCGCCGCATCCGGCACGCCGCTGCCCCGGACAGTCAGGTTCTTGTACCACGCATCCACGTAGTTCGCCGCGCCCGCCGTCGTACGCACACGGTAGAGTCCAGCCGGCAGCCCCTGGATCGCGTACACGCCGTTGTAGGCGGTGGTCGTGGTCTTCACCGGCAAACCGGCAGCCGTGTAAACGCCCACGCCGACGCCGGACAACGGGGTCGCGACCGCGTCTGTCACCAGTCCCGACACCGTGCCGCCCACGGCGAGGACGAAGTCGATGCCGGCGTTGGTGGCGCCAGACACGACGGTCAGGGCCTGGGCGTTTGTGGCCAGTTCCCCGTCGAACACCGGCACATCGTCGTACCACTCGTCGGCGTAAAGCCCCTCCACGGAGGTGCGCACCCGGTAAGCGCCCGGCGACAGGCCGGCGATGCGGTAGGCGCCCGCGGCATCGGTCGTGCCGCCGACGGCCCACGCGCCGTCCGCAGCGTAGGCGTCCACGCTCACACCGGCCAGCGGCGCCATTGCCGTGGTACGCACGCTCCCGGTCAAAACACCGCCCCTGGCCAGCACGAAGTCCACGGCGCCGGTTACGGCGCCGCCCGGCACGACCACGCCCACGGCGCCCGCGGGCACCCCCCCGCTCCCCGCCGCCACGCCCCCATACCACTCGTCCACGTAGTTGGCGGACCCCGAGTAGGTCCGCAGGTAGTACGTTGCCGCCGTCAACCGCGGGAGCGTGTAAACACCAGCCGCGTCGGAGTCAGCCGCGGCCACCCAGGCGCCGGCCCCCGTGTAGGCCTCGACGCGCACGCCCGCCAGGAGACCCAGCGCGGCGTTGTACACGCGCCCGGACACGGTTCCGCCCGGCTCCAGGCGGAAGTCCGTGTTGGCGGTCACCGCGCCGGCCGTGACATCCAGCGGCGTGGCATTCGTCGGCAAACCGATCCCCGTTACGGGGACATTGCTGTACCATTTGTCGGCGTAGAGCGAACCCCCGGCGTAGGTGCGCGCGTAGTACGTGCCCGCCGGCAGACCGGTCACGAGATAGACCCCCGTCGTGCGCGACAGGCCAGAGTCCACCCAGGTCTCGCCATCGGACGCGTAGACGTCCACCCAGACATTGCTGAGCGGCGCCAGCGCGGCGGTCGTCACGCGCCCACGAATCCCCCCGCCGACGGCCAGGGCGAAGTTGACCGCGTTGGTGGAACTCCCCGCCAGCAGCACGATGGGCTTGGCGGCGGCGGGGATGGCGGCATCCAGGGCGCTCACGTTGTCGAACCACTCGTCGGCGTAGTCCGCACCCGTGGCATCCGTGCGCACATAATAGGTGCCCGCCGGCAGTCCCGCCAGCGTATAGGCGCCATTCGTTTCGGAAACGGCGCTCTCGACCCGCACCCCGCTGCTGTTGTAAGCGTCCACCCAAACGTTGCTCAGCGGCCCCAGCGCCACGGTGGTCACCCATCCGGCCAGCGAAACGCCCTCGGTCAGCACGAAGTCCTGGCCGCTGACCACCTGGCCCTCGAGTACCGTCACAGGCTGCGCCGCGGCGGGAATCACCCAGCCGTCCACGCGCGCATCGGGATACCATTCGTCCAGGTAGTTGCCGGCGCCGGCGTCGGTGCGCAGATAGCAGCTACCGGCAGCCAGGCCGTAGACCGTGTAGAGGCCATCCCCGTCCGTGTACCCGCTGCCGAGGTAGTTCGTTGCGGTATCGTAGGCATCCACCCACACGCCCGACAGGCCAGCCACCGCCCCGTCACTCACCGTGCCCTGAATGTCGCCCGTCCCCCAGGCACGAGGCGCCAGCCAGACCATGACCACCAAGAGCCGCGCTAAAACGGTAAGGCGCCATATCGCGGTCACGTCTGGTCTCCTCCATGCGTTTCCAACACTACAGAGGTTAACAAGGACGAGGCGTGCCCGTCAAACGCGGTTTTACATCTGCACCCTCCCGTGGTAGGCTTTTCGACATGAGCTTACAATTAATTACACTTTCCAGTTGACGCGTTACGTTCATTGTGTTGTCATACCAGCAAACGGGTTAGTTGCCATGGTGGCGGCTGACTCAAGGAGGTTCAAAATGTCCAAACAAGTACTGACGATCCTGATGCTCGTCACCGCCGCTGCGTGGTTGACGGGACAGGCCGTCGCACAGAGCGGATCGAACCCGGTCGAGCCGCGTGTCACGGTCAATGCGGTCGAAGTCACGAAGTGTCCGGCCGTGCAAACGCAGTGTCCGGTCACCCAGACGCAGTGTCCGGTGGCGGAGACCAAGTGTCCGCCCGTCCAGACCAAGTGCCCGGGTGGGGAAACACAGTGCGCAGCGGCAGAAACGAAGTGCCCGCCTGTCCAGACCAAGTGCCCGGCTGGCGAGACGTTCTGCCCTGCGGTGGAAACCAAGTGTCCGCCCGTCCAGACACAATGTCCGGCGGTGGAAACACGCTGCCCGGGCGTACGGACGCAGTGCCCGGCCGGCGAAACGGTGTGCCCCGCGGTCGAGACCAAGTGCCCGCCGCAGCAGACCAAGTGCCCGGCGGCCGAAACGCGCTGCCCGCCCGTGCCGACGCAGTGCCCGGCCGGCGAGACGTTCTGCCCCGCGGTCGAGACCAGGTGCCCGCCTGTCCAGACCAAGTGTCCGGCTGGCGAGACGAAGTGCCCGGCCGTGGAAACGATGTGTCCGCCCACCTTCACCAAGTGCCCCATGGCCGAGACCCGGTGCCCGGTGCTGGAAACGAAGTGCCCGCCGGTGCCCACGCAGTGTCCGGCCGGTGAAACGTTCTGCCCGGCCGTCCAAACCAAGTGCCCGCCGGAGATGACCAAGTGCCCCGTCGGCGAGACGAAATGCCCCATGGTGGAGACGAAGTGCCCGCCGCTGGCCACGCGCTGTGCGAATGTGGCCGTGGCAACGCGCTGCCCGGCGGTGGAAACACAGTGCCCGCCACTGATGACCAAGTGCCCGATGGCCGAGACGAAGTGCCCGCCGGTGCAAACCAAGTGCCCGCCGAACGCAACGGCGTGCAGTGCGGACATGGCCGAGACCCGGTGCCCGGCGATGCGCACGAAGTGCCCGCCGGTGGTGACCGAGTGTCCGGCGGCGGAAACCCGCTGCCCGACAACGCGCACCCGCTGCCCGCCGATCGTGACACATTGCGGCATGGAATCCGCCGAAACGCGGTGCCCGGCCGTGCAGACGAAGTGTCCGCCAGCGCCCACGCACTGCCCGGCGACCGAGACGAAGTGCCCGCCGGCGCAGACCAAGTGCCCGGCCCTGCCGACACGCTGCTCGACCGCAGCGGCCGAAACGCGGTGCCCAGTGGCGGAGACGAAGTGCCCGCCCATGCCCACGCAGTGCCCGCCGGCCGTAACCCGGTGTGCCGCCGGTGGCGAGGGAACAGAGACGCGCTGCCCGCCTGTGCCGACAAAGTGCCCGGCGCTGCAGACCCGTTGCCCGCCTACCGAGACACGCTGCCCGGAAGTGCCGACGAAGTGCCCGGTGGGCTCCAGCGCCTGCACCGTCGTTGGAGGCCGCGGGCGGTAACGCAAGGATCCTGACCGCAGCGTCGCCGGCGGGCTCACCCGCCGGCGACCGCGGAAAAGACACCAGCGAAGGAACGCTGAAAACGGAAAAGGGTAGCCACATTCAGGCTACCCTTTTCTTTTACATACGACTAACATGCATCCCCATCGGTACGGCCTGACAGGCAAAGCGAGGAGGCAGGGTTGACCCGCAACCGCACGAAGGATACGACAACCTCAGCCGTAGCCCCCGCGTCGCCCTCTCCGGGCCTGACCGCCGCCGCCCTGGCCGTCACCGCCGCCGCCTGGGTAGGGGCCGGTTCCGTTGCGCTCCTGGCCCATCCCTTGCGCCTGGGACTGGTTCTGTTGCTCATGTCCCTTTCCGCCGTCGCAGCCTGGCCCGCCACGCCCCTGCCCCGCCGCCATCTGCTCACGCTCGTGCTGGGCGCCTGCGCAGGCCTGCTTGCCCTGGCCCAGGGTCTGCCGTGGTTGACCGTGGCCCTGCTCCCCATCCTGCCTGCCGTGCTGGCTGAAGGCCATGACGGTGCGGCGCGACGCGTCCTGACTGTCGCAGCCCGCGTACTCGCCGTTTTTGCGGTCTACCAACTGCTCATGGTCTCGGTCGCGCCCCTCTGGCTGGGGTGTGCCCGGCTGACCGGCGCCCTGTCCGCCATCGCGGGCCGGCTGGCGGGACAGCCCCTGCGGGTCGGTCCCACCTTCGGCGGCGTGGACGGACTAGTCCTGATGGCGGCCTGGTATGGGCTCTGGCTCGGCGCCACCCAGCCGCCGCGCGCGGGCCGCGCCCTGGGCGGACTCCTGGCGGTCGCGCTGGCCCAGCTCGCCTACCTGGCAATCCTCGCCCAGGCTCCACGCTGGCTGGCGCTGCTGCCGGCCGCGGCCGAGGGCGCCGCCCAGCCATTCTGGCCAGCCGTGGCGCGGCAGTGGATTCCGTGGAACCTGCCGGCGTGCGGGCTCCTCCTGCACGGCGCCGTGCTGGCGGGCATGCTGCGCTGGAGCGCCTGGGAGCCCCTCCCCGCGCCGGCGCCAGCCCGCGGAAGACGCGACTGGGCCGTCGCCGGCCTGGCCGGGGCGCTCGCCTGCCTCCTGGCCTTCACGACCACGCACAGCGTCGGGCAGGCAGCTTTGGTCGGCAAGCGGATCGTTTTCCACGAGAAGGGCTTCCTGAATTGGCTGAAGCCGGAGCACGGGGACTATGGACGGCTCTCCATCGGCATGTACGGGTTGCTGCCACATTACGTTCGCAGCCTGGGCGCCACGTGCGTGGTTTCGCCGGACTTGGCGGCCGCCGATCTCGACAAGTGCGACATCCTGGTCCTGATCTATCCCAACGAGCCCTGGACCCCGGACCAACTGCAGCGCATCCTGGATTTCGTGCGCGCCGGCGGGTCGCTGTGGCTGCTGGGCGAGCATACGGTGCGCGAAGCCGACGGCGGCAACCGCTTCAACGATATCCTCACCAACACGCACATGCGTGTCGCCTACGACTGCGCCGAGTTCGCCATCGGCGGGTGGCTGCACTCCTACACGCTGCTGGCGCACCCCGCCACCCTGGCGCTGGAGGATGACCGCAACCAAGCCGGCATCGTCGTCGGAGCCTCCGTGGAGGCCCGCTGGCCGGCGCGGCCGGTCGTTGTGGGACGCTGGGGCTGGTCCGACCACGGCGATCCGGGCGGCAACGCCATGATCGGCAACGCCCAGCCCGACGCGGGCGAGCAGCTCGGCGACGTCGTACTGGCGGCGGAGCAGCGCTTCGGCAAGGGCCGCATTTTAGTGTTCGGCGACACGTCCACGCTCTCCAACGGCATCAACATGGGCTCCCACGCCTTCACCGCGCGCGTGCTCGCCTACCTGGCCGGCAGCGTCAGCGGCCCCAACACCCCCTGGCGCGAAACGCTGGGCGTACTGGCCGGCTTGGCCCTCGCGGCGTTGCTGCTGGCCGGCCTGCCCCCCGCCACGCTGGCCGCCGTACTCGTCCTGCTGGCCGGCGTCGGCTGGGGGCTCACGCGCCAGGCGGAGGCGCGGCTGAAGTGCTTCCCGTCCCGTGACCGGCTCGGCGCGTACCGCCTGGCCTACCTGGACGCAGGCCACCTCGGGCTGCAAAGCCCCGAGTCGTGGCGCAACGAGGGCACCATGGGGCTCTCCCTCAACCTCATGCGCAACGGGTTCCTAACCCTGCAACTGCCCGAGAACCACTTCGAGGCCCTGCGCGAAGCCGATGTGTTCGTATCCATCGCTCCGATGCGCGCCTACACGGCCGCGGAGCGGGCCGTGCTGCGGCAGTTCGTGAATGGCGGTGGCGTGTTCATCCTGACCGTGGGCTACGGCGATCACGCCCCCGTGCGCGACATCCTCGCGGAATACGGGTTCGACCTCGATGCCCTCCCGGAGAACGGGCCGCGCACGCTGCGCGAGCCGCAGCCGCTCGGTTTCTTCAAGGCGCCCTATTACAACGGCGGCTCCTACATGGCCCACGTCCGCTTCCACGCCGCCTGGCCGATCCAAGCGCGCGCGGAGCCGAATCAACCCATCGCCTTCGGCGCCGGCAACACGACAGTCGCGCTGATGCGGAAGATCGGCGACGGCAAAGTCCTGGTCGTGGCCGACTCCTGCTTTGCCATGAACAAGAACCTCGAGGTGGAAAGCGGCCAAGCCTTCGAGGGCATGCGCGAGAATCCTTACTTCTGGCGGTGGCTGCTCGCGTACCTGTGTGACCGGCCGGCATGGACGCCCCCCGACCCGGAGGCGGAGCGCCCGCCAGCCCCCGCGCCCGGCGAGGAGGTGGCGCCATGAAGCGTCAATGGTTTGCCGTGGCTGCGCTGGCCGCTTCGTGGTTGCTCGGAGGGAGCCTGTACGGGGCGCCACACTGGCTGGCCTGGAGTGTGTCCCTGGCGTTGGGCGTAGCCCTGTTGCTCGACACGGCGCCGGCACGCCTTTGCGCATGGCGCGGCGGAGCCGCCGTCCTGCTGGCGCTGCCCGCCCTGCTGGGCCGGCTGCCGCCGCCCTGGACAGTCGTTGCCCTCCTGCTCGCCGCGGGCTCGCTGTTGCGCATCCTGCCCCTGCCGGTCCGCTGGCCCGCCCGGCTCGGACGCGGCGCGGCCGAAGCCTCCGTCATCCTCGCCGCGCAAGGCTTGGCGCTGCAGGTCTACACGGGGTGGACCGCGTGGTCGCACGAGCTGCCCGCCCCGCTGGCCTGGCTGCTGCAGGGCCTGGCGCGCCTGCTGCACGCGGATGCCGCCTACAACGGCGCCGACGTGGCGCTCTTCTCCATGCGCAAGACCCACCTGCTGGGCGCCACGTGGGAGTGGCTGCTGGACCCCGTCACGCTCGGCTTCGCGGCCGGCGGACTGGCGCTGCTGGCACTGCGCGGAGGCGCGCGCTGGCGACTGGCCGGCCGCCTGCTCGCCTTGACCGCCACCTGGGCCGTGCTGCGCGCCGGCCTCTGCGTGGCGCTGCTCCTGCACCGCACCCTGCTGACGGGCTATGACGATCCGCTGCAACTGATCGACCAGTTCTGGAGTCCCTGGGTGCTCATCCCGCTGCTGCTGCCGGTCGTCCTCGCGGCCCTGCGGCTCCTGCCCTTGTCGCCGGGCGTCCACGAGGCCGAGAAGTCGGCCCCCGCTCCTGTGGACCGCCGCGAGGCCGTGGCCCTGCTCCTCGCGTGCGCGGCCGTCGCCGCCGTCACCGCCGCGCTGTGCTGGAACCCGTCCGGACCGCGCAAGGGCGGGCGCGTGCTGGTGGACGAGTTCCACACGACCTGGGAACCGACCCAGAAACCCTTCGATACGACATGGTATGGCCACGACGCGGGTTACAACTACGCCTGCATCTACGACTACTGCTCCCGCTTCTTCGCCATGCAGCGGCTGACCAACGCCATTACCCCGGCGACCCTCGCCGCCTGCGATGTCCTGCTGCTGAAGGTGCCCACGAAGCCATACGCCGATACGGAAGTGGACCTGCTCGAGCGCTACGTCGAGGAGGGCGGCAGCCTGCTGCTCGTGGGCGAGCACACCGACGTCTTCCTGACCAGTTCACACCTCAACCAGGTGGCGCGCAGCTTCGGTTTCGAGTTCCGCAAGGACTGCGTCTTCAGCATCGACAACACGTTCGAGCAGTTCTACGGCCTGCCGCCGGTCCCCCACCCCGTCATCCAGCACCTGCCGCACCTGGACTTCGCCGTCTCCTGCTCGATCGCGCCGCGGCCTTTCTCGGGGCGGGCGGTGATCCGGGGCACCGGGCTCTGGAACCTGCCGGCGGATTACCACGTCAGCAACTTCTACCCGCAGATCGAGGATCGGGCCGAGACCCGCTACGGGGCCTTCGTGCAGCTCTGGAGCACCGGCCGCGGCAAGGGACGCGTGCTGGCGTTCACGGACTCGACCATCTTCTCCAACTTCAGCGCCTTCGAGCCGGGCAAGACCGAGCTGATGCTCGGGATGCTGGAGTGGCTCAACCACCGCGCGCCCGCCCTCAATCCGCGCCCGTGGCTGCTCGGCCTGGGCCTGCTGCTCGGCGCAGGCGCCGCCTGGCAGGGCCGCCGCCGCCGCGTGGCGCCGTGGCTCTGGCTGGCCGTGGGGTTGGCCGCCTGGTGCGGCACGGCCGGCGCACTGCGGGCAACACACCGGCAGGCCCTGCCGCTGCCCCGGGCGCTCCGCCCCCTGACGCTGGCGGCGATCGACCGCACGGTCTGCGACGCGCCTCTGTCGCGCAGCGGCTTCATCAAGGCCACGCCGGAAGGTTTCGGCATCTTCGAGCAGTGGCTGCTGCGACTGGGCTGGTTCCTCTCGCGGCGCGAGGGGTCCGCGGTCTTCGACAGCCAGCTGATCGTCTTTTTCCACCCGCACAAGCCCGTTTCGGACGCGTTCCGGAACCGGCTCGAGCGCTATGTCAGCGGCGGCGGCCGCGTGCTGGTGCTGGACTCGGCGCTGAACCGGAAGTCAACCGCCAACAGCCTGCTGCACCCCTTCGGCCTGACGTTCGACACGCAAAGCGCCCTGAGCGGCCCGCTCACCAGCGCACAAGGCTGGCCCGAGGTGCCTGCCACCGAGGCGCGCAGCGTGACGGGGGGCGAGGCCCTGGCCCGGGTGCAGGAGAGGGCCGTCATCAGCCAGGTCCGCCACGGGCGGGGGCTCGTCTTCGCCGTGGGCTGCGGGGCGCGGTTCAACGACGACTGCATGGGCATCTCGACCGACATCGAGCCGACGGCGGAAACGCGCAAGGTGTTTGAATTCCAGTTCGCCCTGCTGCGGGCGCTGATGAAGGAGTAGCGGGGCACGCCATGCAGAAAGTCCGCCTGGGCATCATCGGCTACGGTTTAATGGGCCGCCGCCACGCGGAGGCCGTGCTGCGCCGACGCGTGCGCCGCTGCGTGCTGACGGCCGTTTGCGACCGCCACGCGCACCACCTGCAGGAACTCCCGGCCGGCGTGCAACGCTTTACATCCAGCGCCGTCATGGCGCGCTCGGGAGCCGTGGATGCCGTCCTGATCTGCACGCCGCACTACGACCACCCGGTGCACGGCTGCGAGGCGCTGGCGCAGGGGTTGCACGTGCTGGTCGAGAAACCGCTGGCCGTGCACAAGGCGGACGCGCTACGGCTCCTCGCCACCCCGCGCCGGCCGGACCAGGTGTTCGCCATCATGCTCAACCAGCGCACCGACCCACGCTACCGCTATGTGCGGGAATTGCTGGGGCAGGGAGAGCTCGGCGCCTTGATGCGCTGCAGTTGGGAGGTCACGGACTGGTTCCGCACGAACGCCTACTACGCCGCGGGGGGCTGGCGGGCTACCTGGCGGGGTGAAGGCGGCGGGGTCCTGCTCAACCAGTGCCCGCACAACCTCGACCTGCTGCAGTGGCTGACGGGGCAGCCCAGGCGCGTGCGCGCCTTCTGCGGGTTCGGCCGCTGGCATCCCATCGAGGTCGAGGACGACGTCACGGCCTACCTCGAGTACGAGGGCGGCGCCACGGGCGTCTTCGTCACGTCCACCGGCGAGGCGCCAGGCTGCAACCGGCTGGAGATCGCAGGGGAACGCGGACGGATCCGCGTGGAGGGTCCCCGCGTGACCTGGACGCGCAACGCCGTTTCCGCCCGGGCATTCTGCCGGACCTCACCGGATGGCTTCGCCAGGCCCGCCACCCGTGAAACCAGCCGGCGCTTCCGCGGCGTCGGCGGCCAGCACGTCGAAATCCTGCAGAACTTCGTGGCTGCCATCCTGGACGGAGAACCCCTGATCGCCCCGGCTGCGGAGGGACTCGCCTCCGTGGAACTGGCCAACGCCATGCTCTACTCCGCGCTGACGGAGACAACCGTCACCCTGCCGCTCGACGCCGAGGCCTACGCCCGCCAGCTTGCCGCCCTCGTGCGTGGCTCGCCGCCGCTTGGGGAGACAATATTGCGGGCAGACCATTGAGCCTGGGTTGAGTCCGTTCTTGCGGGCCTTGCTCTGCTTGCGGCGGCCCCGGCGTTTCGAGCCGGGGGCAGGTTCCGCGGCCGGGTTCTGGTCGAGGCCCGCCACGGGAGCGGCGCGCGCCAGTTCGAGGATGACCGCCTCGACCGGCTCCAGCCGCCGCCAGTTGGCGGCCCGGTAGCAGGTGCCCCGGAACCGTGCGCGCTCCACGACGGTCTCCAGCGCATGAATCGGATGCCACAGGCGCCCTCGGCACAGCGCGGTTACAACGCCCGTTGGGCGAAGGCCCGCGCCGCACGGGCAACCGGATCAGGCCGTCACGTTCCAGCTTCAACAACAGCGTACGCGCCGCCCTGTCCTTGGGCCGGCCCGGGGCGTTACGCCAATCCCACCGCGCGCACAGTTCGCGACTCACTCGCGTCCGATGCCACTGGGGATGCGCCTACCATTTACCCAGCTACCAGCCCGCCCCGGGCTGGTAGCTGAGCATACACCCCCTCACTCTCCCAACCCCAAAGTGGCACAGGCGTCCCACGCGTGACTCCCTGCTACGGGGCGGCCGCCAGGTAGGCCTGCAGTGCCCGTGCCAGGTCGCGGCCCAGCGCGCGCGCGCTCTGGTCGGTTACAGGGGCTCCACCGGCACGGGCATAGGGAACTTCCAGCGTGGCGGCAGCCCGTACGCCTGGCACCCCCGCGGCCCAGCGCGCGAACGACTCGCCGCCGGCGTAGTTGGCTGGCGTGTTCCAATCCCGGCCGAACGACAGGTTGTGGCTGGCACGGAAGACGATCGGCCCGGTTTGGTGCGCTTCCAGCAGGCGAGAGAAGCGACCGACCTCACGCCAGATCGCCTCGTCCGGTCCGCCGACGAAGTGAGTCTCCTCGTTGCGGCCGCCGCGCAACGTCGGGCAGTGCAGGTCCAGCGCGAAACGCAGCCGGCCGTCCGCCCAGCCCGGCACCTGCTCGCGAATGGCCCGCACGGTGGGGTAGAGGCTGTTCCCGGCGTAGTCGCGGTTGTGATCGCGCGGCTTGCGGTTCTTGCCCTGGTCGCCGGCCTCGACGCCATCCTTGTCCACGAACGGTACGATGAGAAACTCGACCTGCTCGCGCAGCCACCCGCCCTCGGCGGTATCCGCCAGCACGGCTTCAATCACGCCCTCGATCACGAAGCTCGCCATGGACTCGCAGCAGTGGTGTCGGCACGTCAGCAGGACACGGTGCGCGCAACCGCCGTCGAGCCGCCCGACGCGCAGCCGCTCGGCAGTCCGGCCCGCGGTGGTGCGGCAGAGCGTCTCGACGCGGAGGTGCGGCCCGGCGCCGACACGCGCGACAAGGGCCTGCAAATTCGCCTCCGTGTAGGGCCAGGCAACGCCGAAGCGCACGTCGCCGGCGTCGGACGCAAAGGTGTACCGGAACCCGTCACGTTGCACGGCGGCGTTCCCGAGCCACTGCCAGGAGCGACCTCCGTCACTGCTGACCGCCGGACCGCACACGCCGATGGGACACCCTTTCGTGAAGTGGAAGGTCAGCGTCCGCCCCTGCGCCCCGCTCACACGGAAGCACCAGTAGAACCAATCGCCGGCCGTGTCGCGCAGGTCCTGGTGCATCCAAACATTGTCGCCCTCGACGCGCTCGACAACGATGTTGCCACCGGGAAAAGCGGCATCCAGACGCGGAGCCATCTCCGCCCGCGCAGCAACCGTACACGTCACAACCAACGCAATCGAACAGGCTCTGAGCTGCATGCGCCGCTTTATGCCAGAGCGACCGGCTAGAGGCAAATGCGAACACCGATCTTCCGCGCCGGGACAAGCAAGGGAATGCCGGGCAGCCCAGCACAAGACCCCGATCGGGAAGGGTGCGGTGTCAGGCACCGCACGTTCTGGCACCGCGCGTGGTTGTGCGCGGGCTGTCGCCTGGGGCCGGCGAGCGAAGGACGCGCCCGATGGCGTGCGGTGCCAGGCGTGCGGTGCCAGGCACCGTGCCACGCTGCCTGTGCCCGCCATCACGCCACGCCATGGTGCCAGGCACATCGCCAAGCGAACGAGGGCTTTCTATCGCGTGGAGGGATTGTGCGGGATTCATCCGCCGCGAAGAGGAAATGGCGGAAAGCGGGAAAGCTGGGAATGGGGAGGCGCAGTAACGACTGGAGGCTCAAACGTCGTTGCCGTCATTCCGAGACTGAGGCGACTGCCAGCGCTTGCAGGTAACGCCCAGCGTGGAGCATCCGGATCACGACACGAGTGTCAAGCAATCAGAGCGGTAGAGTGGCTCAGCCAACCGCATGACACTCGTGGCTCAAACGTATTGGGCTGGCGCAGGCGGTCTCCCGCCGATCGTCTTGTACAGGCGTCGGTAGCAGGCAAGCCGTACGCCAGGGGCGCTCTCATCGTCAGCCTCCGCGTGCGAACGGGGGCGCAGATGCGTGAGCGTCATGACCGCCGCAATGAACGACCGGGTGCCGATCACCAGGCCATCCACCCAGTAGCGCACACGCCGATCCGTCTGCGTCGTGAACGGTAGCGGCCCCCGCTCCACGGCGAGCAGTGTTTCTGTCGCTTCGCCCTGCCCCTTGAGTGATCGAAAGAGCAGGAAATGACGCCTCAGACCGTCGCGTACGCTATTCACAGTATGCATGTTCAAGAGATCTCTGCAGTGCGGCAGGATCCGCGCCTTGACGTTTTCGCCAAACGGGTGCCGGCCGTATGCACACCAACGCCCGTAGCTGCAGAAGCGGTACTCCGCGGGATCCTCAACCAACGCAGCCCGCACGGGGTTCATTTCGATGTACTTCCAGCAGTCCCATACAGCCAGTCCCCCTTCCAGCAGAGTGTGCTTGAAGCGGCTGGCCCACAGGGGGCCCCGCCGTGGGTCGTCCAGGGACTGGTTGAACCAGCGGCTGAACTGCCCTTGCAGATCATGCATGAAGCAACTGATGTCACGCAGCTGGGCCGCCGTCTCACGACAGGCCGCCGAGCCTGGTGTGAGCTTGCGTCGAAAGTGATGGTAGGCGGCATAACGCTTGCAGACCTCCTCGTCGGGCAAGAGTCCTGCCGGAACGTAGAGCAGGATGTGGAAATGATTCGACATGACCACAAAAGCAATCACCTCAACGGTATACAACTGACATAGCCGTATCAGCAGTGTGACGAATAGATCCTTCTCGGTATCGCCAAACGGCAGATATCCGGGGCTCCCCGCCACCCGGTTGTAGACATGATAGAACACCTCGTGTCCCGCCGGCTTGATCCGCAGTGGCCGCATGGCTTGCCTCCTTTGCGTGTCCCGAGTTGCCAGAACTCGCCCTACCTCAAGGAAGCCGCGACCAATCCGATTTTCCGCGAAAATCGTTAACAATCTTCGTCCGGCACATTGGGCCGGTACACTGGACGAACCGTATGGTAGCCAGGCACGCTAACCGTATGGTGCCAGGCACGCGAGGCGAGGCACGCGAGGCGCGAGGCGAGTAGGCGGAGCGCGCGGGAAGGAAGGCGCCAAGCGAACGGTGCCAGGCACCACGTAGTGGCAGCCGCAGTGGACAGAGCGATGGCGCGAAGGTGGAGCCGGGCAGGTATCCGTCAGTAGCGTGACCGGTCTGGCGCAGTATACCCCCGCCCAGCCACTGCAGCGACCACGGACGGCGCGCTGGGGCGGGTGAGATCAGGCGGGCAGACTGTAGGCAACCGTGGTGCCGGTGACCGAGACCACACCCCTGGCCTGCAGTTCCGCAAGCAGCGCGTTGAGTTCCTCCGCCGACAGCTGCTTAAGGAAAAGCGCATGGATCGCGTTGGACAGGGTCCTCAACGTTCGCGGCTTGGCGGCTCCACGCCTCTGAAGGTCCGCAACGATCATCTCGCCTCTCTGAGCGACGGATTTGTGGTTAGCCACCTTCACCAGAGGGATATCGCTGACATCCCGGCATCGCTCGGCGAATATCTTCTTCGACTTGAGATGCAGAATAAGCGGATCGAAGCCTCCGTCCTTCGAGACTATGTGAAAGTAGGCCGTGGGATCCTGGGCAGCCAGTGCGCCCACGTAGTACGCGATGTGAAAGTCGAGCGCGTTCGGGCCGTTGCCCGATATCTTGATGTACTCAGCCCTGCCCCCCAGTCGCTGCAAGGCCGCAGCCGTCTCGAAGGAGAGCTTCGTCTGATTGGCGCCCACAAACACCATGACTTTGAAGTGTTCGCCGTCGAGGACGGGCAACGTGTCGGGCTGAACGTTTTCGTAATCGATCAGAACGTAGTTCGTCCGCATAGCCTCTCCCCCCCCGAACAGTCAGGCTCGCGCGAGCCCCGCCCTCACGCCCGCAGGCGGAGGATGGCGGCGACGGCGGCGGCGTCAATGTCACCATGCTCGCCGACGGCTGTCCCGCGCTCGGCGAAACGGGCACCGACCTTCTGAGCGGCATCGGCGGCTCCGATGCCGTAGTCCTTCAACCGCGTCGGCATGCCCAGCTCGTGGAAGAAAGCCTCGGTGCGCGCAATAGCCACCTCGGCCGCCTCCACCTGCCAGACCCGCCGGCCATACTGCTCGAGCTTCGCGCGCTTGGCAGCGAGTTTGTGGGTCCAGACGCCGGGCATGACAATGGCCAGCGTTTCCGCGTGATCGAGCCCGTAGAACGCCGTCAGCTCGTGCCCGACCATATGCGTGCTCCAGTCCTGCGGCACACCGCAACCGATGAGCGTGTTGAGGGCAAGGGTCGCGCTCCACATGAACGAGGCCCGCGCCTCGTAGTCGGTCGGCTTGGCCAGCGTCGCCGGTCCGACCTCGACGAGCGTCTGCAGCACCGACTCCGCGAGCCGGTCCTGGAGCGGCGCCGCCGCCGGATAGGTCATGTACTGCTCCATGACGTGCGCGAAGGCGTCCACGATCCCGTTGCGCACCTGCTTCGCCGGCAGCGAGAACGTCGTCTCCGGGTCGAGCACGGAGAAGACCGGAAAGACGAGCGGGGAACCAAAGAAGAGCTTCTCCTGAGTGGCATTGCGCGAGATCACCGAGTTACCGTTGGACTCCGACCCCGTCGCCGGCAGCGTCAGCACCGTCCCCAGCGGCAGCGCCGAGGTCACACACGCGCCGAAGGTCCGCAGGATCTCCCACGCGTCCGGACCGTCGTAGCAGGCTGCCGCGGCGATGAACTTCGCGGCGTCGAGCACGGAGCCGCCGCCCACCGCCAGCACGAACCGGGCGCCGGATTCCTTCACACGCGCCACGGCTTTCAGGCAGGTTTCAAACTGCGGGTTCGGCTCGATGCCACCGCACTCAACCAGCGTGTGCCCCGACAACGCCGCCCGCACCTGCGCGTGGACGCCGTTGCGCATGATCGAGCCGCCGCCATACAGCAGCAGCACCGGCGCATCAGCCGGCACCCGCGCCGTCAAGCTCGCGATCATACCCTTGCCAAAGAGAATCTCCGTTGGATTCCTGTACTCGAAATTCCGCATGTTCGTCCTCCGTGTCGCCTGTCAGTAGATAGTCGCCACCGCAACCGAGAATCCCACCCCGCGCGCAGGCGCGCCGACGACCGTCGTGCCGATCTCGCCCCCGCCGTAGAACCCGAACAGCGGAGCCCTGGGAACAAGCGCCTTGATTTGCGCGAACTCAGCCGCGAGCTTCTGCTGCTTGATCAGCTCGCCCCTGCGCCCGCCGCAGTCGAAAACGAGGACCAACCGGGGCTCGGCCGCGCCACCCACGGCCGCTTTGAGCGCCGCCGCAGGCTTGGCCACCAGGTCGCCACCGCCCCCGTCCATCCCCACCCCGACGCGGAAGCTGCCGGCCAGCAGCAGTGCCACGTTCACCTCCTTCACGATCTCCCCGCGCACGATCTCCTGCGCCTCGCGTCCGCCGGCTGCGGCTCCCACGATGATCGTGTTCGTCCCGAGCGCCTGTTGCAGTCCCTCAACGAACGGCTGATTATCGCCCACGTGCTGGTTACCGAACGTCAGCACCAGCCGCCCCACGGCTGCCGGGCCCGCCTTGGCCGCGAGTTGTTCGCCCAGCTTGCGCCCGCAAGCGGTGAAGCCCGCCTTGCCTTCGGCCGCCGGAACGGGTTCAGCCGCCGCAACCACATCCACCGCTCCGCCCAGCGCAAGCACAGCCACCCCGTCGGTCGCCGTGTGCGGCTGTTCCGCCCCGTTGCCGGCGGCGGTAAGCGGGGCATAGCCCTCGCAGCCGTAGATCAAGCTCTTCTCGAAGCAGGTGGCCAGGCCTTCCACCAGGGCCGGCCCCACCAGCCGCCGCGCGGCGAACACCACCACCACCTTGGGCGGCTCCCCGCCGAGCGCAGCCTTCGCCGCCTGCGCCGCCTCCGCACCCGCGGCCCGCGCCTCCGTCAGCCCCGACTGGCCAACGCCGCACACCAGTGCCGACGCCGGCTCCGGCTCCGCCGCGCTGCCCACCGACGCCACGCCCAGCACCGCCGTCACCAGCGCCACCCCAGCCATCCGCCTCTTGTTGCTATGCATCAGCCCCTCCACCGTCATCCGCACTTCACGCACCCGCTTGCCCACGCACGGGAACAACCCGCCGCCCACGCCATCCCACCCTCATCCACAAAGTGTACATGCTACCCGTACCGCGTGCGCGTGCCAAGCCCGGGTTCGAGTCGGGGCACAGAAAGGGTGCAGCTGCGACTGGCTCCACGTCGCGAACGACGTCCAAGTAGGTCAGGCATGCTTGCCTGACCTGGTCGGGCAGGAATGCCCGACCTACTCGGATTCACGCCATCACCGCACCCAATCGCAATCAGGTTGCCCGTTCGGAAACCCGTTCGCAAACCCCACAGGCGGGACGCCTGTGCCACTCTGCGTCACCCCACTCAAAACACCCGGCCGAAATCCCGCTCCTGCGGCACGGCGACAGCGCCGGGCATGTCCATGCGGGGACGCGCCAACAGGGCGTCGCGCCCCTGTTCGAGCGCCTGCAGCAACGCCTTGTAGACCGGGTCCGCCGTATCGCCGAAAACCGGCGCGCGCACCCCGCCCCGCTCGCCCGTCCGGCCCAGCCCGCCCGCCTCCCGCGCCAGGTGTGCGTTCAGCAGCCGGCTGTGCGCGGGGCGCGTGAGGTTGATCCACCAGTTGTGCGGACGATTCCCGTTAGCGTCCAGATCGCCGTGGCAACGGGCGCAATGCGGCGTGTAGACGCGATCCAGTTCGGCCAGCCAAGGCTCCGGCTGCGGTGCAACGCGCCGGTTCTCCGGCACGAAGTGCCAGGGATCGCGCCCGCCCGTGGTGTAGGGCCGGGACATATCCCAGGTCGGGTAGTACTGCACGTTCGAATCGATCCAGGCGTAGACGCGCCGCCGGCTCTCGGCGTCGAGCTCGACATCCTTGTGCCGATCTTCGATGAACCGCGTCAGCCGGCTCACGGCCGACCCGCTGCGCAGCGCCGGGAAGACGCCGGTCGGCCCGCGATTGATGTAGTAGCGCTCAACCATGTTGCGCGCCACCAGGTGGTCGTACGACATGTTGAAGAAGCGAGTCTTGTCGCCGGAGAGGTCCACGCCGCCGGCGGGGGCGCGCCCGGCGTGACAACGCACGCAGTGGCGATCCCACACCGGCTGCACATGCGCGACGTAGTCGAACGGTCCCGCCCCCCACGGTGGCGGACGCAAAGTATCCGGCGGGCGCGCCAGGCGCATCCCCGGCTTCCCGTCCGCCGGGGGCGCGGACAACCGCGACTCATGGCAGCCCACGCAAGCCACCTGTTCGCCGGAGGTAATCTGCGTGACAGAGCCCATGCGCTGCACCTCCTTGCCGTCCCGGTCGAGGGCAATGAAGTACAGTTCGACGTTCGACGGCGCCCGGAAGCAGGCCGCGCCGCTCTCGTCCACCGGCGCCTCGCCCAGGTTCTCCTTCACGTAGTAGCTGCCGTAGCCCACGATCGGGTAGTGATCGTGGAAACGCGGCCCTTCCGTGTTCCACTTCTTGGGCAGTTGCCGCACGACGCGGAGGGCCTTGACCTGCCCGCGCTGCACGCCCTGTTCGAGCAGGCCGCGGTAGACATCCGCCACGTAGAACACACCCTCGCCGGGCTCCTGCGGCGGCGGCTCAACGTGCATGGCGGGTTCGGGGCGGGGCGTCAGCGCAACAGCGGCGAAGAAACCGTTCCCCTCCTCAGCGAGCACGGGGAAGCGCACGCCGCTGTAGAGCCCGAGACAGAGGCGAAAGCCGGCGTCCTCGCCCCGACTGGCGTTGCCGACCGAGAAGAGGAACCGCCCCTGACCCAGCGGCCACGGATCGGTCGCCGCGCACGGGAAGAACGCGTCGCCCGGCGACCAGTTCGCATCCTGCCAGTCGCGCCCGCGGGCGGGCTGGTACGGGGTCTCCGCCGTGAGCTTCGTCAGCGCCGCCGGCGACTCGAGCCCGCGCGAGCGGTCGAGCAGCGCGATGTCGCCGATCGGCGGGTGGTGGTGCGCGGCCATGGTCAGCAGCACCTCGTCGGCGCCTGGCACGGGCTTGCCGCCGTAGCGCGAGTTCGGCACGGTCAGCGTGTTCCCGTAGAACAGCCGCAGTTGCCGCCCATCGGGGTTGATCGTCCACAGCCCCTGCCACGAGAAGATGTTCTTGTCCTGGTACTCCCAGCGCGTGCAGAGGATGCGCCCGTCCGGCAGGATCGAGGGGGCGCTCGTGCACAGCGTCGTGAAATCGATGCGCCGCACGTCGCTGCCGTCGGCGGCGCAGGTGTAGAGAGCCGAGGCGAGAAAGTTCTGGCAGAGCGAGTAGGACTCCACGCGCGAGGAGCAGAACACGATCCGCCCGCCGGGACCGTAGACCGGGTTGAAGTCGTGCCACGGCCCGCGCGTGAGCTGGCGCAGACCCGCGCCGTCCACGCCGATCTCCCAGACGTGGAACGGGTCCTGCACCTGCTCCTTGCAGCCGAGCAGCAGCCGCGTGCCGTCCCAGGACGGGGACAGGTCCCAGATGAAGCCGGCGGCGTTCTCAAAGATCACGCGCGGCGTGGCGTTGGCGCCAGCCGGATCGCACACGACCAGTGCCGACCCGCGCGGCGTGGCGTGCGAGAACAGCGTGCCGTTCGTGCCGCGCAGGCCATACGCGCGCCGCCGCACGCAGGCGAAAGGCGGCAGGCGCCGCAGCGCGTTCGTGTGCGCCCGTTCGTAAGTCCAGCGGAAGGCAGCCAGGGCGCCGGGCGTATCGTCGGCCACCAGCTGCGCCAGACGCAGCCGCAGCAGGGCGGCCGTGCCTTCGGCGGCTTCGCCCGCCAGACGCTCCGCCGCCTGCCGCACGCGCTCCGCGTCATTGGTGCCGCGCCACGCGGACACCGGCGCGCCGACCAGGGCCTCCAGGCTGGCGAGCAGGTCGGGCGCCGCAACCGCGGCCGCCGTGCGAGCCTCCCCGGCGGCACGGAGGTCGCCGTTCCGCGCCTGCGCACGCACCGCAGCCACCTGCTCCGGCCAGTCCGCCGCCCCTGCGACCGCGGCCGCCAGCAAGCCGACCCCCATCCAAACGCCGCCGCGCATCCCTGTGTTCCCCTGCCGCCGGGCTCCCGTCACTGCCCTTCCGGCTCGTCACCGACAACCGGCCGCACACGATCCACCTGGAAGTACACCAGGAACCGGGGCCCGCTGTCGGCGCCGCTCTCCATGTGCACGGGCCGCCGCCGCATGGCCTGGATCTTCTGCGGATCGGTTTCCTCGGCGAGCCGCGTCAGGTACAGCCGCTTGCCCGTGTAGCCGCCGCCTTGCTCGATGAACAGGTACGCCGCGTGCGGGTTGGACTGCAGGTTCCGATGGCTGAGGCGATCGGCCATGATGAAGGCCACCTTCCCCTCTTCCACCACGTGCGGCCGCCCGTATACCGCCACGTCAACCTCGCCGGAGGCGTTCGCCGTCGCGAGGATCCCGGTGCCCTTGGTGTTCTCAAAGTAATCGCCGAGTGTCATGACCGTCTCTCCTGTGTCTGCGGACCGTTTTGCCTCATTGCGCCGACCGTTGCGGCGCCGGAGGTTGTACCCCATGGGAGGCGCGGCGCTCAAGAGCCGATTCTCACAGCGAGAAGCGCTGCGGCGGTTTGACAGTCAGCACGATCCGCTCGCCTTCCGCCCCGAAGTAGCCGCCCCACCCCACCCTGATCGCGGTGACTTGCGCAAGGTCCAGTACGTGCTTTGCCGGCTGAGACCACCCGGCGAGGGTGAACTGGCTGAACATGACATGCACGCGACTCGTGCCCGGCGTGTTCAGGTGACGCCCCGTGCCGGCGATGTAGTCTCCGCCGTCCTGCGTGTGGAGGATCACGAGCATTTCCGCGGGCGTCTGCTGCCCTTCCGGCACGGCGGCATCGAGCGCCAGCCCCAGGCTCCCGCCCAAGGCCAGCGGCTCCGCATAGTTGAAACACAGGAAGAGGTGGGTGTCCACCTGCCCCTTCGTCACTGTCGCCGCCGCACACCACCCCACCGCGTCGTCGCCGGCGAGCTCCGAGCGGACATACTGTCCCTGGCCCACAACGGGCTTCGCGGCAGGTAGCGGAGCGCACGTCAGCGCGAGACCGGGCGGACCAAAGCCGCCCAGGCGCCGCGGCGTACCCGTTTGCCGGGCGCGGAACAGCAGCGCGCCATAGGGAGCGAGTTGCACCGGCACCCTCGCACCGGCCCCAAGCGGCGTCATGGCACCCGTGGCCGGATCCCACTGCTCGCTCACGCCCGTCCCGCAGAAACGGAGTTCGCCGCCCCACGCGGCGTCGCCGTCGTTGATGGCGAAGTAGACGTCGTGCCCGTCCACGCGGCGGCGTGTGATCCGCACGGGCGCCCGCGCGTCGGCGCAAGCCGCGTCGCGCTCCAGCAGCGCATCGAGCGCCTTCGGCACGAGCGCCGCCAGACCCGCGGGCAGGGCCACCCCCACGCCGCCGGCGGCATTCGTGGCCAGGCACGGCGCCTCGCCCGCGCCAAACAGCTCGAGGGCGATGGCCTGCACGCGCGGCGAGGGCCACTCGCGCTCGCTGTTGGCTGGCAAGGCGCCAACCGCGATCACCACGCCGCCCTTGCGCCAGAACCGCGCCACGTTCTCCCAGGCCGCCAGCGGCAGCGTGTCAACAGCGGGCAGCACCAGCACGCGCCAGCACAGGTCACCGTGAGCAAGCGCGTCGTCCCTGACCCTGGCCTCGCCCAGCGCGCGGGCGTCGACGTACGTGAAATCGCGGTTGGCCCCGTACAGGACGTCGCTCACCCGGCGGAAAACGCTCTCGATGCCCAGCGCCGCCGCCTCGCCGGTCGCGCCGTGACGGGCGGGAATGAATTTCGGCCAGATGCTTTCGATGGGGTAGAGCACGGCGATGTCGCAGACCTGCGGCCCGCCGGCCAGCATCGTCGAGCAGCGGCCGACGTGCCGATTGAGCCGCCGCAACGCCTCGTCGCCCAACCCCTGAAACGCGTGGTAGCTGGTGAGGGTGTTGATGCCGCCCCACAGGAGCCGGTTGCAGGTGCCGCGAATCTCCTCCTCCGTGACGGTCCGAACCGGGCGCTGGTCGCCGCCCGGCCGATAGCGCTGACAGTGGTCGGAAACCTCGCACATTGTCACGGGGCGTTCCTCCAAGTCCGCAATGCTGCCGATTAGCCGGGCGATGGACCACGGCGCCTCCGGCGGCAGGCTCGTGAGGCAATCCATGCCAGGTGCGTCCAGGCGCCGCGCGCAGCGGAAGAAGTCGCCGTATAGCGGCACGTGCGCAGCCAGGCCTTCCTCCATCAGCAGGTGACCGCCCGAGGCCAGCTTGTGGCGACGGCACCAGGACTGGATCTGCCCGAAGTAGTTCTCCGCCACCAGGTCTGCCACCGTGTTCCAGAAGTCGTACCGCGCCCTGGCCCCTTGCGGCCCGGCCTCGGCCACCAGCGCGGGCAGCAGCGGCAGCAGGCCGACGCCGCTGCGCTTCCGGAACTCCGCCGCCAGCGTCTCCGACCACGGCAGCACGCGGTACGGCATCGGGCGCATCCAGAGGTTCATCAGCGAGGGTTCGTCGGTGAACGTCGCCGTGAAGCAGCGCCCGAGATCCCGACCCAGCCGTTCGGCATAACGGTCGTGGGTCACCGCCAGGAAGCGCGCGGTCGGCTCCGGCATCAGCAGGTTGATGCACGGCTTCTTGAAGGCGAGGCTGACAGCCGCATGCGTGCCCTCGTAGATGAGGTCGTCGGTCATTGCCACCACGAGCCAGTCGCCCGCGGGAGCCTGCCACGTCAGCCGTCCCCCCGCGACGGACGCCGCGAGGTCGCGCAGTTCGCCCAGTGCCACCATCCCGCGACGACGCGGCAGGACAGCGGCCAGCACGAGCCGGCCAGGCGGCAGGGCCAATTCAACCGCGCCTCCGTGACTGTTCGTTTCGGCAACCAGCAAACCGCGTGCTGCCCATTCGGGGTGGCCGCGCAGGGTGAGGTCGCGCGCGCTGCCGGAGGGATAACCGCACTCGTCGTAGAGCCAGAGCGCCATGCCCGCCGCCCGGGCCAGTCGCACGCCCCGCAGGAACGCGGGCCACTTCGTCTCGTCGTCCACGTAGCCGTCGAAAGCCACGTTACCGGCGAAACCGCCGAACCCCTGCGCGGCGAGGGTTTGGAGCAGCTTGTCCTGCGCGGTCGGTTCGTCGGGTTGCGCATGGATGATCTTCAAGATCCGCGCCGGGGCCGGCGGCTCCGCGAAACGTTCGACCAGCGGCCGGTCCTCCGCCGGCAGCGGCGGCAGAACACTCTCCACCGACGCGGCATCCGCCCGGCAGCAGGCGGCCAACAGCATCGCCAGCAGCCCGCCTCCACCTTTTCGCAGCATGTCCCCTACCTTCTGGATGCCGGCGACGCCGCTACCGCGCCGGCGCGCGCAGGTGGTAGAACCGCGCAGCTGCGGACCCCAGCTTGCCCGTGTAGGTATTGAGCGGCGGGGTGGCCGGAATGTTGTCCAGCGAGTGGA
>CAYOBW010000033.1:0-37411 GCA_964402115.1 uncultured Victivallales bacterium
GGCGAAGCCCTCGACGTGCTCCGCTTCCTTCTGCAGGTAGCTGAGCGGGATGAAGAGCGGGAAGTAGGCGTTGACGTGCCCGGTGGCCTTGAACATGCTGTCCAGCGCCGTGCGGATGTTCTCCCACACCGCGTAGCCCCAGGGCTTGATGACCATGCAACCCCGCACGGGGCTCGTTTCCGCCAACTCAGCCGCGCGGACCACTTGCTGGTACCACTCGGGATAGTCGTCCTGCCGCGTCGGCGTAATCGCTGTCTTCACCTGCTGCTGTTGCTGCTGCTGTGCCACCGTATCCTCCTCCTCGCCGGCCGGGGGCGCGGAGGTGTCCGCGCTGTTCCCGTCCAAACGGTCGGCGTAAAGTAGCGGCCGGGGGCCGGCGAGTCAAGGATGGCCCGCGAAAAGGGGGGTTGCCGCGTTGCGTTTTCGAATCGTCCTCGTCGTCGTCCTCGTACTCGAAAACTCCCAAGAAACCGAGGACGAGGACGAAGGACGAGGACGATTACGAGTGTCCGTGGGCGCGCGCACGAATTTGTCAACATGCCCTTCAGGCGGTCTTCGGACATAATGAGAACGCTTGCGGGTTGCCGCTTGCGGGCTTGCGGCGTGTGGGCCATGCGTGTATGTTTATGCACGAAACGGGCGGAACGGATAAGGCGGAAACGGGGCTGGCTATGAAAAGAATGCACATTGCACTGGTCTACAACGCGTGTCGCGGCGCAGCGCCGGAGGTGCCGGAAGACCGCGGCGGCACGCACGATCTGCAGGTGATGATCCGGCGCATGTCGCGCCAGCTCCGCGCGATCGGCCACACCGTGACCGTAGTGCCGCTCGCGCACGATCTGCTGGCCTTCCAGCGCCGCCTGCGCCGCCTGCGGCCCGACGTCGTCTTCAACCAATACGACGACGTCGTGCACGGCGCGCTCTACGAGATGCGCGTGGCGGCCCTGGTGCGCATGATGGGCTTCCCGATGACCGGGTCGAGCGCGCTGGCGCTGGGCCTCTGCCGCTACAAGTACATGGCCGGCTCGCTGCTGCAGGGGGCGGGGATCCCGATTCCGCGCGACACGTGCCTGTTCGAGCGGGCGAGCGACGTGGACCGCTACCATTGCCAGTTCCCCGTCATCGTGCAGCCGGCCCAGGAACACGCGGGCATCGGCCTCGACCGGAACTCCGTCGTACACTCGAAGAAGGCACTGCGCGAAAAGGTGCGCGAAATCGTGGGGACGTACCACCAGCCCGCCGTGGCGCAGCGCTTCCTGCCGGGGCGCGAGTTCAACGTCGGCATCGTCGGTGGCCGCCGGCTGCGGGTCATGCCGTTCGCCGAGGTGAACTACGCCGACCTGCCGCCGGAGATTCCTCCGATCATGTCCTACGCGGCGAAATGGGTCGAGACCACGGTCGAGTACAAGCGCACGTCCGTCGTCTGCCCGGCGGTGGTGGATCACGATCTCGCCCGCCAGATCAGCAACATCGCCCTGCGCGCCTTCCGCGCGGTGGGCGGCTGGGGCTACGGGCGCGTGGATATCCGGCTGGACGAGGCGGGGCACCCGCACGTGCTGGAGGTGAACTGCAACCCGTCGCTCGACGACGGCGTGGCCCTGGCGCGCTCGGCCGTTGCCGGCGGCATCAGCTACAGCCGGCTGCTCCAGATGATCGTCAATGCCGCTGTCGAGCACATCCCTTACGACGTCGAAGTGCCGATGATCTGATGGCGCGGGCCACGCAGATGATAAGGTGTCAGGGGGGGGATAACGGCGGAGGACCGCCGTCTCCAGTTACTGGCTCTGGCGCGTGCGGTGGAGACGGCCGTCCCCGGCCGTTATGGTCGGGGTGGCCCCTCTGGGGGTCTGGTGCGTTCCGTGCGGCTGGCGAAGTCCGTTGTGCAGCTTTAGGTTGGCGTGATAGCTTTTTATGCCTCCGGCGCCGCTGGTGCGTCGCCTGTGCGGGGGGGAAAGCGCGATGAAAGGGAGGTTGCGGATGCGGAGCGGAATGGTGGCGGTCCTGGCGGTTGCGGTTGTGGTCGTGCTCGTGGCGGCGGGGCAGGGGACGGCGTGGGCCGGCGCGGGAGTGTCGGCGAAGATCGGCACGCTCGGCCTCGGCGCGGATTTGACGGTCGGCGTGGCGGAGCGCGTGAACCTCCGCTTTGGCGGCAACTGGGCGGACCTGACGTTCAGGGATCGGAACAGCTTCAGCTACGAGGACGGCGGCGACAGCCTGTCGGTCGAGGATCTGAGCCTTGACGTGAGCCTCCAGTCCCTGGCCGCGCTCGTGGACGTCCACCCGTTCGGCGGCGAGTTCCGCCTCAGCGGCGGCCTGCTCCTGAACAACAACAGCTTCAAGGTGACGGCACTGAGCGGGGATTCGGTCGAAATTGGCGACCGCACCTACACGGTCACCGACCTGAAAGGCGAGGTGACCTTCGACGAGCTGGCGCCCTACCTCGGTATCGGCGTGGGCAATGCCGCCAGCAAGGCAGGGCACTGGCATTTCTCGTTCGACCTGGGCGTCCTCGTGCAGGGCGAACCGGCGGTCGATCTCGCCGCGACGGTGAACGAGCCGGCGCTGCAGGCCATGCTGGACGAGGACCTTGCGCGCGAAGAGTCGGAAGTCGAGGACGACGTGTCAGCGTTCAGGTTCTACCCCGTGCTCTCGTTCGGCCTCTCCTACGCGTTCTGAGGCGCCCGGACGTCGATTCGAGCGGGGCGGGTGCGAGGGCAAGGCATGCGTACCAACGCCCATGGCAACGCCAGCGACGGAATCGCCGGCAAACGGTTGAGGGTTGTGTCCGGCTGGCGTCGGCGGTGGGTCTTGTGCTGCGCACCGTTCGGGGTGCTCCTTGCGGCAGCCGGGGAGCCGTCCCCCAAGCCGGACGACTACGCCAAGGGGTTTGCGCTCTTCGCCGGCTTCGGGTTACCCAATCTCGCCACGGCGACCTACGTCAATGTCAAGGGCGACTGGGGGTTGCGCGTCCGGAGCCCGCTGCCGCTCGACTGGGAATGCAGCGGCAACGCCTGGATGCTGGAGGAGTCGCGCGATTCGAACGGCGTCCCCGTCAAGGGCACCTTCGTTGTCAATGGCGGGGATGTCATCGAGTTCGCCTGGGGCGACAGGTGGGCATCGCAACCGCCCCCAGTCGATCCGTTGGCTGCGCCCCCGTCTGGTCCGCCCAGGCTCGAGGGCCGATGGCGAAAGGCGAATGTGGCGCGCGATGTGCGGACCGCGTTCCGGTTCCTCAAGTCGGCGGATCGGGAGGATCTGGACGCCGAGGCGTGCGGCAGGCTCTTCGTCATGGCCTGCGACCTGCAGCAGCGGGGCGATGTGACCAACGCCACGGCGCTCCTGAGTGCGTTGTTCCAGCGCGTCGAGTCCCGGCAGGCGGCGATTGTCGGAGGCATGAACGTCGCCGCGGACGCCCAGTACGAGACCGTGTACCGGCGTTTCCGGCAGGATGCGAACTGGCTGGCCTATCGGGATGCGCTGAAAGCGCTGCTTGGACGGTACCCGTCGGGCTGGAGGAAAGCGCCCGGCGTGCGACTGCTGCTCAGTCGCGTCGAAGCCCGGTTGGTGCAGCAGCCGCAGCCCGCCGTGACGAATGGCATGACAGCGGCCGATCTGGCCTGGGCGGGCAGGCTCATGGCCGTTCGGGCGCTCCGTACCGTGACCAGGAGGGGGGACCGGCCGGCGGTGCTCTGGCTGGTGCCTGCCGCCTGGCGCGAGCGGGCCGCCGTGGCCGGCGACGTGGAGTTGGAGGTGCGCGCCCGCGGCCTGCAGGGGATCCCGTTCCTGCTGGCATTGGTGGAGGACGGAGCCCTGACGGAAGCGGACCACGACGCCGTGGTCGGGGAGGACGACAGGCTGTCGGACTTCGACCTGCTGGTGGACCGGCATGAGGACCGCCGTGAGGTCGTCTTCAATGCGCTCAATCGGCCGGCTACACGCGGCGAGGTTGCGCTGCGCATGCTGACGGATATGCTGCCCGAGAAGTTCGATGAGGAACTGTGGTCTCGCAGAAGAAGCGACACGTTGCTGGACGCGAT
The DNA here is from genome assembly GCA_964402115.1 of uncultured Victivallales bacterium. GTDB lineage: Bacteria > Verrucomicrobiota > Kiritimatiellia > UBA8416 > CAYOBW01 > CAYOBW01. Next base: position 4,038 of record CAYOBW010000033.1, read on the forward strand.
CCGGGCCTTCCACGCCGCACACAAGTCGGACTCGGACGAGGAACTGGCGTTGCTCAGCCTGCCGGGGGTCTATGGAGAGCATAACGACCTGGCAGCCGACTTCCTCCTGGCGCGGGCGCGGCAGGGGCGGGTGCCGGTGCTGGAGGCCTACCTGCTGGGGAAGCACGAGACGATCGCCGATGTCCATCTGGCGAAGCACGAGACGATCGCCGATGTCCATGACGTCCACCTGCTCGCGCGCTATGCGGCGATTCGCGGCGCCGACGCGCAGCCGACCGTCGAGCGGTTCGTCGCGCAGCTGAAGAAGGCGGCGGAGGAACGGATTGAGCCGGTCACGGTAGCTGAGCAGGACCCCGGACGGGAGGAGGCTGCCTTCGAGAAGCGCCGAACGAGCTTGCTGGCGGTGGCCGTGGGGCTGGAGCGGCTCCCCTACGACAAGCCGGTCGAGGCCCTGGTCGCCGCCGCGATCCGCAGCGGGGAAACGGCCAACGAGTACGCCGGCCCGGCGCTGCTGGCGAAAGTCGCGGGCATGCCGTTCCCCGATGTGCTGAACCTGCTCCTTGAGCAGGCGTCGCTGGCGGACGCGCCGGAAACGCGTGTCGCGCTTGCCGGCCTGGCACGCACGGTCGCGAAGGCCCGTGACGAGGCCGAGGTCCGCTCCGTGCACGGCGCCGGCCGGTGGTCCGCGCTGATCGCTGACGACCGGTCGGCCGGCGGGGAATCCACCGTCGCGGACGCGTTCCTGATTCTGAACGAGCAGTTGTGCGCGGTCCGGCGCCGGGCCGAGTGGGAAGGCTTCCAGATCGATAACGGATGGTGGGGCCGCGATTGCGCGTCGGCCCGCTTGGTGCAGATGTATGGCGACCGGGCGCGTGCCCTGCTGCGTGAGCGGGTGCGCGGGCGACTCGCCGGGCTGACCGAGGAGCAACTGCCTCGCTATCCTGACGAGGAGCCGCTGAATGCCGCGCAGATCGCGTCCATGACGAAGAAACTGCGTCGGCTGAAAGCGCTGGACGACCTGGCAGCGACGACGGCGGGCTTCTCGATCTATGAGCTGGCCCGCTTGCCGGATGTGCTTCACGGGGAACCGGCGCTGAACGAGCGGTTGGCGGCCGTGGCGAATGTGATTACCGTTGTCACCGTGGAGGGCGGCGATGAGGCGCTTCGCGCGCAGTTGGCCGCCTGGAAGGGGCGCGCGCTCACCCCGGAGCTGCTGCGGGATTTGCAGGAGGTCTGCAGCGCGCGGGCGCGGGTCGGGTGTCCGGGCGCCTGTGTGCTGTCGCGACGGGCAAACTTCGGGGGTTGCGAGGTGTCGTTCCGGGCGACGGTGGAGTCCGAGGATGACGCCATCACCAACGAGGTCGGACCGCCGGCGCCGCGCCCGGTCACCGGGCTGACGGGGCTGGTGTGCGGACAGGGTGTCTACGGGGCGGCGGCTTGGCGCACGGCCGCAGCGCCGCCGGAGGAAGGCTGGGGGTTCGTTGCGACGTCCAAGCCCGATGTGCAGAACGCCTTCCAGCAGGCTCTGCGCGACCTCTGCAGCGGCCGGTTGGCGGCGTGCGAAGAGGCGTTCGCCGCTTTCTCGACAGAAAGGGACAGGTTATGAAGATCTCTCCCGTGCAGCGCTACAGGATACCGAAGTACCCCACCCTGGCCGCGGCTCAGTGCGACCCGGCGCTGCTGTCCGCCACGCCTGCGCGTTGGGGCGCCTCGCCCGGGTTTACGGCCCTGGTGGGTTTGCTCACCGGACTGGCCGCGCGCGCGACCGCGGACAGTGACGGGGCCGCCGGCGACCGCGGGCCGCAAGCGGCTGTGGCGCAGGCTCCCGCCGAGCCGCGCCAGGCTCCGGCGCAGGCGGCTGCGCCCGGCGTTGTGCAGCAAGCGACCGCAGTGGTGGCGCCGCTTCTGGCTGAGGCATTGCAGAACGACGGACGCGGCGCGTTCGGGTGCGTGGCGCTTAATCCGCCGACGTTTCTTTCGGAGGAGGAGGCGCTTGAGATCATCCGGACGGAGCTCGCCGCGGCCGGACTCAAACTGGATGAAGATGTGGAACTCGACAACGTGGCATCGCCCGTGAAGGTCGGTTGGCGCGCGCAATTCGCTGGGGCGGAACCGGCGACCGAGGAACAAGCAGGGGCGGCTCCGGGAGAAGAGAAGCGCGAAGCGTGGCAAGGGCGATCTGCGCGGCTGGCTCCGCAAGCGTTTGCTTTCGATCTTGCCGACGCGCAGCACGCGGTGTTTATCGAGTATCTCTCCCATCGCGATTACGAGACGTGGGAGGTGAATCGAAACACAAGCAGCGTTTGGTCCTACGACTTCGCGTCGTTGGCCCGGAGGGTCACGAGCGCTTTCCGGACGCGAAGCGCCGACAAGCGGGCGATATTCGGCGTGTTCTTCGACCCTCTGGCGAAGGCCGAGGTCGAGCGTCCGAACCTGTCGGGTTTGTCGGCCGGCCAGCGGCGCATCACGGAAAGTGCGTACGCCCGGGCGCTGATGGACGCGAGACAGCAGTTGGACGACAAGGCCCGGGAGAAGCTGCGCAAACAGGTGCGGCACTTCGTGGCTTTCCTGAACACGTCGGGGGTTGTCGGGAAATCGCCGTAGCGCACGACTGCATGGGGGACGGCACGGACATGCATCTCACGCTGCATCTCACGAATCGCTGCAACCTGGCGTGTCGCTACTGCTATGCCCCGGCGGGGAACGAGGACATGTCGCTCGAAACGGCCGCGGCGGCGATCGAGCGCTGCGCGGAGGGGCCGAACTGTGGGATCATCTTCTTCGGCGGGGAACCGTTGCTATGCAAGCCCCTGATCTGGGCGCTCATGCAGTGGTGCGAAGCGCGGTATCCGAGCCGGTTCCACTACAAAGTCACGACAAATGGGACGCTGCTCGACGCGGACTTCCTCGCCGCGGCCAACGGCCGCGGCCTGCACGTGGCCTTGAGTCACGACGGCGTGCGCGCGGCGCACGATCGCCTGCGTGTCGCTGCCGACGGTGCGGGTTCGTTCACGGCCGTCGGACAGGCGCTGGCTCTGCTGCTGCGTCACAGGCCGTACGCGCCGGTCATGTTGACCGTCAACCCGGAGACGGTTGGGCTGTTCGCCGAATCGGTGCAGTGGCTGCAGGCGCAGGGCGTGCAGTACCTGATCGCGTCGCTGAACTACGCCGGACCGTGGTCGGACGAGACGCTGGAGCTGCTCCGGAAGGAGTACCGCGCGCTGGCTGCCTGGCACGAGGAGAACTACCGGCGCGAACGGAAGTTCTACTTCTCGCCGTTCGACAAGCGGATTGCGTCGCACGTCTTTCCGGAGCGCGGCAACTCCTGCCGCCTCGGCCGGCGGCAGATCTCCGTGGCGCCCGACGGTCGGCTCTATCCGTGCGTCCAGTTCGCGGGGCGCGACGAGTACTGCATCGGCACCGCCACGGGCGGGATTGACGAGGAGCGGCGGGACGCGATCTTCGACTGCAACGAGGCGGACAAGGCCACGTGCCGGGGGTGCGCCCTGGAGCGACGCTGCCATAACAAGTGCGGCTGCCTGAACATGCAGACCACCGGACGGCTCGACTGCATTCCGCCGGTCTTGTGCGCGCACGAGCGCATGGTCTTTCCGATCGCCGACGGGCTGGCGGAGCGTCTCTTCAAGTCCCGGAACGCCCTGTTCATCCAGCGCCACTACAACCCCGCTTTCCCGATCCTGTCCTTCCTGGAGGACCTGAGCGTGTAGAGGCGGGCGTGTGCTCCCGGTCGAGCCCAGCGAGTCGCAACCACCGCGCGCTACGCGTTCTGAGGCGGTGGCGGGACCGGGTAGCGGGGCGGGACGAAGACGGGGGGGTGCATGTAGATCGCGCTGCGGGCGGGTTGGGCCCGCCCGGCCTTGAGCTGGGCCAGCACGCGCTGACCGACCGCCGCGGCCGTCGGATAGTGCGCCCCCGCCGCCAGGCTGGCTGCCGGCAGGTTGAGATCCTCCAGCGCGGCGCCGAGCCGATCCCAGTCAGCCGTGGCAACCAGCGTGCCGGGCCGCAGCACGGTCGGCAGATCCGTGACGGGCGTGAGCGAGTAGGGCACCTTCTGCACGGCCTGGCCGCCCTCGAACGTGAACACCCCGTACCAGAGCCTCTCGCGGCGCGCATCGCCGATGACGGTGATCCACGAGCGGCGGGTCGATTCGTAAAGCTGCTGGGCCAGGGCTTCGCCGCTGCTGACGCCGTAGACGGGCCTGCCATCCGGCAGCATCAGGGCGTGCAGCGCGGCCAGCGAAGCGCGCAGCCCGGAGAAGATTCCCGGGCCGAGCCCGACCGCGCAGGCATCGAGCGCGGCAGGCGCGCAGCCGCTTTCCGTGAAGAGGCGGGACAGGGCGTCCACCAGCCCGGAGGGCCGGCCCGGGCCCTGCGTCCAGGCCTGCCGCGCGCAGGGCGCACCGTCGCGGAGGATCGCCGCCTCCGCCTGCGTTGTCGAGAGTTCCAGTGCCAATATCTGCATAGCCTGCCGTGGCGCCCGGGGTGCCGATCCTGTGCGAGCGCGGGCCGAACCATACCGGAGGCCGCCGGGAAAAGATAGTTTGAAGTAACCGCCGGCTTCCGACTATGCTGACAGTCCGGTTCGTGTTGCAGGAGGACCTGCGTTGAACCGTGCAAGGAGGTCTCTCATGGCTTTGAATATCGTGGAGCAGATTGACGACCGCGTGCGCGTGCGGAACGTGTTGCTGAGCGTGTCCGACAAGCGGGGCCTCGATGCGTTCGTGCCCGCGCTGCTGGAGATCAACCCGGACCTGCGTCTGTATTCGACGGGCGGCACGTTCCAGGCGCTGCAGAAGCTGCTGGGTCCCGACCGCGCGGAGCGGCACCTGGTTTCGGTCTCGGATTACACGGGGCAGCCGGAGATGCAGGGCGGGCTGGTGAAGACCCTCGACTTCAAGATCTATCTCGGCCTGCTCAGCGAGACGTACAACCCGGCGCACGTCCAGGATCTCGCCCGCGTGGGGGGCGTGGCCATCGACATGGTGGTGGTGAACCTGTACCCCTTCCGGGAGACGGTGGCGCAGCCGGGCGTGACGGTCGAGCAGGCGCGCACGAATATCGACATCGGCGGGCCGTGCATGGTGCGGGCGTCGGCGAAGAACTTCCTGCGCGTCGCGTCCGTCACCGATCCGTCGGACTACGAGATGCTGGCCACGGAGCTGCGGGCGAGCCAGGGGTGGCTCTCGCTGGCGACCCGCTTCCATCTCGCGCGCAAGGCGTTCGCGCACACGGCAACCTACGACGCGGCCATCACGGCGTTCCTGGCGACACGGTCGCTCGACGAGGTGCGCGCGTGCTACACGTGCCGGTGAGCCGGCGGAGGCGGGACGACATGGCGGACAATGGCGTATACGAAGTCAGCGTGCAGGGGCATTTCGCGGCCGCGCACCATCTGGCGGGCTACCAGGGGCAGTGCGAAGCGGTGCACGGGCACAACTGGGACATCGAGGTGTTCGTGCGGGGCGCGGAGCTGGACGCCACGGGGTTGCTCGTGGATTTCCGCATCCTGAAGCAGGCGTTGCGGGAGGCGCTCGCGGACCTCGATCACACCGACCTGAACGCGCACCCGGTGTTCCAGTCCGTGAACCCTTCCTCCGAGCACCTGGCGCGTTACCTGCACGGCGAGCTGTCGCGGCGCGTGAACAGCCCCCGTTGCCGCGTGCATCGCGTGGCCGTGAACGAAACGCGGGGCGCCCGGGCGAGTTACACCGCGTGACGCCGTCATGATAGACCTCCACGTACATTCCACGTTCTCGGACGGCAGCCTCACGCCGGCGCAGCTGGTGGACCTCGCCTTGAAGCAGGGGGTGACCGCGCTGGCGCTGACGGACCACGACACGACCGACGGCCTGGCTCCGCTGCTGCGCGAGGCGGGCCGCGGCGTGGAGCTGATCGGGGGCGTCGAGATCAGCCTCGAAGTGGGCAAGGGGACGCTCCACCTGCTGGCGTATTTCATGGACCCCGCGAACCCGGCGTTCGCGTCGGCCCTGGCGCAGATTCGTGGCGGGCGCGAGTCGCGCAACGAGCGCATCCTGGCGCGGCTGAACGAGCTGGGGCTGGAGCTGGCCTGGGCCGACGTCGCCAAGTTCGCGAGCGAGGGGGTCGTCGGCCGGCCGCACTTCGCCGCGGCGCTGATCGAGAAGGGCTACGTGGCGGACAAGGACGAGGCGTTCAATCGCTACCTGGCGAAGGGCCGGCCGGGCTACCTCGACCGGTTCCGCCTGCCCGTCACGGAGGCGGTCGCCACCATTCGCGGCGCGGGCGGCGTGGCCGTGCTGGCCCATCCGTCCACGCTGGGCCTGGGCCGGGCGGCGCTGCGGGACTTCGTGCAGACCCTGCAGGCGACGGGCTTGAGCGGCATCGAAGTGTACTACCCGGAGCACAACCTCGACCAGACGGCTGAGTACCTGCGCCTGACGAAGACGTTCGACCTCGTGCCGACGGGCGGCAGCGATTTTCACGGCTCACTGAATCCGGCGATCCGCCTCGGCAGCGGCTTCGGGGGGCTGAACGTGCCCGACTGGATCGTGGAGCGCTTGAAGGAGCGCCGGCCGGCGGCGGCTCTGGCGCGGCAAGGAGAGTGAAGGACATGGAGACGAACGAGACGCCCAAACGCTGCCCGTGTGACTGGCCCGGCTGCCCGCGGCATGGAAACTGCAAGGAGTGCCAGGCCTACCACCATGCTCGCGGCGAACAGACCTGCTGCGAGCGCGAGGGCGGGTGAACGGAGGCGCCATGCGCGTGATCTTCATGGGATCGGCCGAACTGGCCTGCCCGAGCCTGCAGGCGTTGCTGCTGGCCGCTGACATGCAGGTTGTCGGCGTCGTGACGCAGCCCGACCGGCCCAAAGGCCGGCGGCTGCAGCCGTCCCCGTGCGCGACGAAGGCCCTGGTGCAGGACTCCGGCGTGCCGGTGCTGACGCCGGAGAAGGTGAATGCGCCCGCGGTGGTCGAGGAGCTGCGCGCGCTGCGGCCCGACGTGCTGGCGGTGGTCGCGTACGGGCAGATCCTCAAGGCCGAGATCCTGGCCCTGCCGCCGCTCGGCTGCATCAATGTGCACGGCTCGCTGCTTCCCGCCTACCGCGGGGCCGCGCCCATCCAGTGGGCGGTCGTCAACGGCGAACGCGAGACGGGCGTGACGATCATGCACATGAACGCGCGGATGGACGCCGGCGACATCATCTTGCAGCGCCGCACGCCGATCGGGGCCGGGGATACGGCCGAGACGTTGCACGATCGCCTGGCGCGGCTCGGCGCCGAGGCGCTGCTGGAGGCGCTGCGCCTGCTGCGCGCAGGCAAGGCCCCGCGCGTGCCGCAGGACGAGTGCGCCATGACCCTGGCGCCGAAACTGCGCAAGGAGGACGGGCGACTGGACTGGACCCAGCCCGCGCTGGCGCTGGAGCGGCGCGTGCGGGGATTCCACCCCTGGCCGGGCTGCCACGCGGTGGTGCCGGCGGGCGTGGTGCGCGCCGCACCCTGCCTGCTCAAGGTCCACGCCGTGCGCGTGGAGGCGGGGAGCGGGGCGCCCGGCGAGATCCTGGAGGTGAACGCCGACGGTCCGCTGGTGGCGACCGGCGACGGCGCCTTGCGGTTGCTGGTCATCCAGCCGGAGGGCGGCCGTAGCATGGATGGCGGGGCTTTTGTCTGCGGACACGCCTTGAAGGCGGGATTGCGCCTCGAATAGGCTGGCGTCTGAAGGGGAGCGTCATGGTGCATACGGTGCGGGTTGAACTGGGCGAACGGTCGTACGACATCCGGATCGGTCGCGGGGCGGCTGCCGGCGCGGCGCTGGCGGCCGCCGGGCCGTGGAAGGCGTGGCTGGTGTCGGACACCAACGTCGCGCCCCTCTATGCCGGGGCGGTCGAGGCTGCGCTGCGCGCACGCGGAGCGACCGTCGCGCTGCGGTCGGTCGTGCCCGCCGGCGAAGCGTCGAAGGATCTGGCCGTTGTCACGCGCCTGTGCCAGGAGGGCGCCGCGGCGGGCCTGGATCGGCGTGCGGTCGTCGTGGCGCTCGGCGGCGGGGTCGTGGGCGACCTGGCGGGCTTCGTGGCCGCGATCTACCTGCGCGGGCTGCGCTTCATCCAGGCGCCGACTTCGCTCCTCGCCATGGTCGACAGTTCGGTCGGCGGCAAGACCGGGGTGAACCTGCCGCAGGGCAAGAACCTGGTCGGCGCTTTTCACCAGCCGTGCGAAGTGACGATCGACCTGGACGCGTTGACGACGCTGCCCTCGCGCGAGTACTGCGCCGGGCTGGCGGAGGTCGTGAAGTACGGCATGATGTGGGATGCGGCGTTCTTTGACGCGCTGGAGCGTGATGCCGTCCGGCTCATGGATCGCGAGCTTGACCTGCTGGCGGAGGTGGTGGCCCGCTGCTGCGCCATCAAGGCCGCCGTGGTCGGCGCGGACGAGCGCGAGAGCGGGCCCCGCGCGCTGCTCAACTTCGGCCACACCCTGGGCCATGCGATCGAGAACGTCTATCACTACGGCCACTACCTGCACGGCGAGGCCGTGGCGCTGGGCATGGTGTATGCTGCCGACGTCGGGGTGCGCGCGCACGGGTTGCCGGCGGCGGAGCGCGATCGCCTGGTCGCCCTGCTCGCGCGGCTGGGTCTGCCGGTGCGGCTTGCCGCGCTGGCCGATGGGACCGCGCCCGCGGCCTTGTGGCCGGCGCTGACGCGGGCCATGACCAGCGACAAGAAGACGGTCGGCGGGGTGCCGCGCTTCGTGCTGGCCGAGCGCATCGGGCACGCGGCGACAGGCTGCGTCGTGGAAGAGGCTGTGCTGCGCGACGTGTTCCTCACAGGTGTGGCGCGCGCGCAAGCGGCTGGCGAGGGAGGTCAAGATGTCCGGGGTCAGTGAAGCGGTGGTGCGGGAATACTTCGAGGCGCTGGGCTTTCTTGTCACACAGCCGCGCAAGTATGCCGTGCCTGTGCGGCCCAAGACGGCGGACGAGGAGATCGACCTGCTGGTCGTGAACCCCACGGTCGTGGCGACGACGCGGCCCGCCGGGATGGTGTGGTCCACCGAGGACGTGCGCGGGATCGGCCGGGCGCTGGTGGCGGTGCGCGGGTGGCATACTGAGCGGTTCTACGCCGCGATGTTCGAGCAGAGCCCTGACATCCTGCGGTTCGCGGAGGAGGCCACGGTCCACGCCGCCCGCAAGCTGCTGGGTTCGGAGGACGTGCTGACGGTGCTGTGCCTGCCGCGGCTGCCCGCGTCGGATGAACTCAAGACGAAGACGCTGGAGGCGCTGCGCGCGCGGGGCGTGGATGGGGTGCTGCTCTTTGGGACGCTGCTGGCCGATCTGATCCACGGCGTGGACGTGAGCCGGAGCTACGAGAAGAGCGACCTGCTGCAGCTCCTGCGCGTGCTGAAAGCATACGATCTGCTGAAGCACGATCAAATGGAGTTGTTCGAAACCCGGCGGCGGCGCGGGCCGGGGAAGAAGCCGCGCCGCACGGATGCGGAGGTGGAGAGCGCGGAGGCGGCGGAGACGGCGCCAGGCGTGGAGGCGGTTGGGGACGTGGCAGTGGTCGGGGACGCGGCTGCTGCCGTTTCGACGGACGCCCCAGCCGTGGATGCCACGGCAGCGCGCAACGTCCAAGAGGAGGCCCCTCACCGCGAGCCTCTCGCCGCGGGCGCGAGCACCGTTTTGTCTGACGGAGACGTGGACGCCGCAGCGGATTCCCTCTCCCCGGCGGGGAGAGGGCCGGGGTGAGGGACCGTCCGACAGGCGCGCTTCGTGCTGTGTCGTGGCGGCTTGGCAGCCGGTGACGATGCCCCCGCCTCGTGGCTCCGTTGGATGGCAGGCCGAAAGCTACCGTGGGGGGGGTTGCATGAGCAAATTGAGGAAAGCGGCTGTTCTGGCTGTGGCGCTGGGGATGGCGGTTGCGGCCACGGCGGCGGAGACGTTCTACGTGTCGCCGCGCGGGGACGACAGCCAGGCGGGGAGTTGGTGGTGGCCATTCGCGACGCTGACGCGTGCGCGCGACGCGGTGCGCGCCCTGCGCGCCGGCGGCTCGCGGGCCGACGTCGTCGTGTGGGTGCGCGACGGCGTATACCCGCTTACCGCCCCGCTGGTCTTCGAGCCGGTTGACTCCGCGCCGGACGGCTGCACGACCACCTACCGCGCGAGTCGGGGCGAGGAGCCTGTCTTCAGCGGCGGGCGCGCCATCGAGGGCTTCACCGTGGGGACCGACGGCGTGTGGCGCGTGCGACTGCCCGACGTCGCGGCCGGCGCCTGGTGGTTCGAACAGCTCTACGTCGACGGCCGGCGGGCGGTGCGCGCCCGGACGCCGAACCGCTTCTTCGATTTCATGCTGACCGTTGACGAGGAGGTGCTCCAGCCGGCGGGCCGCGGCGCGCGGCAGACGATCGGGTGCCGCGGCGAGGTCACCGACGCCCTGCGGGGGTTGACGCCGGCGGAGGTCAGCAACGTGACGCTGGTTGCCTTCCACAAGTGGGACAACACGATCCGGCACCTTGAAGCCTTCGATGCGAGCGCGGGCAGCCTCCGCGTGAGCGGCAGCGCGATGAAGTCGTGGAACCCGCTGGCCGCCGGGGAACGGTTCTACCTCGAGAACGTACGCACGGCGCTGGACGCCCCCGGGGAGTGGTACCTGGGGCGCGATGGCCTGCTCGCCTACGTGCCGCGTGAGGGCGAGCGGCCGGGGCGGGTGCAGGTGCTGGCCCCCGTGTGCGAGCAACTCGTGGCGTTCAAGGGCGACCCGGCGAAGGGCGCTTTCGTGCGCAATGTGCGGCTGGAGGGCCTCGCGTTCGAGTACGCGGGCTACACGCTGCCGCCGACCGGAGCCGGGCCGGAGCAGGCGGCGGCCTCGATCGACGCCGTCGTCACGCTCGACGGCGCGCAGCAGGTGACGCTGGCCGACTGCCGGGTCGCGCACACGGGCCGCTATGGCGTGTGGTTCCGCGCGGGCTGTCGCGACTGCCGGCTCGAGCGCGGCTACATCCATGACCTGGGCGCGGGCGGCGTGCGCATCGGCGAAACGCGCCTGGCCGCGGCGGCGGCCGACCGGACGGGGCACATCACCGTGGACAACTGCATCATCCGCGACGGCGGGCACATCTTCCCGTGCGCCGTCGGCGTGTGGATCGGCCAGAGCGGCGACAACGCAGTGACGCATAACGAGATCGCCGACTTCCGCTACACTGGTGTCTCCGCGGGCTGGCACTGGGGCTACGGCGACAGCCTCGCCAAACGAAACCGCATCGACTTCAACCACATCCACCACATCGGCTGGGCGCTGCTGAGCGACATGGGCGGTGTCTACACGCTCGGGCCGTCGGACGGCACCACCGTCAACCGCAATGTCATCCACGACATTTATGCGTGGACGTACGGCGGCTGGGGCCTCTACACCGACGAAGGCAGCAGCCGGCTGCAGATGGCCAGCAACCTCGTGTACAACACGAAGACCGGCGGCTTCCATCAGCACTACGGCCGCGAGAACCGCATCGAGAACAACATCTTCGCCTGCAGCGCGGAGGGGCAGCTGCAGCGCACGCGCGTGGAGCCGCACCGCTCTTTCACGTTCGAGCGGAACCTGGTCTATTTCGACAAGGGTACGTTGTTCAGCGGCCAGTGGCGCGACACGAACTTCGTCATGCGCAGCAACCTCTACTGGCGCGCGGACGGCAAGGCGCCGGACTTCGCGGGGCGCGACTTCGCCGCGTGGCAGGCGGCGGGGCAGGACGCGGGGTCGCGCGTGGCCGACCCGCTCTTCCTGGCGCCGGGGGCGCGCGATTTCCGGCTGCAGCCCGGCTCCCCGGCCGCCGCGGTGGGGTTCGTGCCGTTCGACTACACGGCCGCCGGGGTTTATGGTGCGCGCTCCTGGCGTGCGCTGGCGGCTAGTGTCGTGTATCCGCCGCTGGAGCGTCCGCCGCCCCCGCCACTGCCCCCGCCGCTGACCCTGCGCGACGACTTCGAGACGCTGCCGCCGGGACGCGCACCCCGGTTTGCGGCGGTCGAGGCGGCGGGCAAGGGAGATTCCATCGCGATCACCGGGGAGTGTGCCGGAGCCGGCCGGCAGTGCCTGAAGGTCCAGGATGCCCCCGACCTTCCGCACGGCTGGTACCCCTATTTCTTCTACCAGCCCAGACACACGAACGGGGTGACGGCGCTGTCGTTCGACCTGCTGTGCAAGCCCGGCGCGGATTTCTACCACGAGTGGCGCGACTGGCCTTCGGGCAAGGACTACCAGACGGGATTGTACTTCAACGTGCGCAATGGGCAGTTCTTCGTGGGAGGGGAAGCGGTGTGCGCGGCGCCCGTCGACACGTGGGTGCGTGTAACCTTGCAGGCGCGTATCGGCACGGACGCCGACGGCACGTGGTCGATGGGCGTCGCCGCGCCGGGCCAGCCGCCCTTTCAGCGGAACGGCATCAAGTTTTCGAAACCGGCCTTCCGGCTGCTCGATTGGCTGGGCTTTAGCAGCACCGCCACAACGGCCACTTCCTTCTACCTGGACAACATCACGCTGACGAACGACCAGCTGAAGTGAACACTTCAGTGGCCGGACTGGGGCCGCTGCCCGCGCAGGGTCAGGGCGCCGCCGCGGCGGCGGGCGCGGGCGCGTTGGTACCGCCGGACGCGGGCGTCTCCGCCGCGCCCCAGCGCGGTCGGTCGCTCAGCAGCAACTGATCGCGCGTGCCGGGCGGCAGGGCTACGCCGTGAACGAAGCGGAAGCCGGTGTTGGTGGTGCGGGTCAGGTCGAGCACGTCGCGCCAGCCGGCGTAGGCCGGTTCCTTTCCGGCCCGGAGGGACGTCTCCGTGGTCAGGTAGAGGGCGCCCACCTTCACCGGATGGCCGTCCAACTTGCCCAGCGCATCCGGGTGGGGGGGCAGCAGGATGGAGGTGTGGTTGCCGTACCAGGCCGTGGCCCAGGGAATGTCGGTGGCGAGCGACTCGTTGCCGTCCAGGCTGGCCGTGGCATACGCCGCGAGGGCCGGGTAGTAGGGAGGGTAGGGCGGGTGGGCGGGGGCGCCCGCCAAGCGCGCCGCCGCGGCCAGCGCCGCGAGCGCGACGTAGCCCCAGACCATCACCGTATACCAGCCGATGTTGAACAGCTCGACGCTGGTGGCGGTGAGGTAGAAGCAGGCGGTGCCGTACAGGGCGACCACCGGCAGGAAGGCGTGCAGCGCGAGGCGCGGGCCGGCGCCGGCCAGCGCCGCCGCGATCAGCACGCCGGCCAGTCCGAGGGCGACGCACCAGCGCAGGGCGTGCGACTGCGCGGACTCGAGCTTCCTGAAGAACGAGACGAGGAAGAAGCAGATAACCAGGCCGCTGCCGAGAGTGCGGAGGTCGGTGTCGACCAGGCCGCCGAGGTTGCCGAGCAGCTTGTAGCGGAGAGCACGCGCCACGAGCGTGTTGCGGAGCACGGGGGCCGGGTCGGCATCGAAGGCGTTGTGCGCGTACAGTAGCGAATCGTTCAAGCAGGCGTAGGGCGCGGTGCCGAAGGGCAGGCCGCTGACCTGGATGTTGCGCCACAGCCAGGGGGCGACCACGAGCGCGGCTGCCAGGAGGTAGAGGATCCCCAGCCACGGCCGGCGATCGTCGCCCGCCACAGCCACGTAGAGCGCCAACGCGACTGGAACGACCAGCAGCGTGTACTGCGTCAGGCCTGCCAGGCCGGCCAGCACGGCGGACAGGAGCAGCGGCGGCAGCCAGCGGAGGACGCCCCGCCCCGCGGCGCGCAACACGGCTGCCCACGCCGCGGCGCAGGCGGCCGCGGTCGTCAGGCACAGGCCGAGCGGCGCCGGCGTGCCCGCCACGCTGCCGGCGAGTACGGCGTCCGTGACGAAGAAGACAAGCATGGACGTGAACGCGACGGTGGGATCGAAGAGCAGGCGGCCCAGCACGTACAGGAGAATCCCCGCCAGGATCGTCAGGCCGATGCCGAGGGGCACGATCACCCGTTGCTCGGGTGCGAACGGCTGGCCGGGTGAGATGGCGAACGACGGCCGCGCGAGGCGGAAGCCTGCCGCGAGCAGCGCGGGGTAGAGCGGGGCGTGGCGCACGTCCGGGTACTGGTGCGGGTTCGCCACCGCGCGCCCGTGTTGCTCCAGGCGCCACGCGTCGACCGGCCGGATGCAGCGTGTGGAGAAGCCGTGGCCGTCGGCGAGGCTGCGCGCAAGCTGGGCGTGTTCCATGGCGGTCGGTTCGCTCAGCCCCCGGAATTGCCGGTGCGTGTAGGCGGCGAACAGCGCGCCCACGACGGCGGCGAACAGCAGCCCGCGCAGCGCGCGGGCCAGCAGGCCCTCCTGGACGCTGTTGATCACTTCTTGAACCGCGGTATCCATCGGCATGGGGTGTCCTCCGGCTACGGGAGCGTGTCGGGCAGCGCCGCGGCGGCGGGGGGTGGGGCGTCCGCCACGGCGTACTCCCGGAGTTTGCGATGCAGGGTCCGGCGGCTGATGCCCAGCGCCACGGCTGCACGCGTGCGATTGTCGTCGTGCTGGCGCAGGGTCGCGCGAATCAGCTGCTTCTCGACGTCGGCCAGCGAACCGCCCGCCTGGCTGTCCGCTGCCCCTCCGCCCGCCGCCGTGCGCTTGTCCACGCCCGCATGCGCCGCTTCCCGGATCGCCGCCGGCAGCTCGCGCAGCGTGATCCGGTCGCCGCGCGCCAGCACGACTGTCTTCTCGATGGTGTTGCGCAGTTCGCGCACATTCCCGGGCCACGCGTACGCCGTCAACGCCTGCATGGCGTCAGGGGTGATGGCGGTGATGACCTTGTTGTTGCGGGCCGTGAACTCGTGCAGGAAGTGGTTGCACAGCAAGGGAATGTCGTCCACGCGCGCCGCCAGCGGCGGCAGGTTCAAGGTGACGACGTCCAGCCGGAAGAACAGGTCTTCGCGGAACTTGCCGGCAGCGACGAGTTGGCGCAGGTCCTTGTTCGTGGCTGCCACCAGCCGGATGTCCACTTCCACGCACTCGTCGCCGCCCACGCGCTCGAAACTGCGCTCCTCGAGCACGCGCAGGAGTTTCACCTGGACCGAGGCGTCGATTTCCGAGATCTCGTCGAGGAACAGCGTGCCGCCGTCGGCCTGCTCGAACCGGCCGCGGCGGCGGGCGACTGCGCCGGTGAAGGCGCCCCGCTCGTGGCCGAACAGCTCGCTTTCGAGCAGGGTGGACGAGAGGGCGGCGCAGTGGACGGCGACGAGCGGCCCCCGTGCGCGGGGGCTGAGCCGGTGAATGGCATGGGCCACGAGCTCTTTGCCCGTGCCGCTGGGACCCTGGATCAGGATCGTGGCCTGCGTGGGCGCAGCCTGCTGAATGGTCTCGAAAACCTGGCGCATGGCCTGGGAGTTGCCGACGATGTTCTCCATCCCGTACTTGTCGTCCAGCTGCTGGCGGAGTCGGTCATTCTCGAACTCCACGGCGCGCGAGCGCAAAGCCCGCTGCAGGAGCAGGTCGAGGTGGTCGAGGTTGACGGGCTTCATGAGAAAATCGTAGGCCCCGCGCTTCATGGCCTCGACCGCGGTGTCCACGCCGCCGTAGGCCGTGAGCAGGATGCAGATCAGCTGGGCCTGGTGTGCCAGGGCGCGCTGCAGGAGGGTCAGGCCATCCATACCCGGCATGCGCACGTCGCTGAGCAGAACATCGACGGTGCGCGTCAGCAGGAGCGACAGGGCGCGGTCGCCGCTCTCCGCGGTGAGCACCTCGTACGCGCCGGACAGGGCGCGTGCGAGCCCGTCGCGGGTGCTCTTGTCGTCGTCCACGATCAGGATGGAGGAACGGGGGCTCGGTGCGGTCATGGGTTCAGTCCTTCTGTTCCGGCGCGGTCGGGGCCTCGCTTACCGGGGCGGTTTCGGCGGCGCGGTCCTTGAGCAGACGCACCCGGCGCTCGTCCAGGGGCAGGGAGAGGGTGAAGCTGGTGCCCTCGTCGGGCTTGCTGGCAACCTCGATCTGGCCGCCGTGGTCCTGCACGATGCGCTGCACGATCATCAGCCCCAACCCGGAGCCGTCCGGCTTGGTCGTGTAGTACGGTTCGAAGAGACGGCCGAAGTCCTCGGGCTTGATGCCGACACCCGAGTCGCGGAAGCGGATCTTGAGGTCGCGGTCCGTGCCGGTCACCGCGATGGACAGCGCGCCGCCATCCGGCATGGCCTGCAGCGCGTTCTTGAGCACATTAAAGAAGGCCTGCTTGATCTGGTTGCGGTCGACGCTGATCACCGGCACCGCCGAGGGGCAGACGATCTCGACCTGGATGTGGCGGTTGCGGATTTCGTGCTTGATGAGGTCCAGGGTCTCCTGCAGGAGCTCCTCGATCCGCACGGGCGCGAGCTTGGGCCGCGAAGGGCGGATGGCGCGCAGGAACTGGGTGATGATCAGATCGAGGCGCGACACCTCGTTGCGCGAGACCTCCAGCAAGGCGCCAAGGTCGGCCGCCTGCGTCGGGGGCAGTTTGCGCAGTTCGCGATCGAGCAGCTGCAGGTGGATCGTCAGCGCATTGAGCGGATTGCCGATCTCGTGCGCCACGCCGGCCGCCAGCAGCTGGACGGCCTTGAGCCGCTCCGATTCGACCAGCGAGACCTCGTTCAGGCGGTCGCGCGTGACGTCGCGCAGGATCACGACGGCGCCTTTGTCCCCGCTCTTGTCGGATGAGAGCGGCACGGCGTAGAAGTTGAGCACGCGGTGTTCGGGATAGGTAACCTCGATTTCGCGGCTGATCAGGCGCGACCACTCCGCCTCGTCGCGAGCCAGCGTGCGTTGCCAGTCGATGTCGCGGATGTAGCGTGCCACGGGGCGGCCGCGCGTGTCCTCGAGCGAGAAGCCGAGCAGGCGTTCGGCTGCCTTGTTAGCGTAGTTTAGCCGACCGGCGCCGTCGACCACAACCACGCCTTCCTGGATCGACTGGAAAATCATCTCCAGCAGACCGCGCTCCTGGGCCAGGCGCAGGAAGTGGACCTGCAGGCTCTGGGGATCCAGTCGGTCCAGCCGGTCAATCAGTTTATCGAAGAAACCCGACTTCATGGTTACCCGTTTCCGTTTCGAGAACTGCGCCAACCTGACACACCTGCGTCCCGCCGTCAAGGTCGGGTATGAGGACTTCGACCTCGCATTGCGCAGGGCAACGCTTGCGCGCTACGCCCGGCGAGCAGGAGGCTGGCAGGCAATTGCTTTGCTTCACACCGTGGTCAGGGGTATCCTATGGCTGTGGTTGGGGTGCTGAGGGGGGGATGGAGATTAGCGTGCGGGTCTTGTTGAAGTACTTCACATGTTGGCTGGTGACGCAAATGGCCTGTGTCTTCACGGCCCGAGCCGCCGGGGTGGTCTTTAGCGAGATCATGTATCATCCCGTTGATGCCGTGACCGGTGTGCTTGATGGGGATGCCTACGAGTTCATCGAGATCTGGAACGCGGGTCCGACTGCCGTGAACTTGCGTAACGCCTCTTTCACCAAGGGGATAACCTATACCTTCGCTTCCGATATCGCGCTGGCGCCGGGTCAGTATCTGGTCGTGGTCAAAGACCGTGCGGCCTTCCTGAGCCGTTACCCGGCGGTCGGCAACCTGGCCCCGGGCGCCTATAGCGGCAGTCTGGCAAACGAGGGCGAGAAGGTGACGCTGAAGGATGCCCTGGGCAACACGCTGTATTCCGCGACCTACGGCACGTCCGGCGCGTGGCCTGCGTGGGCGGCTGGCGACGGCTGCTCGCTGGTCCTGATTGCCACCGACGGCGACCCCGATGCCGCCACGACATGGTGCGCCAGCGCGGCATACAACGGCACACCGGGTGGACCGGGTGGTGGTGGCTGGACCGACGTCGTGATTAACGAATTGCTCTCGCACACCGACCCGCCGCTGGAGGATGCGATCGAGATCCATAACCTGACGTCGAACGCGCTTGACCTCACGGGGTGGTACATCAGCGACGAGGCCGCGGTGCGCAAGAAGTTCCGGCTGCCGGCGACCGTCCTGCCCGCGCGGGGGTTCAGGGTTTTCTACGAGTACCAGTTCAATACCAACGCGCTCTTCGACCCAAGCAACGTGCCGTTCGAATTCAGCTCCGCGGAGGGCGATCAGGCCTACCTGACCGCCGCCGACGCGGCCGGGAATCTCACCCGCGTGGTGGATATCGCACGCTTCGAACCCGCCGAGAACGGCGTTTCCTTCGGACGCTACCCCGACGGCGCGGGAGACTGGACGACGCTGCGGCGGCTGACGTTCGGCACCTCTGTCACCGCAGCCAGTCCGCCCTCCGACCTGGCCCTGTTCCGGACGGGCATGGGCGGGGCCAACAGCCCGCCGCGGGTCGGCCCCGTGGCGTTCGGCGAGATCATGTACCACCCGGCCAGCGATAGTGCCGTGGACGAGTACCTGGAGCTTGTCAACGTGACCGCGGGGAGCGTTCCTCTTTTCGACCCGGCCCACCCAACAAACACGTGGAAGCTGACGACCGCCGTGGATTTCAGTTTTCCGCCGAACGTCTCCATCCCGGCCGGCGGACGCCTGCTCGTGGTTGGCGCCACCAATCTGCCGGCTTTCCTGGCCGCCCGCGGCCTGTCTCCGGCTACGCCGATTGTGGGGCCGTGGACCGGCCAGCTGAACAACGCCGGCGACAGCATCCGGTTGTACAAGCCGGACCCGCCGGATGCAGTGACCGGCTTCGTCCCCTATGTGCTCGTGGAGCGCGTGGACTACGGCGATTCCGCCCCGTGGCCTGCGGCCGCCGACGGGGACGGCGTTTCGCTTGAGCGGGTGGTGGCGACGAACGCGGGGAACTCCGCCGCGAACTGGTTCGGCGGCACGATTGGCGGGTCGCCGGGCGTCCCGCCCGCGGGCGGTTTCGTGAACGCCGTGCTGACGCCGGCCTGGCCGCAGCCGGGGCAGGCGGTAACCGTGACAGCTTTCGTCATTGCGGGGACGCCGCCTGCCAGTGTGGTCTGCCGCACGGCGGCGGACGGGGTGACGAACAGCTACGTCATGCGCGACAACGGCACGGGGGGAGATGCCGCCGCCGCCGACGGCGTGTATGCCGCGGTTTTCACCGCCCCCGCGACTGGAACCTGGCTGTATTACGCGCTGCAGGGCACGTGTGTGGGTGGTGCTTCGTTCGCCTTTCCGCCCGCCGAGGTGCGGGCCACACGCGCGCCGGCGGTGACGCTCAGCATGGGCGGCGCCACGCCCCGGCGCACGGTCAGCGCGGGCGACGGCTGGGAGACGTATGAGGTGTTCGACAGCGCGGGCTCCTCCAAGACGTTCACGATCCAGTTGGAAGGTGCTGGCGACGTGCTGGTGGACGATGTGTCGGTGATCGACTCCAACGGCGTGGAGTGTGTCGCCAACGGCGGCTTCGAGGGGGTGCTGCATGGTCCCTGGCAACTGCATGGCAACCACGCGACGTCCTTCATCGAGAGCCCCGCGGAAGAGCGCGGCAACCGCGTGCTGCACGTTGTGTGCGCGGGGAGTGCGACTACCTGGGACGTCGTCAGTCAGTCGTTGCGCCCGCTGACGGTGGGTGCGCCGGCGACCCTGCGCTTCCGTACGCGACGCGTGCGGACGACGGCGGCGGCCTGGCTCTGGACGAAGATCGGCACGCCGCCGCCGGACGTGGCGATCAACGAAATCATGTACCACTCGGCGCGCGAGGACGATCTGACGGGAATCGATCCGCACGAATATGTCGAGCTGTTCAATCCCGGGGCGGTTCCCGTGAATCTGGGCGGCTGGTACCTGGACGGCGCCGGGTTCTTTCTTCCCGCCGGCACGCTGGTTGGCGCCGGGCAGTACGTCGTTTGCTGCGCCTCCCAGCAGGCCGTGCGGGCGGCCTATGGCATTACCAACACGGCGGGCAACTGGAGCGCAACGCGCGCGCGCCTGAAGAACGGTGGCGAGTCGCTGCAACTCTACAATCCGTACTGGCGCGCGGTGGATCGCGTGGACTATGGCGAGCAGGAGCCCTGGCCGGTTGCGGCGGACGGGTACGGGCCGTCGCTCGAGCGCCTGGCGGCAACGTTGATGGCCACTTCCAGCGTGAACTGGGCGTGCTCGTCCGGCGACACCAATTGGATCCAGGTGGCATGGACCGGGCGGGTAGGGGTGGCCCAGACCGCGCTGAGCATCTTCTTCACCAATGCCGCGGCGCGTTGCTGGCTGGACGCCGTCTCGGTGCGGCGCTTGAGCAACGGGGCGGAACTGGTGACGAACGGCGGGTTCGAGCAGGGCACGAACGGCTGGGTGTTCAAGGGCAACCATGCCGGTTCGCGCGTGGAGACGGGGGCCGGTATCGGTGGTGGCAGCGCGCTGTGTATCGCCTCCACGTACTCCCGCTGGCAGACGACCGTGGACGGTAGCCTGGCGATCGTGATGGCCTATGGCGATGCCGCCAGCAACGCCGTGGCCACCCTGCCCCTCGCCACGGGCGCCACCACCGATTACGTGGTCTCCTTCCGTTTGCGGCGGGAAGGGGTGGGCGGCTGTGTGCGCGCGGTGTTGGGCGGGTTCGCGACCAACATCGTGCTGGATGTGCGCGGGACGCCCGGTCGTCTCAACACGGTGGCCGCGGCTCGCTTGCCGGTCGGCGTCACGGAGTTGTGGACGGACTACGCGATTTGCCCCACGGGCCAGGCCAATGTCGTGCGTGCGCGGGTGAGTGCGCACGCCGCGGTGGCGGCGGCGACAGTGGGCTATCGCGTGGTTGCCATGAACACGTATCAGTACACGGATCGCGCCTACGGCTCGGTCGCGCTGCGCGATGACGGCGTGGCGCCCGACCTGGCCGGCGGGGACGGTGTCTTCGCGGCCACCGTGCCCGCGCAAGCCGCCAACCGCGTGCTGGTGCGCTACCACGTAACGGTGGTGTCCACGAACGGCACGGTGCTGCGCCGGCCCCGCGCGGACGATCCGAGTCTGGATGCCGGCTACTGGGTGGAGAGCGGGCTGCCGCAGACGAACGTGCCGAATTGGAGACTGTTCGTGGATGGAAATCCAGTCGACTATCCCATCGCGGCCCGCGCCTGTGCCGTCGCGCCGCAGGGCCAAGTGTTTCTGGATGCGATCGTCCGGCACCGGGGGCGGCCTTCCATCAGCAGTCTGGGGCGCACGGGTATTGCCTTGCGTGTCAACAGGGGGAACCTGCTCGACACCTGGTTTGCCGACGGCCAGGGCGGCATCAATTTCCGGCACCGCGGCAACGCCAGTTCGCACACGCTGTACCGCCGTGTGGTCAACGAGTACGTGGCCTACCAGCTCCAGCGCACCCTTGGGCTGGCGACGCCGCGTTACCGGCATTGTTGCCTGTGGATCAATGGGGAGCCGACGGTCACGCTGGAGCTGGAAGACCCTGAAGCGGCGTTCCTGGAAGGCAACGGCATTGCCGCGAGCGACTACCTGACACAGGTCGGTTACGGTGGACGGCAGTACATCGGTGGCGACACCGGGTTGGACAACTTCTGGAGTGTCTTTACCGCGCTGCGAGTCGCCACGGGGCCGCAGAAGGAAGCGGTCGTGCGCACCGGCCTGGCTGCCGAGTCGGTGCTGCCTGCGCTGTCCCTGCTGGCGGTGACCGCTAACGGTGACCAGCATTTCGACTGGAACATGTTCCAGCACCGTAGTGCCGCGGACGGCCGCTGGCGGCAGTACCCGTGGGACGTGGACATGAGCTTCGACATCAATCCGGGTGTCGGGCTCAGCACCACGAACCTGCACCCCTACTATGCCACGCCCCTGCATCCGGGCGTGTACGAAGTCGGCACGCGCGACGGGTTCCTCCTCGCCTCCTGTCTGTTCTACCCGGAGACGGGGACGGACAGCCTTTATACGCTGCCATATCGCTACCGGCAGCAGCGCGGCGTGTGGCGGCTCTGCCACACCCTGTTCACGACGAATTACCTGTATCCGATCCTGGACCGCCTGCAGGCCGACCTGCTGCCGGTCTATCAACGGGTGGATCCCACCCAGGCGAAGAATCTGACGAACGAAGTTCGCAATGCGAAGAACTTCATTCCCATCCGGCGGGAGTTCCTGTTGCACGGCGCATGGTCGGACAAACGGGCGGACATCTGGAACTCGGTCTATGCCCCGACGAACGTGGTGATCACCGAACTGATGGCGGACCCGCCTGTCGCCGGGCAGGAGTATGTCGAGCTGTACAACGCCGGCGGACAGACCGTCGACCTGGGGGGGTGGACCCTGCGTGTGGGCTCGGAACGCCATCGGCTGCCGCTGGGCACGCTGCTGGCTTCGAATGCCTACCTCGTGGTGGCGGACACGGCCGTGGGGATTACGAACGGCTACGCCGAGCTGGGAAATCCCGCGACGATGGTCCGGCGGTATCGCGGCACGCCGCTCTGGGATTGGCCGCTGCCCGCCTGGAACACGGCCACGGAATATGCCACGCGGCTGGTCGAAGTGCCGGGGCTGACGCTGCCGAGCCGGGGGGGGCCGGTTGAGCTGCTCGACCTGGCGGAGCACGTCGTGGACAGTGTGCCCTATACAAACGCGGCCCCCTGGCCGCTGGCAAGCGGTGTGGCGATCGAAGTCAGCGACCCGCGGGCCGACAATGCGGTCGGCACGGCGTGGCGGGCGTGCCGCATCGTCGGCACGCCGGGCATGGTGAACGGCGCCACGCTGGACAGGGATGGGGACGGTCTCGACGATGCGTGGGAGCAGCGGATCGTCAACGCGAGCGCGGCGGATGCGCTCGCCAACGTGTGGGACGTGCGGCCCGGGGACGATTACGATCACGACGGTGTTTCCAACGGCGATGAGTTCACGGGTGGCACCGACCCGCTGGCGCCGGACGCGTCTTTGTCACGAATCCGGATCCGGCCGGTGTTGCCGGGCGTGGCCGTCGAATTCGAGGCCCGGCCCTTCGAAAGTCCTGGTGACAGCGTGTACGGGGCGCGAGTCTACGCGCTCGAGCGTGCGGCGGGCCTGCTGTCAGCCCCCGCGTGGACGGGCGTTGCCGGCTTTACGAATCTTGTCGCCGCGGGACAGACGGTGGCGTATACCAATGCCGTCGGCGCCTCGCGCGCGTACTACCGCTACGACGTGCGGCTGCGCCTGAGAAGATAGGTTGCTGCGCGCCGGGTGATGAGGATTCTGTCATGAATGGCCACGATGACGAGTATCGGCTGCTGTTCGACCGCATTGCCGAGACGTTTGGCGTCGTTGAGGTCATCCGCAACGCACGCGGGGACTTCGAGGACTGCGTCATCCGCGACGCCAACCTGGCGTTCGAGCGCTCCGTGAACATGCGGCGCGAGCAGTTCATAGGGCGCCGGGCGCTGCAGGTGCTGGGACCCACCATCGAACCGTACCTGCAGACTTACGCGCAGGTGGAGGCGACCGGCGAGACGGTCCGGTTCGACGCGACATACGAACCTGGCGACCTGCACTTTCATGTGACGGCTTTCGCGTTGGGCAACGGCTGTGTCGGCGTGCTGTCGATCGACACGACCCGGCGCGTGCATGCCGAGGATGCGCTGCGGGACATGAACCGGACACTCGAGTTGAGGGTCGCGGACCGCACCCGCCAACTGCAGGCGAGCGAGGGGCGGCTGCGCCTGTTCGTGGAGGCGGCGCCGCACCTGGCCTGGAGCTGTGACGCCGCAGGTGGGCTGACGGATGCGAACCGGCGCTGGTTCGCGTACACGGGGCTGACGCTGGAGCAGTCGCGCGGCAGTGGGTGGCTGCAGGCGTTGCATCCCGACGATGTCGAGCGCGTGAGCCGAAAGATCGTCGTGGACAGGGCGGGTGGCGAACTGTTCGAGGCGGAGTACCGGCTGCGGCGGGCCTCCGACGGCGCCTACCGGTGGCACCTGGCGCGGGCGCTGCCGGTGCGCGACGCCGCAGGCGTCATTACCAACTGGTTCGGGAGCACGGTTGACATTGAGGACCAGAAGCAGGCGGAAGCAACGCTCCGGCGGCACGCGCAGATCATCAACCAGATTCACGACGCGGTTATCGGGTGCCGTTTCGACGGAACGATTGACTCATGCAACCAGGGCACGGAGCGGTTGCTGGGCTACACGGCGGCTGAGCTGGCGGGACGACCGATACAGGTTCTTTTTCCGGCGCATGAGGAGCGCGTCTTCCAGGACGTGATTGCCCCGGCTGTGCGGCGGGATGGCGACCACAGCAGGGAAGTCTGGCTTTCGCACAAGTCGGGAGACCGCGTCTGTGTGGAACTGCGGGTGTCCCTGCTGGCCGACGAGCGGGGTGAACCGACAGGGTTCATCGGGTATGGGCGGGACATCACGCATCGCAAACGGGTCGAGGAGGCGCTGCAGAAGTCGCATGCGGAGCTGGAGGCCAGGGTCAAGGAGCGGACGGCCCAGCTGCGGGCATCCCTGGGCCAGACCATGCAAGCTGAAGAGCTCGAGCGGAAGCGTATTGCGGGGATTTTGCACGACGACCTGCAGCAGTTGCTGGCCGGCGCGAGCTACTGCCTGACGGCGGTCGTCAAGAAGGCGGACGAGAAGGACAGGGAGCGGGTCGCTGCCGAAGTGCGCAGCGCTTTGCAGGCGGCCATCGGCCTGTCGCGTTCGCTGGGCAAGACCCTGCGGTCGCTGGCGCTGTATGAACTCGGGTTGAGGGCGGCGCTGGAGGATCTCGCGGAGGAGATGTGGAAACGTTTCGAGTTGAAGCTGACCCTGGAGCTTGACGAGGCGGCGGAGCCGGCGTCGGAGGATCTGCGAGTCTTCATCTTCCACGCGGTGCGCGAACTGCTGTTCAACGTGGTCAAGCACGCCGGGTGCAAGCGCGCAAGCGTGCGGATCGCGGCGGTTGATGCGGAGTCGCTGCGCGTCGAGGTGCGTGACGCCGGAGTGGGGTTGGCCGGGCCGGCGCAGGCCCGCACAGGGGTGGGACTGATCACGATCCGGGAGCGGGCGGAGTTCATGGGGGGGCGGCTGTCGGTGGACACGGCGCCCGGCAAAGGCACATGCGTGATGCTCACGCTGCCGCGACAGTGAAGCGGAGCTTTCATCCTCGCCGTCGTCAACGACCTCGCTGCTTCCGCCGTCGGCATTCGCGCACGAGGACGATTCAGCCTGGCAACAGGAGTTGAACAACGACACGAAAAGCGCGAAAGCGAGCATCTGCATTCTTCTGCAACAAATCGCTTGACCTCTCTCGCTTCCTGACCTCCGGCGGCCACGCCGCCCCCGTAGCTGCCGCCGTGAGGCGGCGGACAGGACGCTCTGCGAGCCCCGTCCTCCTCTCAGCCGGGGGCTACGCCCCGATCCCTCTCCCCGTAGCCGCCGAGGTAACGAGGCGGACGGTAGCTTCAAGCGGCCCGTCCCCCTCCTCACGTCGGGGGCTACGGGGATTCTCTGTGCGGAAGCATGGTAACGCGCGAGACAGAATCATTTTTTTAGCAGAACCATTTGGATGCTCTGGCGGAACATGCCCTGTCGCGCTTGACACATCAGGAGATGATTCTGCTGCCAATGATTCTGTCGTCGCAGCGGACGGCATCGGCAAGCGGCCCGTCCCCCGCGTCACCGCGGGGGCTACAAGGGGGAAGGCCCGCCACCGCCTTTCATCTGTCAGCAACGCGCCATCCACGGGCTGGCGCCCGCGGCCACGGGTTGACGGGGTGACGGGAGACGGCCGGCGCCCCTCGGAGCCGCGCCCGCCAGGGCGTGGGCTTCTCTTTCGAGCGGTGCCGACGGCGGATGGCGGGAGAGACGCTGGCGGGAATTGTGCCAGGTGATTTGGCCTCACTCCCGGTCCGATTCCCAACCCCCATCGGGTTCGGGTTCGACTGCCCGCTGCGCATTTGCCCACACATCAGGATCCGCTCCTGCCGACGCGGCCGGAGCGGCCTGCCAGTCGGACTCATCGAGACCCTTGGCAAGTTGCTTGAAGACGGTGGGGATGGGGGTGTCGATGAAGAGCCGGCGGCCGTGGTACGGGTGGTTGAAGGCGATCGATTTGGCGTGCAGGCAGAGCCGTTCGCGGAACGGATCCTTCCGGCTGTAGCGGGGATCGCCCACCACGGGATGGCCGTGCTCGGCGAAGTGCGCGCGGATCTGGTGCTTGCGGCCGGTCAGCAGCTTGATCTTCACGATGCTGAGCGTCGGGGTCTCCTTGATCACCACGTAAGCGGTGTGCGAGAGCCTGCCCTTGGCGGGGTCGCTGACGGAGAAGACGTGCAGGTCCTCGTTCTGGGCGAGATAGCTGGAGAAGACGCCGCACTTCTCCTTCAGGTGGCCGTGGACGGCGGCCAGGTAGAGCTTCTCGGTGGACTTCCAGTCGTCCTTGAGGCGCTGCTGGGCGAGTTCATTCCTGGCGAACAGCAGCACGCCCGAGGTTTCGCGATCGATGCGGTGGACGAGATAGACGCGATTCCGCGAGCTCGCGCACCCTTTGCGGACATAGTTGTTCAGCACGTTCTCGGCGGTGAAGGATTCGTCGTTGCGCGTGGCTGTGGTCAGCACGCCCGTGTGTTTGTTGACGACGAAGAGATCGCGGTCCGCATGCAGGATCTCGAGGCCGCGCGGGCGGTGCTTGCGTGGAATGTCTGGTTTCGAGGGTGTCATGCGTGTGGCTACTCGTGTCGCAGGGCGACGATGGGGTCGAGATTGGCGGCGCGGTTCGCGGGGTAGATGCCGAAAACGACGCCGATGGTGACGCTGATGCCGAGGGCGAGCAGCACGCTCCAAGTGGTGACCACGGTCGGCATGCTCGCAAAGTGCGAGATCAGGGCGGGAATGCCGACGCCAACGGCGATGCCGATGAGTCCGCCTGCTGTGGAAAGCACCACCGTTTCAATCAGGAACTGTGCGACGATCTGGCCTTTGCGCGCACCGATGGCCCGCCGGATGCCGATTTCACGGGTACGTTCCGTGACGGAGGCGAGCATGATGTTCATGATGCCGATGCCGCCGACGAGCAGGCTGATGCAGGCAATGGAGCCGAGCACGATGTTGAACGTGCGCTTCGTCTGCTCCGCCTGGCGCAGCAGCGCCAGGGGGACGCTGACGTTGTAGTCGATGCTCTTGTGGAACCGCGCCAGCATGGCCGAGACAGCGCCCGCGGTGGCCTCGACGTGCTCCAGGTCGTCCACCTGGAGCACCATCTCGTGCAACTCCACCCGCTCCCGCGACCGCGATCCGGAACTGCGCCGCACGGACACATCGCCGTAGCGCTCGCGCACGACGTCGAGGGGCGCGTAGACATCGCCCTCCGCATCCGGGGAGGCCACGGCCTGCCCGGTCGAGCCCTGCGTCTGGATCACGCCCACGACCTCGTACGCGTTCTGGCCGATGCGGATGAACTCGCCCGTTGCGTATTCCGCGCCAAGCAGGGCCCGGGCCACGCTCTCGCTGAGCACAACCACGGCCCGACGTTCCTGCATGTCCGCGTCGGTCAGCGTGCGGCCGGTCAGCAGCGGACGCGTGACGATAGTGAACCACCCCGGCGTGGTTCCGACCAGGCGGACATCCAGCGCGCGGGTGCCGTAGCGGGCTTCCATGCGGACCACCTTCGAGGGCACGACGCCGGTGACCGTCGGCAGGATCTCGGTGACGCGCCGCAGATCCTCATAAAGAAGACCGTACAAGCTCATGTGCGACTCCATGACGCTGTTGCCCGTCTGGCTGGCCGGCTTCATGGAGGAGACGATGATATTGCGGCTGCCCAGGCGGCTGATCTGCTCGAGCGCGTCGCGACTGGCGCCCTCGCCGACCGAGAGCATGGCAATCACGCTGCCGACTCCGAAGACGATGCCCAGCGTCGTCAGGAGGGATCGCAGCTTGTGGAGGAGCACGTTCTCCACGCCCAGCCGGAGGGGCTCGATGGCACGTTCGAAGCGCATCAGCGTGCTCCCAGGATGCGATCCACGCGGCCGTCCCGCATGTGGAGCTGATGGGAGGCGTGTGCCGCGATGTCAGCCTCGTGCGTGACCATGATGATGGTCTTGCCGGAGCCGTTGAGCCCCCGGAGAAGCTGCATGATCTGTTCGCCCGTGGCGGTGTCGAGGTTTCCCGTGGGTTCGTCCGCGAGCAGGATCGCGGGGTCGTTCGCAAGGGCGCGGGCGATGGCGACACGCTGCTGCTGGCCGCCTGAAAGCTCGTTGGGCCGGTGCTGGAGGCGGGTTGCCAATCCGACCTGCTCGGCCAGTTCCTGCGCGCGGTCGCGCCGGCGCTGATGCTCCCAGCCCAGGTAGTACAGCGGCAGCTCGATGTTGCGCTGGACCGTCATTTGCGGGATCAGGTTGAAACTCTGGAAGATGAAGCCGATGGACTGCAACCGGACCTGGCTGAGGGCGGTGTCGGACAGGTGGCTGACGTCGGTGTTCCGCAGGAGGAAGCGGCCTGTCGTGGGGCGGTCCAGGCAGCCGAGCAGGTTGAGGAGCGTGCTCTTGCCGGAGCCGCTGGGGCCCATGACCGCCCAGAACTCGCCCTGGCCGAACGTGTGGTCCACGCCGGCCAGCGCATGGACGGGATTGCCGCCCATGTGGTAGGTGCGGGTGACCTGTTCGAGGCGGATCTGCGCGGCAACTGGTGGCATATCGGCGTTCCTTCAGCGTGACGGCCGGGCGGCCGGGGTTCCCGCCGGGCGGTTGTCGGTTGCGCCGTCGGGCCGGCGACGCGCCGGGCCGCCGACGCGGTCGGCTTTGTCCGCGCGCCCCTTCTCCGCGTCGCTGGCGCTGGCGGGCGGTCTGGCGGGGGCTTCGGCAGGTGGGCGGTTGCCGCGCTCGGGTCGCGCCCGCGCGGCCGTCGGCCGTTCCGACGTCTGCAGCGGCGGAGCCAGGAGCACCTTCTCGCCGGCCTTCAAGCCGGACACGATATGCACCATGCGGTTGTTGTCCTTGCCGATCTGGACCGGCCGCCGCGCGGTTGCGCCACGGTCGGCGACGAAGACGGTTGGCTGCCCGTCGAGCATGACCACGCACTGCAGCGGCACGTAGAGCACGTGGGGCAGTTCCTCGGCCAGGATTTCCGCCGTGCAGCTCATGCCGCTGCGGAGCACCTCGCCGTCGGCCTCGATGTTGACCTGGGTTTCGTACACCTTCAGGTCGGGGTTGAACCAGATGCTCGCCTGGTCGGGCAGGGGGGCGATGCGCGAGACGGTTCCGACGAAGACCCTGCCGGGAATGGCGTCAACCGTGAGGGACACGCTCAGGCCGATGGTGACCTTCTTGAGGTTCGACTCGTGGATCTTGACGAGCGCCATCATGCGCTGGGTCGAGGGGAGGTACATCAGGTCCTCGCCCTCGCGCACCTCGCTGCCCTCGGCCAGCGGTTCGCGATCGCCCCGCCAGCCGTGGCCGCCGCCGCCGGCGCTGGTGGCATAGACGACCTCGCTTTCGCACGGGGCATAGATGCGGGCGGCCTCCACCTGCTCCTTCAACTCGGCCTGCTTCTGCTGCAGCCGCTCGAACTCGCTCTTGCGGGCAGCCGCGTCGGCTTCGGCCTGCAGGACGTTGGCCGTGGCCTTGCGGCGCGCCCGGTCGAGCGCCATGTTCGTCTGCTTGACCGCGCTCTCCAGTTCCGCCATGCGCCGCTTGTACGTGTATTCCTTCAGCACCTTCAAGTTGCCCCGGGCCAGGTCGAGGTCGAGCTCCGCTTTCTTTACCGATAGCGCGTCGGCCTGCAGCTCTGTCTGCGAAATGTACTTCTCGTCGAAAAGCTTGCGGGACCACTTCAGCTTTTCAGCGGCGCGCTGGAACTCCTCGTCGGCCAGCGCGATCTTGGCCTCGCTCTGCTTCAGCTCCTGCGGGTAGTCCCCTTCGACGTACTTGGTGAGATCCTCGCGGGCGAACCGGTGCGCGAGCTCGGCCTTCTCGATTTCGCTCTGCGTCTCGTTCTGGATGATCGCCAGCTCCTCGCGCGCCCGGATGAACGCGGCCTCGGCGGTCTGGATCTTGAGCTCCCGCTCGAACAGGTCCTCCTTGAGTGCGGTGCAGTCGAGTTCGAGGAGAAGGTCGCCCTTCTTGACCCGCGAACCCTCCGCTGCGACGGAAAGCACCGTGGTGCGGCCCTGAACCTTGCTCTTGATCACCTCGCGGTCCACGGGGAGGATGGTGCCGGTTTGGGTCACGCTGATGGTCAGCGGGCCCTCGCGCACGACGGCGGTGAGGGCGCTGTAATCCTTGGCGGCCGGCCTGGCGGCGCGCAGCGCCCAGGCCAGCGGCACGGCTGCCACGACGAGTGCGAGCAGGAACCAGGGCCAGCGGCGGGGGGGGCGGGACTCAAGGGGTGACATGCGGCAACTCCTTCAAGGGGGTTTCGGTCCAACGGCCGGTTTCCTCCACGGCGAGGATACCCAGGTTGCGCTGCAGCTCCAACTCGGCCAGGCGGTGGCTGACGACAGCCGTGGTCAGGCTGTTCTGCGCCGAGAGCAGCGCCGCCTGAGCCTCGAGCACGTCGCGGATCTGGGCACGGCCCGCTTCGAGGAAGAGCGTTGTGCTGGCTTGGCGGCGACGGGCGAGCTCGACGGCGACGGCCTGGATGGCGATGCTCTGCCGCTGTTCGAGCAGGGAGCTGACGCGGTTGGCGACCTCGAGTTTGATCTTGTCCTCCAGGTCCCGCAGAGCCCGCTCGCCCTGGTCCAGGTCCAGCAGGCTCTTGCGGTAGGCCGCGCGCTCGGCCGTACGTTCGACCGGCAGGTCGAGTTTCAGCAGGGCCCCGTAGGAGCCGTCCTTGGGCTGCAGGGCGGCATTCCCTTCGCCCGCGCTGGCCGCGCCGCTGCGGCGGCCGCCGGCTGCTGCGCTGCCCAGGAGCGTTAGTTCCGCCCGCAGGGCGTCGGCGGCGACGGCGACGGCTCGGCGGGCATCCTCGAGCTGGCCTTGCGCCACGCGGATTTCGCCGCGGTGGTCCAGGGCGATGCGGGTGGCGTCGCCGAGCGCGAGACCCAGCGCGGTGCGGGGATCGTGGTTCGTGGCGGCCGCGGCATACCCGCCGTTCGGCAGGCGGCCGAGGGTGTTGGTGGTCTGGTTGACAAGCTCGCGCAGCTCGTCATGGTCCAGCAGGACGGCGGCGTCCGGCGGTAGGCCGAGCGCGACCTTGAACGTGTCCAGGCGCTGGGACGCTTCACGGCGGGCGGACACCCAGCCGTTCTGGGCCCGCAACACATCCTGCTTGGCCTGGTCCACCTGGATCTCGGGCAGGAGGCCGGCCTGCGCCAGGCTGGCCGCGCGCTGCGCGGAGGCGAGCAGTTGCTGGTAGTTCTCCCAGGCATTCGCGACCTGGTCGTCGGCGCCCAGCACGTCGAGGTAGCTCCGGCAAAGGTCCACCACGAAGCCGCGCCGGTACTCCTCGAACGTCCAGACCGCGTACAGCACGTTTCGCTCCGCCAGCGTCAGGGGCTCGCGCGCGATCGCGCGGCCCGCGCCGCGCAGCAGGGGCACGCTGACCGAGGCGTCGGCGGAGAGGCCCGAGGCCGAGACGCGGCTGCCTGTGAGGAGCTTCACGAGGTCGGCCGTCAATTGGGCCGTGAACTTCGCGCCCGTGGCAAACGTGCGGGCCAGCCCGAGCCCGGCCGAGTTGGCGAGGCTGGTCACGGGCGTGTCGCCGGTGCGGTCGTGCGCCAGGTTGCTCTCGGCTTTTGCGTCGCCCACGGAGCGGAAGGTGTTCTGGGCCACGTCCAGATCGAGCGCGACGCCGAAAAGCCGCTCCTTCTCGTCCTGGTAGCGGGAGCTGTTCTGCGCCGCCACGTGCAGCGCCTGGAGCAGCGTGAGCCGGCAGGGGGCGCCGGGCGTGTACCCGGGTGGAATGGCCGCTTCCGGCGCGTTTGTCGCAACGGCCGGGAGGGCGCCGGCGGGCGCGGGGGCTGCCTGCGTCAGGCGCTGGTCACGCAGCAGCCGCTCCCGCAGGGCCGCGGAGGGGCGGGCGATCGTGAACGGGCCGCTGCGGCCCAGCGCTACCGTTTCCGCGGCCGCGATATTGCGGAGCGCAGCCGCGTCGGCTGCCGCCCGGTGCTGGGCGGGGGTGCGACAACCCGC
The DNA here is from genome assembly GCA_964402115.1 of uncultured Victivallales bacterium. GTDB lineage: Bacteria > Verrucomicrobiota > Kiritimatiellia > UBA8416 > CAYOBW01 > CAYOBW01. The sequence goes on from CAYOBW010000033.1 coordinate 35,975, forward strand.
CATGCACAGGGCGCAGGCCAGGCTGCCGACCGCGGCGGCGAGCGCTTCGAGACTGCGTTGTAGACTCCGGTCTTGCATGGGTGTTCGCTCCGCGCGGGTCGCCACCCGTTACCGAAGCAGGGTCGTGACACGCTACGCGAACAAAGAACTTAACGCGAAAGCGTGCGCGGAGAGAAGCGAAAAGAAGCGGAGCAGCGCTGGAATCATGGCCGGGGGACGGTTTTTCTGTTGATCTTTGCCTCCGGATCACTACAGTACACCCCCGTTCGTAGACCGACGGGGAAACCGTAAGGCGCCGTATCCCTGGTCAGTCAAGTTGACAGAGTCGATGGCGGGCGTAGCTCAGCTGGTTAGAGCGTCAGATTGTGGATCTGATGGCCGCGGGTTCGAATCCCGTCGCTCGCCCCATCCTCCGCATGCTGGATCGCTTGCTACAGTCACGTCCCCGGCCCGCTGCCGGTTTAAGCCGGCGGCCCACGGCTGGTTGCCTTATCGCTCCACGCGCATGAAACCAAGCCGCAAGCCCGTTCGGAAATGCCACGCCTGCCCGCTGAACCTGGGCGACCACTGCTGGGCGTACGATTACCCGCGCGGGCAGTGGCGGGGGGAGAGGCGCTGCCCGGGACAGGCCGATGCGGCGCTGCAGGCGCGGTATGACGAGTGGTTGAAGGAGCCCCGGATCAAGACGGGACGCGAGCTGCGGCGTGCGGCGTTCCGCACCCGCAAACGTTCTGGCACGTATTCGGATGCCAAGGGGAGCCGGGCACAGGCCTCCGGCAAAACCGCGCGGAAGGCCCGGCGCTAGCCGGCGGGCCGGCCGCCGGCCACTCAGGGTGACGCATGAGAACCAGGCACATGTTGCAGCGCATCGAGCAGGAGCGGGCGCTCCTCGTGCAGTGTATTCCCGCCAGCCGGCGGCGCGAGGAGGCCGCGGATTCGCTGCAGGAGCTCGAACGCCTGGCCGACACGGCCGGGGCGGTGGTGGTTGGCGCGATCACCCAGCGGCGAGACAAGCCCACGCCCGGCTTCCTGATCGGCGAGGGCAAGCTCGCCGACGTCCAGCTCGCCGCCAGGCATGGCGAGGCCAACCTGATCATCTTCGACAACGAACTGTCGCCCATGCAGGTGAACAATCTGGATATGGCGCTGGATATCAAGGTGATCGACCGGACCGAGCTGATCCTGCAGATCTTCGCGCGGCGCGCGCGCTCGGCGGAGTCGCAGATCCAGGTCGAGCTCGCGCAGTTGGAGTACCTGGTCTCGCGCATCCCGGTGTCGGTCGTCAGCATCGGTCTCGAGGAGATCGCGCGTCGCTTCGCGAACTCGATGCCGCGTGTCGCACTCGTCGGCGCGGGCGCGATGGCCGAGCTGGTCGTGAAGAACGCCGCGGATCACGGGGTGAAGATCGCGCTCGTCGCGAACCGCACCTTGGAGCGC
>CAYOBW010000034.1:0-37258 GCA_964402115.1 uncultured Victivallales bacterium
GCCGGCGTGTACGTGAAGCTCCCGTCCGCGCGCAGCGTCAGCGCGCCGTGCGCCGGCCCGCTCACCAGCGCGTAGCCCAGCGCGTCGCCCTCGACGTCCGTCGCTGCCGCCACGGCGCCGTTCAGCGCCGTGTCCTCATCCGTCGCCGCCGCGCTGTCCGCCGCCACCGGCGCGTCGTTCACCGGCCGCACGGTGAGGGTCACCGTCGCTTCCCCGAACGCTCCCGCAAGATCGGTCACGCGGAAGGTGAAGCTGTCCTCGCCGCTCCAGTCCGCGGCCGGCTTGTAGGTCCAGTTCGCGTCGCCGCCCGAGAGCGTGCCGTGCGCAGGCGAGCCGACGAGCGTGAAGGCCAGCGTGTCAGCGGGCAGATCCTGGTCCGTGGCGGCCAGGACGATCGGCAGGCTGCCATCCTCGTCCACCGCGACGGCCTGCGGCGTGGCGGAAGGCACGTGGTTCTCGACGCCGGCAAACAGGGTGAAAGCGAAGGCCTGCGTGGCGTTGCCGTTGCCCGCGAGATCCTGCACGGCGCCAGCCAGGGTATCCACGGCCACCACACCCTCCGCCAGCGTGTCGCCGTCGTCATTGTACCAGTACCGCACGAGCCCGCCGCCAAGGTGCTCGATCCGGTCCACGGTTACGCCGGCGATGGTGAGATCGTCGACGCCGAAGCTGTCGGCGGCGAGCCCGGCGGCGCCGGCATCGCTCCAGCGCACGTCCACGCAGCCGGCATCCGTCGCCACCGTGGCGCCAGCGGCGGGCGTCACCAGCGCGGCGACAGGGGCCTCGGCGTCGAGCGTGAGAACCAGGTCCACGCTGCTGACACCGTCTTCGTTAGCCGCCTGGAAGCGCAGCGTCTGCGCGCCGGGCGTCAGCACGACACCGGTGAGCAGCGCCAGCCCGCGCTCGTCAGCCGTCAGCGTGCCATCGACGAAGCCGTCAGCGCCGAAGTCCACCTCAACCACCTGGCGCGCGTTCGTCACGATCCGCACGGTCACCGTCGCCAGCTTCGTCAGGCCGTCGCCCACGACGCCGGTGTCGCTGGCCCGGTCGAGGCTCGCCGCGAGCGTGGGAGGCAGGTCACCCGCCAGCGCCACGTCGTCCACCTGCACGCTGCTGTTGGCTGCGCCGAAGCCGATGACGTCGAGGGCCAGCGTCACCTCCGTCCCCGCGGTGAGCCCGGTGAGGTCAACCAGCACATGGACCGGCACGCCGCCGGCGAGCACGCCGCCGGACTGGGGCACGCCTTCGACCGTCACGCCGTTGCCGAATCGCACCTGCCCGTCAGGCTGGATGTTCAGCAGTGCGTCGGTGCCCGTCAGTTCGGCCAGCGCATGGACGGCGCCCGCGGCGGTGCGCAGCGAGACCTCGAACGCGTCGCCCGGGTTCAGCGCGTTGGTTTGCAGCGTCAGCCCGACCAGCGTGAACTGCAGCGCCTGTGCGCCGGCGGGCAGGATGAAGGTCTGCCGGAAGCCCGGGAAGACGGACTGCCCTTCGCCGAGCACCCCGGCGCCGGCAACGACCGCGGCGCCGCCGCGCGCGGTCCAGCCGAAGGCCGCGTCGGTTGGGTCGGCCACGTCGAACAGACCGTTGAGCAGGCCGACCGGCGTATCCAGCGGCAGCGTGCGCACGGAACCGCCGGCAGCGAGCGTTCCCTGCCCCAGGGCCGCGATGGAAGGCGCAACCACCCGCGGAGGCGTCGCGGCGGGCTTGACGGCGGCAGCACCCGCCGGCTGGACCGCAGGCGCGACCGCGGCCGCGGGCGCGACGGGTTCGGCAGCCGGCACGCTGGCCGGCGCCGGCGCGGCGGCCAGCGCGGTGGTCGCATGGCGCGTGTCCACGGCCAGCGTGTAGCCGGTGCTCAGGCCCGAACCCCAGTCCGCCGTGACGCGCACGCCGTACGTCCCGGCCGCACGCCCGCTCAACGCGAGCTGCGCCGCGCCGCCGGACCCGACCACGGTCTCGAGCAACCGGCCGCTGACGTCGAAGAGTTGCACGGTCAGCGGGGACTCGGCCGCGATGTACGCGGCGCTGACGACATCGCCATCCCCGCCCTGTCCGGCAAGCGCGAACTGGAACCAGTCGGCATCCCCGCGATGCAACGTCAGGCCCGCGACGCTCCCCTGCCCGGCCGGCAGCGCGACGACCGTGGCCGCCGCCTGCGTGTCATTCGGTTCGGAGGCGTCGGGCGCGGGAGGAATGGTCAGCACGACGACGGCGGTGTTGTCGGTCTCGGCGGTCTCGACCACGCTGTCGGCCACGTCGGCGACCGCGATCAGGTAGCGCAAGCCGGCGGCCAGACCGGTCAGATCGAGCGAGCCGGCGAGGTCGGCCGAGGCGCCCGCCGCGAGCGCGGCCACGGCGAGGGCATTGCCCACGCGCACATCGGCGGCATCGAAGTAGAAGTCAGCCGAGAGGTAGAGCCGTACCGAGGTGGCGGCAGCCCCGGCAGCGCCGACGTTCCGGACCGTGCACGTCACGTCCACCGTCCCGTCGAGCACGGGCTCGTCCGCCAGCGCCAGCGCGTCAACGACCAGGTTGGGGCCGGCCGGGTCCGGCGCGACGATGGTCAGCGTGTAGGCCGGGTGGTTCGTCACGAGCCCGGAGCCGTCGCCGATGACCACCTGGTAGAGCCCCGCCCGCACGTCCTTGAGGCTGATTTCCAGGACGCCGGGTACGATTTCGACACCGGCGAGGGGGCTGTAGTACGCGAAGTTCTCGAGGCCCAGCCTGAGCTGACCGGCGGCCGGGTCGTACGTCACACGCACGACGCTGTCCGCGGCCCCGTTGGCCAGCAGGCGGAAGCGGTACACATCGCTGTCGACGCTGCTCTGCAGGCCGTGGCCGGCAAGCGTCCGCGTGCCGCGCACGGCGCCGAGTTCCACGAAGCCGTTGGCCGCCTGCTCCGCCTCGCCGGCATCGAGCGCGGCGGTGAGGCGCACGCGGGTGGCGGCGCTGTTGTCGGACTCGTTGAGTTCGGCCAGGCTGTCGTCCGGATCGAGCACGACGCGCAGCGTGCCGTAAGTGCCCGGCGAGACGTCCGCCGGCACAACGAGCGGCACGAGCCACCGCCCGACCGCGCCCGCGGCCAGCGAGCCCGTGACGATTTCGCCTGCCAGCACGGTCTTGCCGTCGTAATCCAGTTCCGCGCGCACGCGGAAGCCCGGCGCCGAGACGGTGCCGTAGTTGCCGACCGTGACGTGGGCCGCCGCCGCGCCGCCCGCCGGCAGCGCGGTCACCTGCACCTCGTCCACGGCCAGGTTCAGGCCCGAGCGCGCGGTGTTGTAGGCGTAGAGGTTGTACTGGAAGGGCTGGTCGCCCACGGACTCGACCCGCATGAAATAGCGGCCTGCCGCCAAGCCATCCAGCGGCAGCTCCATCAGCCCCTGGTACTCGTCGTCGAACACCTCTGCCGCTTCGGCCAGCCACGTGCCGTCGGCGTCGTACACCGACAGGCGGACGGCGTTGCCGCTGTCCGCGCGGTGCAGGTAGAAGATGTCGCCCGCCTGGCCGGCGGTGGGCAGATCGAAACGGAACCAGTCGAGGTCGCCCGCGGAACTGATGGTCAGGTTCTGCAGCTGGATCGGCGCGACGAGCCCGCCGAGGTTCGTGGCCTGCGCCCGCGTATTGTTGGACTCGAACCTGTCCCCGGCCACCTCGACGTAGAGCGCCTGCCGCGCCAGATTGTCGCTCTTGCCATCCTCCGCCACGGCGTCGCGCCGGTCGGCGATCAGGCCGACATAGAGGGGCCCGATGACCGCGCCGTCGAGCACCGGCGCCAGCGTCTGCGTCCAGATCTCGCCCGGCAGCAGCAGCGGGATGGCCAGGATGCCCACGAGGTTCGCGTCGTTCTCGTCGAGCTGCGCGTCCCGGCTCCACACCAGGCGCGCCTCGCAGGCCGGGGAGGCGACCAGGCCGACGTTCTGCACGCGCACGGTCACCGGCGCCGCGCCGCCCGCCACGATGCGGGTGCTGGCGAGCGTCAGGTCCGCTACCAGCGCAGCCTTGTCGGTCGCCGGCCCGGTCACGGTCAGCGTGTAGGCCAGCGCATCCGCCGAGGCGCCGGTGAGGCTGAACGTGTAGGCCCCCGCCGTCAGCCCGTCGAGGCTCAGGGCGTTGCCGCCAGCCCCGCCGAGCGCCACGGTGTGCAGCACGTTGCCGTTGCCGTCGCGCAGGACGCCGCGCGCCGTGGCTCCAGCCTGCCCGAGGCTGACGGTCAGGCTGTCGGCCACCCCGCCCGCGCTGACGATCCGGAAGCGGTAGCCGTCCACGTCATCCGCCGTCGCCAGCGTTTGAGAGCCGGTCGTCACGACGCCCAGCACGGCGCCGAGATCGAGGGTGTCCGCCCCCGTTTCGCCCGCAGCGCCAGGACCCACGTCCAGCCAGATCGGCGGCTTCACCTTCGGCAACTCGTCGTCCGTCGGCTTCAGGACCCAGCCCTTCTGCGAGGCGTCATACGTGAGGAGTTGGTAGCGCTTCCAGTCGAATACATCGTCCGTCTTGAACAGGGAGGACGAGAAGAGTTTGTACGTGATCATGTCGAACAGGAAGCTGAGCTGCCCTTCGCACTTGAGCTCGAACTGGGCCGGCTTCCAAACGATATTGGGATCGCCGGGCATCTGCTCGGAGTACCACATGATCGCCGGCAGGAACCCTTTGAACTCCCCCGTCAGCGACACGGTGGCGCCCGCCAGGCCGGCCACGACCTGCAAGCCCGCGCTGCCGCCGATGGCCACGGTCACCTCGGTTTCGAGCATGCCGTACGACTTGAGATCCGCCGCGCCATTGCTTGTCATGGATTCCATGTTGAGACTGGCCTTGAAGCTGATGCCCGCGCCCAGCTCCAGGCCCAGCACGAGCTGCACCCCCAGCGGCCCGCCGAAGAGCGGAATCGTGATGCTGGGATCGAGCTTCACGCTATAGGTGAAGCCGAGCAGCAGCTTGAAGCCCTTGCCTTCAGCCAGTTCCAGCTTCTCGTTGATCTCGAAGTCGCCCTTGGGCTCGTACGTCACGCCCCAGGAGATATCGTGGGTCCATCCGCTGAAGGGCACCGCGGGCTTCTTCGCCAGCGGTTTTTCCTCCACCTTTGCCGGTTTGGTTGTGTTGGGGTTGTCGTTGAGATCGGGCTCGTCCGGCTCCTCACCCAAGGCCTCCTCGATGTTCGCCGCCATGAACTGACCGAGACCGCTCTTGAACCCCTCGCTGCGCATCTTGCCGATCATGTCCCCGAGCGCGACGGGGTCGACGCCGATCTCGCTCTTGATCCACTGCGTGGGGATGTCGAGCATGATGTCGAAGCCGAACAGCGTTACGCCGAGGCGCGGCCCGAACCACATGCTGCTGGTCGGCGCCTTGCCCTTCAGGTCGAAATTGAAGGCGAAGAAAGATCCGTAGCTGACGCCCAGCGTGCTTCCACCGAACAGCCAGAGGGCCGATCCCAGCGGCGTCAGCGGCACCGTACCGGCCTTGTCCGAGCGGTAGAAGTGGTACACCTGCTCCTTGGGATTCCACTTGATCTTGATCTTGACGGCGGACTGGTGCGGCTCCTGGGGATCGATCCACCACGGCGGATCGATGGCCTGGACCTTGTACGTCTGCGCGATGGAGTCGCCCGTCCACTTCAGGATGACCTCGAAGGTCGAGTTCGGGGAGGCGACGGTCATGTCGAGATTGAAGGTGTAGGTCCCGTTGCCCTGCTTCACGAGCGGCATGTAACTGATGCCGCCGTAGCCCTTGTGCAGGAGCACCTCGGGCGTGGGGTTGCGATCGAGCAGGGACCGGTCGAGCGTCAGCGTGAACTCGTTCGGCAGGCTCGCGCCGTAGACGTACTGGCCGAAGGTCTCGTCACCGTTACTGGCATCGTCGAACTTGGCCACGAGCAGGCCGGGGCGGATGGCTAGCGTCGTTTCGTTGTTGTCCTCGTTGACTTCCTCAACCTCGTTGCGACAGTCCAGGCGGACGAGGTAAACGGAGGTCGTGGACGGCACGAGGTCGATGCTCAGCTCGATGCGCTCCGTGTGGTAGCGCGCCTCGCGCTGCCCTTCGTCCAGCGCCTGCTGCCAGACGGGGCCGGAAACCACGCCGGTGAGCTGGTCCTTCAGGTAGAGCCCGATGTAGGCCTGCTTCGGCGCCTTGCCGGTAATCTGGTAGACCACGCGGATCTCGTCCTTCGTCTTGCCGTCCGCAATCCGGATCGCGCTGACGATGGCGAGGTCCGGCGGCGCCTCGGGAGAGCTGGCCACGCCGGAAGGCAGGCGGCCGGTGCCGATCTTGCGGACCAGGATCGGGTTGCGCGTGGGCGAGGTCGCCGAGCCTATGGGCTGCCCGTTGCCATCCGTCTCGACGTACCATGTGTCGGGGGTGCCGAGCGTCTTCAGGAAATCGTCGAAGAGCTGAGCGCTCTGCGTGCCCTTCGTCAGGCTCTCGGGCAGCGGGTAGCCGAGCTTCACGCCGAAGGCCCCGAGCGAGCCGGCGTCCACCATCATGCGGATGTAGTTCTCGACGGGCTGGTACGAGCGGAAGCCCTGCGGCACGAACCAGTTCAGGATCGTGCAGGCTGCGTCGAGACGGGTCTTGTCGTACACGAAGACGGCGTTGTTCCCCTTGTACGACGCGAACAGGTAGAGGTTGTACGGGTCCACCACGATCTCGTCGGGCCAGGAGTAGGGCGACTCGCGCGTGGCCGCGATGAAGTACGTGAAGTTGCGGATGCCGGCGTCCCCCTTTTTGTTGAAGGGCTTGATGATGACGCCAATGTTACCGCCGGCGCCCCAGTTCGGGTCGCGGTCTTCCGGCGCGAAGGACTGCATGCCCTGCATCCAGGAGACCTTCTTGACCACGACGCTGAAGGTGTTGTTGAACAGGACGTAGGCGTACCCGCTGTCGCGGCTGAAGACGACGTCCTCAGCGGAGTTGACGTCGAAGTACCGGTTCGGCTGCGCCGAGATCGAGAAGCGTCCGCTGCTCTTGTCGTATTTGAACTCGTTCAGGAGGCCGAAAATCTTGCCGCGGATCCGCGGGACGAGATCGATCGCCTCGTAGCCGCGCACGTTCGAGCGGAAGGTGTACATGCGGTTGAGCATGCTGGTCAGCGATTCGTTGGCGTACTCGCGCTTCAGCAGGACGAAGCCGCCGCCCTCGTTGCCGCGCACGGCGACACCCACGTAGGGCTGCGACGGGTCGGAGCTGACCGCCAGCCCCCACGGCCGGGGTCCGGTCGCGATCGTTTCGAACCCGACGTTCGCGTACATGCCCACGCCCACCATGAAGACGTAGCCGTTGTCGAGAAGGTCGTCCGCCCCCGCCCAGCCGGCGCGCCCCGGGGAGGTGAAGTAGGCAGCCTTGCCATCCGCGGTGAACTCCACGTCGGTCAGCCCCGTCATCTCGGGGCCGCCGCCCAGCGCGAACAGCTTGGTCCCCGAGGCGTACAGCACCCCGGTGCTTCCGGTGAGCTTGACCAGGTCGAGGTAGTACTGCGGGTCGGCATAGAACGTGTAGTAGATGCCCGCCGGGTTGTCGCGGTCGGTGACGAAGCCCCACGGGTTGCCGTACCCGTCGCGCACGGTTGTGCCGTCGGTCTCCTGTTTGTAGCCGTCGAGCGGGTGGATCGCGATCATGTACGGCGAGGAGCCGGAGCCCGTGCTCAGGCGGTCTATTTTCGGCGTGGAGGGATCAAGATCCACCTCGCGCAGGCTGATGAGGTCGATGATCGAGAGCGTGCCGTCGACCCTGTTCGTCACGAACGCCCAGCGCCCGTCCGGCGTGATGGCCACGTCGCTCGCCCCGTTGCCCACCGCGATGCGCGCCACGATGCCGGAGCTGTCCTTGATGAGCGTCGGGTCGATCACGGCCACGCTGTCGCCCAGCAGGTCCGTGCGCGGCTTGTCGGCCGCATCGTAGTTGTGGCCGCTGTTGACGACGACGATGTAAGAAGGCGGCCGGATCTTGACCGGCACCGTGACGCCCGCGATCTGCCGCTCTTCCGTCCGCGGGTTCTGGCCCGGCTGCGGCAGGGTGATGGTCTTCTTGACGATGGGCCGGACGGGCAGGTCGTCCACGTCGAGCGTGGGGTGCGTGCCTGTCGGCGGCAGGAGGCGCGGCAGCCAGTCGGACGGCAGCTCGAAAATCAGCTTCGTGCCGTCGCGCTCGACGGGCTGCAGCACGAGCGGGGGCGTGGCCGTCTCGGGCCCAACCGCCAGGGCGATGCTACGCACGGCCTTCTCGTTGTAAGTCGGGGTGAAGGCGCCCACGTAGGCGCCCGTGGTCAGGTTCAACTGGTGGATGGACGAGCCGTCGCTGACGAAGAGCTTGTCGCCGCAGCCGGCGATGTCCGTGGCGCCAGCCAGCTGGTACCACTCGCGGGTCACGGTGTGGGTGGACAGGCTGATTTCGAGCAGGACGCCGTCGGCGCGCGCCGCCCACAGCGAGGCCCCGCTCACCGCCAGGCCGCCGCCCAGGTCGACCACGTCGCCCGCCGCGTCCAGCGCCTGCCAGCTGGCTGACAGGTCGCCGCTGGAGCTGTCCAGCTGGTGAATCATGTCCGCCTGCGTATCCAGCGCATAGAGCACGCCGTAGCTGTAGCCGAGCGCGTCCACGCCCTGCACGGCGGAGGGGAGCTGGAAGCCGGCGCAGATGGTGAAGCTGACCGGGTCGATCGCATACAGCAGGCGGTCGGGGTCGCTGGTGTCCGCGTAGTACAGGTAGCCGCCGCCGTAGGCCAGCCCCGCGCGCACGCCGCGCAGGGAGACCGGCGGCCGGTGCGAGGTGGCCACGTTCTCGTCGCGCAGGCCGGGGATGCCGCCGCTGGCCGCATCGATCACGTAGAGCAGGCCGGTCTCTGCGTCACCCGGGTCGGAGGCTTCGGGCGTGATGACGTTGACGTTCAGGTCCGTGGGCAGCGGCGTCGGGTCCACGCCGAAGGGTGACAGCTCAAGCAGGTTGTTGAGCAGGTTGCCCCAGTCCCAGCCTTCGGCATCCACGATGATGCGCGCGGGCTTGCTGCCGTCGGTGGCGGCCGCTACGATTTCGATCGACGTAATGCGCGGGCGGTCGTCCCACTTGGTGCCGTCCGGCAGCGTGGGGGTCTGGTCGCCGAGGTCGTTGTTCTGGTTGGGCAGCACCGGCTCGGTGATCTTCTTGCGCGCGACGGTGCCGTCCGGCTTGACGCGCGTCGTGTAGAGGAAGGTTGTGTCGGGTTCAGGCACGGGCAGCCAGAAGTCCGCCAGCGGCCCCGGCACGCAGTAGAAGCCCTTGCCGGTCTCCGGGTCCGTTTCGATCATGCCCATGCGCATGGCCATGCTGGCGCTCGCCAGCATGACGGTCATCAGGCTCGGCGCCAGCGTCAGGCAGACACCCTCGATGTTCAGCGAGGGGTGCGGCGGCGAGGCGGTAACGGCCCGTCCGTCGGCCGTGACGATAAGCGTGTCGATCAGCTCCCACATGTCCACGTACGAGCCGTCGGCCTGCAGGGACTTGCCGGGGCGGAAGAGGAAGAGGCGGTCGCCCACGGCCGACCCCGCCGGCGCGGGCGTGCTGAGCGAGAGCCCCTCCGCCGGCACGACGCCCTGCAGGTCCAGGCGGAGGGCATTGCCGAACACGAACCCGAAGGGCAGTTCCAGCGGCATGTCCGCCAGCCCGAGCGTCGTCACGGTCACCGTGACGTTGCCCGCCAGCGCGCCGGCGGGAATGCCCACGGTGTAGCCGTCCGCATTGCCCACGAGCGCGCCGCCAGCCCCCACCACGGTGGGCCCGATCGAGGGCGCCACGATCTTCAGCGTCGCGACGGCGCTCGTGTCGCCGGTGATCGAGGTCACGCGCACCTCGCCGACGGCCAGCGCGGTCAGCAGCCCGTCGGCCGTGATCGTCGCGAGCGCCGGGTTGGAGACGTAGTACCGCGCCCCGGCCGCCGCGCTCTCGCGGTGCACCACCGTCACGCCGTCGGCCGTGAGCTCGCGGATGATCATCTGCCGCGTCTCGCCGGGGGCCAGCGTGTAGCTCAGCGGGTAGAACTCCACCGTGCGGTGCAGCCCCGGCGCGCCAACCGTGACGGCCGTCGCGGCGACCAGGCCGTCCGCCGTGAGCACGATCGCGGCCGTGCCCGCCCCCACGCCCCAGACGAGGCCGCGGTCCGACACGAGCACGACGCCCGTGTCGGTGCTGGCGAACTGCACGAGCCCCGCGGGCAACGTCACGGTCTGCCCGTCGCTGAACGTGCCCCGCACCGTCAGCGCCTGCACGGCGCCGGGCGCAACCACGGGATCGCGCGTGGCGAGGTCCAGCGTGACGAGCTGGGCAGCGGAGACGGTCACCGTCACGACCGCCGGGGCGGAGAGCAGGCCGTCGCCATCCACGGCGCGGAAGGTAAATCCGGCGGGCCCGGCGTACCCCGCCTCGGGCACGAACGCCACGGTGCGCCCGTCGCCGGCCAGCGTCGCCAAACCGTGCGAGACGGACACGATGGTGAAGCCCACGCGCGCCGAGTCGGCGTCCGTCGCCAGCGCGCCGAGGTTCACGGTGACGCCGATGTTGCGGTACGTCGCCGCGCTGCCGGCCACCGCCACGGGCGCCTGGTTCGCCACGAAGCCGAACGCGGCTTCGAGGTAGCGGCGGTCGGCCGCCGTCACCTGGCCATCGCGATCCGCATCGGCCCCGCGCGCGTAGGCGGCGTCGCCGGCGGCGGACCCGAGCGCGGCATCGAAGGCAACCTGGTCGGCGGCGTTCACCGACTCGTCGCCGTTCACGTCGCCGGCGAGGTAGACTTCAAGCTGGTAGGCGCCCGCGTCCGCGGCCGTGGCGCCGCGCACGGCCACGACGTAGACGCCGCCGGCGGAGAACGTGAAGAGGGCCGCGCTGCGGCCGGCGCCGGTCTGCGGCCAGGCGCCCGTGACGCCCGGGACCCGCGGCAGCGCCGGGGTCAGCCCCGCGCCGGCCAGGAGCTCGACGCCGAGGGCGAAGCGGCCGGAGAGCGCCGTGGCGGTCTCCTCCGCGCCCAGGCGGAAGGCGTAGTACGCCGTGGCGCCCGCGGCCAGCGTGCCGCTGACGGCCTGGCCGAGGAACTGGCGTGTCCCGCCCAGCACGCCGGCGAGCGGCGTCACCGCGGCCACCGCGCCGCCGGCCGCATATGCCACGAACGTCCCGCCCGCGGTCGCCGTGTCCGCCACGACGGCGAGCTGGTGCGCGAACGCAGCGCTGTAGCCGTACCAGGTCTGGGCGCCGCTGCGCAGGTCGTTCACGAGGCTCAGGTTGCCGGCGGCATCGTACTGGTACAGCACGCGGCCGCCGTCGGGGGCGGTGACCGCGACAAGCCGGCCGGCGGCATCGTACTGGAAGCCGATCCGCGCGCCGTCGCCGCCTACGAGGCCGCTGTCGCTGACCACCACGCGCCCGCCGGCGGCGCCGAGGATTTCGAGCGTGCGGCCCTGCGCGTCGAGAATGTGGCGCGTGCCGTCGGCGGCGGTCAGCCGGTAGGCGTAGGCGCTGTCCGCGGCCACCGCCGCCAAACCGGTCGGGTTGTAGGGCAAGCCGTTGGCGCGGGCGTAATAGCGGCCGTCCACGCGGTCGAGCACGACGCCCGCGCTCTCCAGCTGGTACGCCACGCCGGCATCCGGGGTCCACGCGGGCGTGAACCACGCCACGCCGCTCTGGCTGTGCAGCACGGGCGCGAAGGTGAAGCCGCCGCGCGTGCCGTCGGGCAGGTTCAGGTAAAGGCGCGTGGCGTCGTCGAAGGCGCCGGCGACCCCGCCCGTGGCGGCCCCGGCGGCCGGCACGTTGACGGCCAGGTTGCCGTCCAGCCCGACCAGCCACCAGCCGTAGCCCACCTGCCCGCCGCGCAGCGCTTCCACGGTGGCGTACGCGCGGCGGATGGCGACCGGCACGCCGTCGAGCGTGGCGGCGACATCGGTGGCGGCGGTCGCGTAGCCGCCGGTCTTGACCGCGGTGTTGACCTCGATCCGGCGCTCGACCGTCGTGGTGCGGCCGCCCATGTCGCGCGCGGTCAGCCGCAGCGTGTAGGCGCCGTTGGCCAGCGCCGCGGGGTCGAGCCGCGCCAGCAGCAGCGCCGCGCCCGGCGCCGTGCCCTGCGCGAGCACGCGGTACGCCTCGCTGCCGAGCACGGCGATGTCGAGCACGAAGCTGTCGAGGTTGGTGTCGAGCACGGACCCGACCACGTTCGCCGCGGCGGTGAGCACGGCGCCCGCGGGCGGCAGCTCGAGCGCCACCGCCGGCGCCGCGGTGTCGCTCATGTCGCGCACCTTCAGCACGGTCTCGACCGTGCCGCGGAAGCCGTCCACGTCCGTCGCGCCCGCGACCAGCGCCACGCGCCCGGGGGCGGTGGTCGTGTAGAGGAAGCGCCCGAAGCTATCGAGCGTGACGGCCTGGCCGCCGACGGTGAGATCGAGCGTCCGGATGTCCGCCACGCCGGCGGCGGCCACGTGAATCAGCACGCTCTGGCCCGCGGGGACGGGGAAGCTCGGCGTCAGCGCCACGAGGACGAGCGGCGGAATCGGGTCATGGCTGACGACGAGCTCCAGCGTCCGGCTGCTCGTGAGCCGCCCGTCGCTGACCGTGAAGAGCGGGTAGAACGTGTCCACCTGCGTCGCCGTCGGGCGCCACCGCAGCACGCCGGTGGCCGGATCGAGCGTCGCCCCGGCCGGCAGGTCCCTCGCGCTGTAGATCAGCGTCGTGCCGCTGTCAGGGTCGCTGCCGGGCAGCGTGAACACGAACTCCTCGCCGACCAGCACCACGTGCCCGCCCAGGTCGTTCAGCGTCGGCGCCCGGTTGACGTTCAACACCTCGATCTCCACGGCGAGGGTCGCGCGGGCGCCGGAGGGGTCCATGGCGGCGAAGCGCAGCGTGTGCGCGCCGGCCTGGTCATAGCCCGGCGTCCAGGTGAACTGCCAGGTGACGGAGTCGAGCTTCGCGCCCGCCGGCGGCGCGCCGTCGAAGCTGCAGGTCAGCGCGTCGTTGTCGAGATCCCCGGCCGTGACGGTGAAGGCCAGCAGGACGCCCTCCTGGGCAACGAAGCCCGGCAGCTGCGCGAAGATCGGAGCCTGGTTGACCGGGGCCACGCTCAGCGTGACGTCTTCGTAGCTCGCGGCCACGCCGTCGGTCACACCCACGCGCACGGTGTAACGGCCCGCCTGGTCCATGGCCGGCTGCCAGGTCAGCCGCCCGGCGACGGGATCGAAGGCCGCGCCGTCCGGCAGCCCCGTTGCGGAGAAGATGAGCGCGTCCCCGTCGGCGTCCTGCGCGCCGAGCGTGAGCGCGAACGCCTGGCCCTCGGCCAGCGCCTGGTCACCCAGCGGGGCCAGCACGGGGGCGGCGTTGGCCGCGCGCACGAGCAGCTGGATCGTGCGGCTGTCGCCGAGCACGCGCGTGGCCACACCGTTTCCCGCGTCCGCCACCTGCAGCGTCACCGCGTGCGTGCCCGCGTCGCCGGCCGCCGGCGTCCAGCGCAGCCGCGCCAGGCCGTATACGCCGGTGGCTTCGAACACCGCCCCCGCGGGCAGCCCCACGGCGGTGTAGGTCAGCGGCTCGTCGTCGAGGTCCGCGACGCGCACCTCCACCACCAGCTCCTGGCCGATCAGCGCCACGCGGCTGCCGACCTCCGCCATGACCGGCGGGGCGTTGTCCACGAGCACCGTCAGGACGAACTGCCGCGTCGCGCCGAGCACGCCGGCGGGGTCCCCGTTGCCGGTGTCCAGAGCGGTGACGGCCACGACGTAGTTGCCGCGGTTGAGGATGCCGGGCGCGGCGCGCAGGGTGGCGGTGCCGTTGCCATGATCGGTGAGCGTGACGAACCCGGGCAGGCCGCTCGCGGTGAAGCGCAGCGGCTCGCCATCGGCATCCGTGGCCGCGCAGGCGATGTCGAGGGTGGCGCCGGCGGCCACGGTCTGGTTGGCGATGGCGTCCAGCGCGGGCGCGGCGTTGGCGTCGCGCACCTCGACGTGCAGCGTCGTTGTCGCCGTGGTGGCGGCGCCGGTGTCGTCGCCGTCATCCGTGACCGTGAACGTCAGCGCGTAGTTCCCGGCCTGCGTGTAGCCCGGCGTCCAGCGCAGCGCCTGCGTCTCGGCGTCGAACGTGCAGCCGGCGGGCAGCGCCGTGTGCGCCCAGGTCAGTGGGGCGGAGGGGCCGGACGAATCCAGCGAGCCGTCGGGCAGCAGCACGGGCGCGCTGCCGGGGTGATCGGGGTCCACGGCCGCCACGTTGAGCTGCAGCGCCTGGCCTTCGTAGACGACCCACTGCTCCGGCAGGCGCAGCTCGACCTGGCCGTTGACGTTGGCGACGCTCACGGACAGCGTCTGCGTGACCGTCGCGTGGCCGTCGCTGGCGACGAGCTGGATGGCGTAGGCGCCGGCCTGGTAGTAGAGCGGCCGCCAGATGAAGAGCCCGGCCGACGGGTGCACGTAGGCGCCGGCGGGGAGGTTGACGCCGCTGAACGTCAGCTCGTCGCCGTCCGCGTCGGCCCCGTGCAGGACCACCTGGATCTGCTGCCCCTCCTGCAGCGTGCGCGCCGGCAGCGGATCGAGCGTGGGCGCCTGGTTGGCGTTCAGGCAGAGCACCTCGAACGCGTCCCAGCTGTCGGCCAGCCCGTCGGAGACGTAGACGCGCACGTCGGCGTAGCGCCCGGCGGAGGCGCCGTCGGGCAGCCAGCGCAGGGTGCGGCTGGCGGCGTCGAAGACCGCGCCGCCGGGGAGGTTGTCGGCCCAGTAGACCAGCGCGTCGCCATCGGCGTCGAAGCCCGCCACGGGCACGACCAGCCACTCGCCCTCGTGCACGACCTGATCGGCCACGGGCATGACCGCGGGCGGGGTGTTCGCCGCCGCGACGTCCACGGTCCAGGCCTGCCGCGCATAGCCGCCGCGGGCGTCGTAGGCGCGCAGCTCGAAGGCCGCCGTCGCCCCGCTGGCCGCCGGCGGCAGCCACGACAGCACGCCGGTGGCGGGGTCGACCGTGGCGCCCGCGGGCCCGCGCATGAGGGTGAAGGCCAGCGCCGCGCCCTCGGGATCGGCGGCCTGCGCGCTGTAGGTGTAAGGCTGGCTCACGGCCGCGCGCGCGGCGGGCGCGGAGGTGAAGGCCGGCTGGGCATTCGCCGCGACAAAGACCACGATGCGCGGCTGCAGGTCGAGCACAAGGTTCGCCGGATTGAGCAGGGTGATCGTGCGCGCGAGGGTGCTGGCCTGCGGCGCGAGGGTCGCCTGCGCGTCGGGCGCGAGGTCCACGTACGGGTGCCCTTCGGCCGTCACGCCGTCGGCCCCGACCACGCTGACGCCGGTTCCGGCCAGCCCCTCGAAGATCACGCGGAACGGCGCGACCAGGACGTAGTCGTGCGGGTTCGTCAGCACGAGCTCGAACGCCACGGTGCCCGCCGCGCTGTCGCGCCGCGTGTTGCTGAAGGTCAGCGCGCCGGCGCCGGGGAGCTCCTCGAGCACGGTGAATGGCGTGTCGTAGGCCGCGGCCAGCGGCAGGCCGAGCTCGCTCTGCACCGTCCGGGCGACGGCGAGTTGGTACGTGTCGGCGGCGAGCGCGTCGAACCAGAGCGTGGCCGTGCGCGTCGGCGCGTCGTACGTCACGAGGCCGATCTCGATCGTCTGGTTGTTGCGCGTCCCGCGCAGCGTGTAGTGGCCCGGCCGGGTGACGGCGGCGGCGCTGTCGTCCTGCAGCATGTCGGCGTCGAACACGACCTGCAGCGCATGGAGGCCGGGGTGGAGCACCTCGTGCGGCACGGGGTCGGTGGCGGCCACGCGCGGCGGTGTGAGCGGCTGGAGGACGTCCACCTGCGTGCTCTGCGCGAGGTAGAGGCGGCCGTCCGGCCCGACGTGGAGGAAGTCGCCGCGCGTGCCGCCCGTGGCGAGGGTCGCGACCTGGTTCGCCACGAGATCGATGACCGTCAGCGCGCCGCCCGTGGCGTGCGAAACGAAGAGCAGGTTCGCCAGCGCGGTGCCGGGCTGCCCGAAGGCCAGCCCCTCGGCGGGCTCGGCGAGCTCGAACATGACGGCCGCCCGCCCGCGCGCGTCGAAGCGCACGACGTTGCCGTCCGCCGGCCAGGTGGCGCCCCAGAGGCTCCCGTCCGGGGCGAGCGCCAGCCCGTCGACGCGCGTCGAGGAGAAGGGCGTGAAGGTGCGCGTGGCGGTATCGAACAGCACGACGCCGCTCGTGGCGGAGACGTACAGGCGCCCGCCGGCGGCGTCCGCCGCGAGCCCGAGCCCGATGCCGTCGCCGTAGCGCCCGAGGAGGCCGCCCGTGGCGGGATCGAGCTCCAGCAGCGGCCCGCCGCCCGTCGTGGCCCAGAGCCGGCCGCCGGCGTCGAACGCCAGGTCGTAGACCGGCACGTCGAGCGCCGCCAGCGGCTCGCCGGCGCGGCCGCCGAGCAGGCTGAAGCGGTAAAGCGCGTTGCGGCCCGCGCCGCCGCTGATGTAGACGCTTGCGCCGTCGGGTGAGAAGGCGATGCCGAGGGGGCCGATGCCCGCGCCCGAGCCGGGTATGTTGCGCGCAAAGGCGCTCATGGTGAACGGCTCGTAGACGACGGCGAACGCGGAGGGCGCGGACGCGGCCTGCCGCGCGGGCACCTGCAGCAGGAGCTGCGTGAACAGCGGGTTCACGGACGGCTGCGGCGTCACCGGCGCGCGCTCGATCCCGGTGTCGGTCTCCGGCGCGGCGGGCGCGGCGCCGAGGTTGCGCAGCGGCTTGTACGCCGGCAGCGTCACCCCGGCCGGCGCAGCCTCGACGTTGCCGGCGGCATCCACCGCCAGGACGACGAAGCGCGCCGACTGGCCCGCCACCCCCTCGTACAGCGCCGTGGTCAGCTGCGTGTCGCGCAGCCACGTCTCGTACGGCCCGTCGTCCACCGACACGAACACCGCGTACTGGGTCACGCCCGAGCCCGCCGCGTCGTCGGCCGCGGACCAGTTCAGCGACCACAGCCCGCCGCTCAGCGCGCCCACGGTCAGCGTCGTCGCGGGCGCCACGCCGTCGAGCAGGTTGGTGACGGTGGCGGTGTCCAGCGGCGCGGACTGGTCGTAGAAGGCGCGGGCCGAGGCGGTGAGCGCCGTGCCGGTGGGCAGGCCGTCGCGGGCCTTGAGCGTGTAGCTGACGATGCCGTGCTGCGTGAGGTCGGTGTTCGGCAGCAGCAGGCCCAGCTTGTCGTCGTTCAGGGCGAGCCCTGTCGCGGGGTCGATGGCGGTCAGCACCCACAGCGCCGTGCGCGTCAGCACATCCACGCCGGCGGTGACCTGCAGGACGAAGCCCCGCTCCGCGATGAAGTCGAACTCGCCGTTGAACGCCCCGCGGCCGGCGGGGATGTGGACGGCGAGGTCGCCGACGCGGATGTCGCCCAGGCGGAAGGAGCGCTCGTCGAAATCGTCGTCCAGCGCCTGCAGGATGCGGACCTCGGCGACGGGCCGCGCGGCGGAGGCGGGGTTCTCGAAGACGATCGAGTAGGGCAGCGGCGTGGCGGCCGGCACGACGTTGTCCGCGCCGACGCCCTGCGGGCCGACGAGGCGCACGGCCGTGCTCAGCGCGCCGCCGTAGCCGAAGTAGTCGCGCAGGTTCACGTCCGCGACCTGCTCGCCATCCGCCGCCGTCTCGAGGTCCTTCATGCGGACGGTGACCTTGAACGCCGCGACGTGCGTCGGGTGCGAGAGGTGCAGGTCGAGCGCGGCGGTGTCGGGCAGCCCGCCGTCACCGTAGGCGTCCGGATCGTGCCCGTACCACGCGCGCATCTGCGCGAAGAAAGCCACGAGGTCCGACTCGCCCGCGCGCACGGCGTCGTCGCCCAGGAGCCCGGCGGCGATGGTGGACATCAAGCTCGCGAAGAGCGGGGTCTCGCGAATCTCCGGCGGCTCGTCCTCGGCGCGCAGCAGGCCGGCGTCGGTCAGGTAGGCGAGGTAGGCGTTGCCCCACGTGTCGGCATCCGCCACGGCGCCGCGCAGGGCCAGCGACGCGCTGTTGTCGGCGAGGATGCGCGCGCGCATCTGCGCGGCCTGGTCCAGCTGGTAGGAGACGTACTCGTCCGTCGTCAGCGGGGTGGCCGAGGCGTGCACGTAGAACTCGAAGCTCAGCGCATCGAGATCCCACGCCATCAGGTTCTTCAGGAAGTCCGGATCCTCCTGGAGCAGGCGGCGCAGCTCGGGGTAGACGTCGGCGGTGAACGTCAGCGCGGCGTAGCCCTGGTTGATGAAGTCATAGGTGAAGCCCGGCGCCATCAGCTGGCCGTCGATGTTGACGATGGAGTCGAGCTCGGCCCACGGCACGTCGGCGAGGCCGGGCGCGCCGGAGAGGTTCGTGCGGAAGACCAGCCGCTCGCCGGGGATCAGCGACGCGTGCGGATTCGAAAGCCGCGGCAGGCCGAACTCGACATGCACGTACGGCGTGTCCACGTTCGTGAGGCTGTAGAGGCCCATCCCGTACCAGCCCACTTCGCCGAGGTCGAGGGTCGAGGGGCCGCCGATGCCGACGGTCAGGTCGAGCGGCAGCGCGTCCTCGATCTGGAAGCGGTACGGCTCGGTCGCCTGCAGGCCGCTGGGGTTGAGCACCTGCACGTCGTACAAGCCGTGCGGCGCGGCGCGCAGGTCGAACGTCGCGATGATCTTCGTGGCGTTGATGACGCGGTAGTTCACCGGCTCATACTCGGCGAACTGCGGGCGCACGAGCTTGACGATGGCGGCGGGGTCGAACTTGGCGCCGCGGAGGGTCAGGGTGACGTAGCGGCTGTCGCCGCCGGTGTCGGCGTAAACCTCCGTGATGCCGAACGGCACGATGCGCGCCTTCAGCGTGGCGGACGTGCCGGCGGCGTCGCTGACCGCGCGCACGAGGATGTAGTACCAGCCGGCCTGCGTCGTCGGCACGCGCGCGGTCTGGTCGGCCCAGAGATGGCCCTCGAACGCGGCGTCGTAGTGGATGGAGTTGGGCAGCGCTTCGTAGCGGATGTACAGCTCGTTCTGGCCGCTGTCGTCGGCGCAGGCCAGCTTCACCTCCAGCGTCTCGTTGGCTGGCGCCTGCACGCGGTAGAGCAGCTCGCGGCCGGTGGCGAGCGTCAGCGCGGCCGGGACGTCGAGCAGGAGCGTCTTCACGGCGACGGTCAGGCTGTTCGCCGACGCCTGGCGGTTGTTGGCGTTGCCGGCGCCCTCGTAGATGTCGTCGAAGATGTCCGCCCGCACGATGACCCGGTAGTTGCCGGG
Source organism: uncultured Victivallales bacterium (assembly GCA_964402115.1). Lineage (GTDB taxonomy): Bacteria > Verrucomicrobiota > Kiritimatiellia > UBA8416 > CAYOBW01 > CAYOBW01. Next base: position 19,173 of record CAYOBW010000034.1, read on the forward strand.
CATGACCGTGGGCAGGGCTGCCGTCAGCGCGGCCGTGTAGCTCTCGCCCGGCAGCAGGGTCTTGAGGCGCGCGCCCTCGGTCGGCGTCGGCGGGGCGCCCTGCCCCACCCGCCCGATCAGGCGGTCGCCGAGGTCCCAGAGCGCGTCGGCGGACAGGTAGACCGCATCGTCCCAGTAGGCGGTGAGCGCTTCGGTGCTGTGATTCGACGCGGTCCAGGAGATGGTCACGACATCGCTGGCGTACACGACGACGGACGGCAGCGTCACCTCGTCCACGACGAGGTCGGCGGGCGGCGGCTGCTCGATCAGCATGGGCACGGCGGAGGCGGTGGCGTTGTTGCCCTCCGCGTTGTTCTCGAACACCCGGCCGCGCGGATGCGTGCCGTCCGGCACGTCGGTGACCACGAACACGTAATACGGCCCCAGCAGCCCGCGCGGCACGCCATAGGCGCGGGTCGCGCCGTAGGAGCCGTCCGCCGCCAGCCCGCCGGTGTGACTCACAGCGCTGAGGTAGATGTCGCTGTTGGTGTCGAGGTACTGGTCGCGGGAGAGGTACACGTAATCCGACCAGGACGACTGCCGGTCGAGCGTGGCCCCCGCGCCGCGATTCGTGACCGTGTACGACACCTGGAAGGTGCGACCCAGCAGGACGTGGGCGTCCACGGCGACCGCCGTCACGACAAGGTCCGCGGCGGGCGACCACGTGACGGCGAGGGGCCGCGCCAGCAGCCCGTTGCCCTCGCCGCGATACTCGTTTACGCGGCCCGCGCCGCTGCCCTCCAGCCGCGCGGCGCCGTAGGTGGCCGGGTACGGCAGGGGCTCGCCGTACGGGTTGGGCCCGACCGGCGAATCGGCGTAGATCAAGATGTAGTAGGCGCCCTGGATGTCGTCGGGCAGACGCACGGCGCAGCTTGCGTCGTACTGGCCGTTCACGTCGAGGATGCCGGTGTGCGTCACGCTGCCCAGCAGCTCGTCATACGCGTCGAGCGAGGCGTCCTGCGAGATGTACACGCGGTCCACCCACCCGCCCTCGCGCGTCGCGCGCGTGCCGCGGTTGGCGACGCTCCAGCCCACCGTGAGCGTGCCGCTCGACTCGCCCGTCGCCGGCACGGCGGCGGAGACGATCTGCAGGTCGGCCTCGCGGTAGATCACGGTCAGCACGGTGGCGGCCGTGTTATTCAGTTTTGCCGTCGTCACCGGCGTGCCTTCCCACACGCGGCCGGTCAGGGCGGCGGGCCAGCCAGGGTACTCCTGCGGCCGGACGACATCGATCTCCCCGTACCGTTCGGCGTAGGGATTGCGGTCGGTGAAGACGTGCAGGTACTTGCGCCCCTCGATCCCCGCCGGCAGGGTGAGCGTGGCGGAGGCGGTGTAGGACTCGCCGGCGCCCAGCGGCGTGGCGGCGCTGTGCGTGACCGTGGCAACGTGCAGGGCGCGGCTGAAGACGAACACCGGATCGGGCGAGAGGTACACGTAGTCGTACCAGTACTTCGTGTTGGACCAGACCGCCCCGGCGCCGACGTTCGTGACCGTCCAGCTCACCGCCACGCCGTCGCCCGAGTAGGCCTCGGGCTGCGTCGTCACCGCTGTCACGGCGAGGTCCGGGGGCACATTCGTCACCGCGCACGGCGCGGAGCGGGTGTTGTTGTTCGTGTACGGCCCCTCCCACACGCCGACAAAGCCGATATTCCCCTCGCCGCAGAGAATCCACAGCAGGTCGGCGGACGAGAGGTTCGCTATGTCCGAGCGGCGCGCCTGCGCCAGCGGCTTGCCGAGCTTCTGCTCGGCGCGTTCGAAGATGCCGTTGACCTCCTCGAACAGGTCCGACAGGAACGTGTCGTCCTGGATCAGGATCTTCCGCGGGTCGGCGTTGGTCTGGACGATGAAGTGCGAGCCGTACGCCGTGGGCGGCAGCGTGAAGGTGGCGTCCACGCTGTAGGCTGCGCCGGGCAGCAGGGTGCCGGTATGCGGCACGCCGAAGACCAGCCAGGCCTCCCCCTTGCCGTCGTCGAGGCTGTCGTCGGTCGAGAGGTAAACGACGTCCGCCCAGCTCTCGCGGTCCGTCTGGTTCGTGCCGTTGTTCGCAACCGTCCACGACACCGACGTCGCCGTGCCGCCCAGCGCGGAGGCGGCCGCCGTGAGCTGCGTGATCTCCAGGTCCGCCGGCGGCGTGTAGAGCACGTTCAGCCGCGTCGAGGCGATGTTGCTGCTCTCGAAGTCGTTCGGGATCTTCGGGTTCAGGTTGACGTCGAACGCCTGCTCCCAGACGCCATTGTACGCGTCGGCCCAGACGACGAGGTAGTACTGGCCGGTGATGTGGGCCGGCAGCGTGACAGTGACGCTGTTCTCGTAGAACTCGCCGACCTCGAGCGCGCCGCTGTGCCCGGCCGAACCGATCTGCACGTCGGCATTCTCGCCGCCCCGCGGCCGGCGGGCATCGCTGCGCGCCAGCCAGACCGTGTCGGTCCAGCCCGCGGGATAGGTGATGCCGGCGCCGCGGTTGGTGACCGTGTAGCGCACGACCAGGGAGGTGCCGTCGAAGGCTTCGGCCGGGGCGGCGACGTTGCTGCACACGAGGTCGGGCGGGCGCACCTCCACGGCGGTGAAGTCCACGACCATCAGCCAGGCGGTGGCGTTGTTGCCCTCCTGCGGCGTTTCGTCCACGTTGCCGTTGATGTCGGCCTTGGCGATCACGTAGAAGTTGCCGCCGGCCCCGTCGGGCACGCTGTAGTGGCCGGTGGAGTGGTAGGCCTCGCCCACGCCCAGGGCGCTGCCGTTGGCCAGCGCGCCCAGCAGCCGGTCGCCGCTGTCCCAGCGGTGATCGAGCGACAGGTACACGCCGTCCTGCCAGCGCGAGCCGCCGGTCGGCGTCGCCGCCGTGCCGAGGTTGGTCACCGTCCACTCGACGTCTATCACGCCGCCCGCGTTGACGCGCGTCGGGGCGAGCATCTGCGTGACCTGCAGGTCGGACCGCGGGTAGAGCGAGATCACCAGCGCGTCGAGCGCGGCGCGGCGGTTGTTGTCTTCGTTGGTCTCGACCACCTCGCTGCCGCTGTCGGTGCGCACGATGATCTGGTAGACGCCCTCGATGCGGGTCGGCAGGGTGAAGTGCTCGGTGCGCGTGTAGGTGTAGCCCGCCTCGAGCCCCTGGTAACGCCGGAAGCTGCCGAGCGTCAGGGCCTGGTTGAGGTCGCCGTTGCGCGCGAGCAGCACGGTGTCGGTCCAGGCGGCGGCGGTGCTTTCGGGGCCGAGGTTCGTGACGCGCCACGTGACGTCGAGGGCGTCGCCCTCCATCGCCGCGGCCGGCCCCTGCACGTCGAGCACGCGCAGGTCCACGGGCGGCGGCGGCACGTACGTGACGTACAGCGGCGCGGCGGCGCGCGTCGTGTTGTTGTCGGCGTACAGGAATTCGAACGGCCCGCCCGTGGTCACGAAGAGGTAGTACGTGCCGCCGGCGAGGTCGGTAGGCAGGGCCACGGTGACCGTGCGTTCGTAGCCTTCGCCCACCGCCAGCGCCCCGAGGTGGCCGAACGAGCCAAGCGTGCGCGCCCCGGCGCCGGCCGCGGTGGCGGCCAGCCAGACGCGGTCCGACCAGGTCGTATCGTTCGTCGCCCCGATGCCCTGGTTGAGCACCGACCAGCTGACGGCAATGGCCTCGCCCGTGCGCCCCGCCGTGTCCCCGAGGACGCCGGGCACGACCAGGTCGGCGTAGGGGATCGTCATGAGATCCACGAGGTGGTTCGGCTCGGCGGCGTTGGCGCCCAGGTTGGTGTGCTCGTAGACGTCGTCCGCCGCGTCGGCCTGGACAAAGAGGTGGTAGCGCCCCGTGAGGTTGCCCGGCAGCGGCACGATCCGCGTCTCCGTGTAGGTCACGCCCACGGGCAGCAGGCCGTCGTGCGCGTAGCGCGCCACCTCCAGGTCGTCGCCGTTGCCCAGCACGGCGTCGGGGGAGAGCACGACGCGGTCCACCCACTGCGCCACGGGACCCGTGCCCGTGCCGACGTTCCGCACGGTCCAGCTGACGGTCAGGTCCACCGGGTCGCCGATGGCCAGCGCCGGCGCGGTGACGCCGGAGGTCTCGAGGTCGGCGTACGGCGCGAGCGTGACAGCCAGCGCGGCGGCGGCGCCAACGTTGTTGCCCTCCGCGGTGTGTTCCTCGACCTGGTCCGCGGCATCCGCCGCAACGAGCACCCGGTAGACGCCGCTCAGGCCGTTCGGCAGCCGGACGGTGAGGCTGCCCGTGAACGTGCCGCCGGCCTCCAGCGAACCGGCGCGCGCGACGTCGCCGAGCGCGACGTCATCCGCCCCCAGCACGGCATCGGTGGAGAGGTACACGCGGTCGCGCCACCCCACGAGGGTCGGCCCGCTGCCGGCGTTGCGGCCGTTCCAGCTCACCGCGATCAGCGTGCCGGAGTCCGCCGTCGCGGGCGCGACAACGCCGTCCACGACGAGGTCCGCGTGCCGCAGGCCCAGCGTCTGCGCGGCGGCGAGCTGGTTGTTCCCCTCGCCGGCGCGCTCGTAAACCTGCGCCTCGGCATCGGTCACCAGCAGCAGCGTGTAGGCGCCGTCAGCCTTGAGCGGGAGCAGGACGTGCTCCGTGCGCGTATAGGTCTGGCCCGCGCCCAGCGCGCCGCTCCGCACGAAAGCGCCCAGCAGGTCGGCGCCGGCGAGCAGGCCGTCCGCCGAAAGGTAGAGCCGGTCGGTCCACGGCGCGGCCGCCTCCGCCGCGCCGGCGTTGCGCACGGTCCAGGTGACGGCGACCAGCTGCCCGGCATTGGCGGCCAGCGGCCCGCTGACGGTCTCGGGCACGAGCTCCGGCACGTCCGCCAGCGTCACGGCGATGGAGGTGGGGCTGACGCCCTGGTTGCCCCGCTCGCCCGGCACCTCGCGCACGGCGTCCGTCAGGTCGGTCACGACGAGCACCCAGTACGGGCCCGCGCCAAGCTCCTGCGGCAGCCGCACGTCCTGCACCTGCGCGTAGCTGGCGCCGGCGGCCAGCGCCCCCGCGTGGGCGAAGGTGCCGAGCACGAGCGCCCCGGCCAGATTGCCGTCGGCCGAGAGGTAGACGCGGTCCATCCACGCCGTCGCCACCGTCGCGCCCGCGCCCGCATTCACGACGCGCCAGCCGACGGAGACCAGGCCGTTGGTCAGGCCCGCGGCGGGCGCGGTGACGACGTCGAGCGCCAGGTCGGGCCCGCCGACGGTCAGGGCGAGGGCGCGCACGTTGTCCGTCTCGTCGGTCTCGGCCAGCTCCGGCGCGCCGTCGGTGACGATCAGCAGGTAGCGCGGCCCGATCGCGGCCCCCTCGGGCAGGGCGACGTTGCGCGTGATGGTGTAGCTCCCGCCGGCGGCCAGCGCGGCCTGCACCGTGCCGCGGTCGGTCACGAGGTGCGTGTCGCCGGCGTCGAGCAGCGGGTCGGCGGAGAGATAGACCGAGTCCTGCCACGGCGGCAGCGCGGCGGCGCCGCCGCTGTTGCGCACGGTCCAGCTCACGGTCACCGTCTCGCCCCACCCCGCCGCGGCGGGCGCGGTGGCGGCGGCGAACTGCAGGTTCGGCCCGTCGAGCGTGAGCGCCACGGCGCGGACGTTGTCCGTCTCGTCGGTCTCGAACTGCGCGGCGCCGCTGTCGGCCACGAAGAGCAGGTAGCGCGCGCCGGCGCCCGTGGCGGCGCTGAGCGTCAGGTTGCGCGTCAGCGTGTAACGCCCGCCCGCCGACAGCGGCGAGCGGCCGGCCACGTCTTCGAGCGTAAGGCGCGTGTCGCCGGCGTCCAGCACGGGGTTGAGCGAGAGGTAGATGGCGTCCTGCCAGTCGGCCAGCGCATCGCCGAGGCCGTTGTTCACCACGGTGTAGCTGACGGAGACCGTCTCGCCCCAGCCGGCAGCGGCGGGCGCGGTCGCGGTTTCGACCGTGAGGTTCGGGCTGGCGATGGCCACGGCGCGCGCGGCGGCGTTGTTGCCCTCGTCGCGCTCGGTCTGGGTGGCAGCCGCATCGGCCACGACCAGCAGGTAGCGGCCGGTCCCCTGCGTGGCGGGCAGCGTCAGGCTGCGGGTGACGGTGTACGCGGCGCCGCCGGCCAGCGGGACGGTGGCGACGGCTTCGTCCAGCAGCAGGACGTCATCGGCCGACAGGGTTGCGTCGGACGAGAGGTAAATGGCGTCGCGCCAGTCGCCGTGCGCGGTGACGGCGCCGACGTTGCGGACGGTCCAGGCGACCGTGATGGTCTCGCCCCACGTCGCGGCGGCCGGCGCGGTGACGTCGGTCACTGTGAGATCGGGCGCCTGCACCTCGAGCGCCAGCACGCGGCTGTTGTTGGCCCCGTCGGACTCGGGCTGTTGCTGGTCGGCATCGGCCACGACGATGAGGCGCCACGTGCCCGGCGCGACCATCGGGATGGCGACGGAGAGGTTGACGGTGTAGGCGCCGCCGGCGCCGGCGAGCGGGGCGTGGGCGTCGGCGGAGACTTCGGCCAGGAGCCGGTCGGAGCCATCGAGCACGGCGTCGGCGGAGAGGTAGAGGCGGTCGTGCCAGACGGCGCGCGCCGCGCCGGCGCCCTGGTTCACCACGGTCCAGGCGACGTCCGCCGTGGCCCCGACCGCGGCGGCGGCCGGCGCCTGCAGCGCGCTCACGGCGAGGTCCGCCGGCGGGGCGAGGCTGACGGTCGCGGCGAGCGCGACGACGTCCCTGGCGTTGGCGCCATTCGGCCCGACGACAAAGTCCAGCGTGTCGCCCGCCTGCACGGCGAACGGCGCCTGGTTGCCGAAGCGCGCCGTGCTGCCGAGGCCGTCGAGCGTGCCCTCGTACAGCGCGACGCCGTTGAGCAGCACATGGACCGTGGCGGTTGCGCTGTCCAGGGCGGTGAAGGCGGCCGTCAGCGTGCAGGGGCCGGCGGCCGGCGCAGTCCAGCGCAGGACGGCGACCTGCCCGGCGGGGCCGGGCTGCAGGCTGAGCTGGCCGGGCGCCCAGGCCGGCGTCGCGCCGATGGTCTGCGCGGTGCCGTTGTGCGCGACAGCCGGACTGCCGTCGGCGCCAAGGTTGCCGCGCCACACGTCGAGACCGCCCTGCCCGCGGTGGTCGCCGAACGGCGTGAACGCGCCGCCCGCCGCGGCGCTCCAGCCATAGCTCCACGCCCAGGCGGGGTTCTCGGCGGCCGCGAATTCCGCGGCGGCATCGAACTGCTCGCGGTAGCGCGCCTGGATGAGCACCGCGTCCTGCCGCGTGGCGTCGGACGCAAGGCGCGCGGTAAGCAGCAGGCTCTGCACGCTCTCCAGCGCCGCGGCGTCGCCCGCCGTCACCTCGACGCGCAACTCCTGCCACGCGCCGCCGGCCAGCGGGCCGGTGCTCCAGCCGGCGCCGGTCAGGGCGGCCGTGATCGGGCTGCCGCCGGCCGCGGCATCGTACCAGGCCGCAGTCCAGTTCGCCCCGGCGGCGTTGGCGTTGAGCAGGAAGGTCTCGGCCGCGACGCCGCGGTTCTGCAGGCGCACGATGAAGGTCGCGGGCTGGCTGCGCAGCGTATCCTGGCGGGCGGCCTGGCCCGTGCCGGCGGCGCCGTAGACGTGCGCGCCCGTGAAGGCCGCGGCCAGGCTGCTGCGCGCCAGCAGGTCGGGCGCGGTGCGCACGTCCACCGCGACGGCGCGCGCATTGTTGGCGCGGTCGGCGTCCACCTGCGCGGCGGCCCGGTCGGTCACGACCAGCAGGTACCACACGCCCGGCGTCGCGCCGCCCGGGATCGTAATCTCCGCGGAGCCGGTGTAGGTGGCGCCGGCGGCGAGCGGGGTGTGCGCGGCGGCAGGCACGCTCGCGAGCAGCGTGTCGCCGGCGTCCCAGGCGGCGTCGGCGGAGAAGTAGACTTCGTCCAGCCAGGCGCCGGTCGTGTCGCGGTTGCCGCGGTTGGCCACGTCCCAGCTCGCGTTCACGACCTGGCCCCACGCGACGGCGGCCGGCGCGCGCAGCGCTTCGGCCACGAGGTCGGCAATGCGCAGGGTCAGCGCGCGGGTGAAGGCATCCGCCGCTTCGCCGTTCGTCCCGTTGCCGTTCTGGTTCATCGGGTTGCCGGCGAGGTCGGTCACGTCCGGTCCCACGGTCAGCGTGTAGAGGCCCGGGGCGCTCTGCGCGGCGAACGTGAGGCGGTAGCTGTTACCGGCGGTGCGCACGGGGGCGCCCACCGCGACGATCTGCCCGGAGGGGCCGAGCAGGCGGATGTCATCGGCGCCGAAGCTGGCGGGATCCAGCGCTTCGTTGAAGCTGACCGTGATGGCGGAGAGGCTGTCGTTGACGGCGCCGTCTGGGTCCACGCCGACGACCAGCGGGCCGTTGCGTTCGAGCGTGAACGAGGCGGCATAGGTCCCGCCCGCGGCGCTGGTCACGGCGACGCGCACGTTGTCCAGGCCCCAGCTTTCGTCGCCCACGCCCTGCAGGTTGCGCCCGTAGAACTGCAGGCCCGCGCCGGCGGCGGTGTGCGCCACGCCCTGCGCGAGCTCGGCGTACAGGGCGTCGGTCCAGCCGCCGTTGGTGGTGACCCACCGGCCGGTGCGGGTCGGCCGGCCCGGGTAGCTCTGGTTGCCGTAGTCGAAGTTGGAGAAGGTGTGCTCGAAGGGCGGCACGGCGCGCCCGTCCACCGTGAAACCCCAGTAGTCCGGCCCAACGCCGCTGCTGTTGCCGTCCCAGGAGGCGAGCACGTACAGGTCCCAGACCACCTCCAGCGCGGTGTGCGCGGTCAGGTTGGCGACGGTCAGGGTGTCGGTCAGGTTGGCGAACGACCCGAGGAAGCGCGTCGTGTCCGCTATGTTGGTCGTCGTGCGGTCGCTCCATTCGCTGCCCGCGCCGCTCTCGAAGTCCGCGGCGTAAACGTACGCGGCGAGGCGGTTGCCGGCCAGGTCCAGGATGTCGGGGCCCAGGGAAACGGTGTAGCGGCCATCCGTGGTCTGCGCGGGGAAGTCGAGCCGGAAGGTGCGGTCGTCGAGCGCGGTGACCGTGACGGCGGCGGCCAGCAGCCCGCCCGGCGTCTGCACCTGCACGTCCGCGCCCGTGAAGCTGGCGGCGGCGATCGGCTCGTTGAAGGCAACGGTGACGCTGCCGACAGCGCTGTTGAGCTGGCCGGTCGGGCTGAAGGCCGCAACGCGCGGGCCAAGCGTGTCGCGCAGCTCGATGGCCAGCGCGCGCAGGTTGTCCGTCTCGTCGGTCTCGGCCAGCGCCGCGTCGCGGTCGGCCGCCAGCAGCAGGTAATGCGGGCCCGTGGCGCCGGTGAAGGGCAGCTCGACCTGCCGCGACAGCGTGTAGGCCGCGCCGGCGGCGAGCGGGGTGGCCGCCGCGGGCGTCACCGCGGTCAGCAGGCGGTCGGTCGCGTCGAGCACGGCGTCGGCGGAGAGATACACCGCGTCGCGCCAGGCGCCCACGGCCGCGCCGTCGCCGCCGTTGGCGACGGTCCAGCCGACGGTCACGGTCTCGCCCCACCCGCCCGCGGCGGGCGCCGTGCCGTCGGTGAAGGCCAGGTTCGGCGCCTCGATGCGCAGGGCCAGCGCCTGCCGGTTGTTGGCCTCGTCGAGCTCCTGCTGGCGCCCGTCGGCATCGACCACGATCAGCAGGTAGCGCGCCCCGCGCGCGGCGCCGGCCGGGATGGTGACGGCGGTCTCGACGCGGTAGACGCCGGTCGCCGCGGCCAGCGGCGTGGCGGCCGCGGCGTCCCAGGTCAGCAGCAGCGTATCGCCGGCATCGAGCAGCGCGTCGTCGGAGAGGTAGACGCGATCGTTCCAGTCGGCATTGGCGTCGCCGCTGCCCCGGTTTTCGACGGTCCACGTCACGGCGACGGTCGCGGCCCAGCTGGCCGCCGCCGGCGCGGCCGCGGCGGCGAGCACGAGGTCGGGGGCGTTGCTCACCAGGCGCTGGGCGAAGCGGTTGTTCACCTCGTTCGTCTCGGGCAGCGTGCCGGCGGCGTCGGTCACGAACAGCAGGTAGCTGGTGGCCAGGTTCGTGTCGAGCGGGATGGTCACGGCAGCCGTCGCCGTGTACGTTCCCGTCGGGCCGGCCAGCGGGACGCGGGCGGCCTGGCTGACTTCGGCCAGCAGGCGGTCGCCGGCGTCGAGGACGGCGTCGTCCGACAGGTAGACGCGGTCGAGCCAGGCGGCCAGCGCCGGGCCGGCGCCGCCATTAACCACCACCCAGCTCACGTCCACGGTCTGACCCAGGTTGACCGCCGCCGGCACGGTGACCTGCGCAACGGCGAGGTCGGGTCCGGGCAGGTCGATGGCCACCGCCTGCACGTTGTCGGCTTCGCTCGTTTCGAGCACGGCCCCATACGGATCGGCGCTGAAGAGCAGGTACTGCTTGCCGGCGGCGCTGGCGGCGGGAATCGTGATGGTGCGCGTCAGCGTATAGGCGGCGCCGTTGCCGAAGGGCAGGTGCGTGCTGCTGCTCGAGGCGGTCAGCAGGACGTCGGCGGCGTCGAGTTGGTCGTCGGCGGAGAGCCACACCGCATCGAACCACAGCGTAGTCGCCGCGGCGGCCCCGGCGTTGCGGACGGTCCAGGTGACGGCGCCGCTCGCGCCCCACGCCAGCTCCGCGGGGGCCTGCGCGTCGCTCACGACGAGGTCGGGCAGCCCGCCCGCGGCGCCGATGGCGATGGCGCGGGCCACGAGGTTGTTCGCTGTCGTGCTCTCGTCCTGCTCGCCCCAGCGGTTGGTGACGAAGAGCAGGTAGTAGGCGCCGGGCGCCACGAGCGGGAGCGTGAAGGAGGCGTCGGTCGCATACGGCGCGGCGGCGGCGGCCAGCGGGGACTGGTCGCCCTGCCGCCGTCCGGCCAGCCACTGGTCGGCGGCATCGAGCACGGCGTCCGCGGAGAAGTAGACGCCGTCGTCCCAGACCTGCGCGGCATCCGCCGTGCCGGCGTTGCGCACGCTCCAGCGCACATCCACGCTCTGCCCGGCGGTGGCGCCGGCCGGGGCCTGCGCAGCGCTCACCACGAGGTCCGCCGCCGGATCGGCGGGCCGCGCGACGGTCACGAGCGTGCCGGCGCCGGAGGCCCGGTAGCTGTCGCCGCCGGCCACGCTGGAGGCGCCGAAGCCGCCGAACGCGGTGATGTCCTTATAGTAGACCGCGATGCGCCCGCCGCCGCCGCCGCCGCCGGCCCAGTCGGTACGGTTGCCGCCCTTCGCTTCGAAGCCGCCGCTGCCGGCCAACACGTTGGCCGACACCCACAGCGACCCGCCCGCACCCGCACCCGCGTGCGACGCGTTGCCGACGCCGTTGGCGGAGACCGCGCCGTCGAGCGTCAGCGTCCCGGCCACGACCAGGCGAAGCGCGCCGCCGCCCGCGCCGCCCACGCTGCCGCCGTAATTGCCGCCGGAGGAGCCGAGGTCGGTGGGGTGCAGGCTGTCGCCGTAGGCGCCGCCCGCCGCGCTTCCCGCGTTGTCCGTCCCGCCCGCGCCGCCATACCCGCCGCCGCTGTAGCCCGCCGCGCCGCCGGGACCGTTGCTGCCGCCCGCCACCCCCGCATAGCCCTGGCCGTCGGCCGAGAGGCGCGAGCCCACCTCGATCGTGACCGCCCCGGCGTTGAGCGTGAGGCCCGCCCCGGCCCACGCGCCGCCCACCTGGGCGGTGTTGTTGACCGAGCTGGCGAGCAGCGTGGAGTTGCCGCGGAGCGTCAGCGTGCCTTCGACGTTGAGCGTCGTGTTGCCGCCCACGTAAAGCAGCCCGGCATCGTCCACCGTGATGTGCGCAAAACGCAGGGTGCTGTTCGCCGGCAGCGTGAAGTACTCGTAGACGGCGAGGTGCAGGTGCGGCTGCGTAGTGCCGAAGAAGCCGACCGTACCGACCGTGCCGTTGCGCCAGCCGGCTCCGCCCGCCGCCGTGGAGGCCGCGTAGCCCGTGAACCCGGCGCCTTCCGCAACGTACACCGCGATGCGCCCGCCGCCGCCGCCGCCGCCGGCCCAGTCGGTGCGATTGCCGCCCAGCGCTTCGAACCGGCCGCCGCCGGTCAGCACGCCGGTCGTCACCCACAGCGACCCGCCCGAACCCGCGCCGGCGTGCGACGTGTTGCCCACACCGTTGGCGGAGATGACACCGTCCAGGGTCAGGGTTCCGGCGACGATCAACCGGATGGCGCCGCCGCCCGCGCCGCCCGCATAGCTGCTGTAATTGCCACCGGAAGAGCCGAGGTCGGTGGGCTGCAGGTTGTCGCCGTACGTGCCGCCGGGCACGTTCCAAGCGTTGTCGTAGCCGCCGCCGCCACCGTAGCCGCCGCCGCTGTAGCCCGCCGCGCCGCCGGGACCGTTGCTGCCGCTCGACGTGCCGGCATAGCCCTGGCCGTCGGCCGAGAGGCGCGAGCCCGCCTCGATCGTGACCGCGCCGACGCTGAGCGTGACACCGGTCCCCGCCCACGCGTCGCCCACCTTGCCGGTGGTGTTGGCGCCGCCGCAGACGAAGGTGGAGTTGCCGCGGATGGTCACGCTGCCGGCCGCCACCGTGCTCGCGCCGCCCACGGTCAGGGTGGCGCCGCCGAGCAGGTCCACGTCATCGCCGACCGCCAGCGTGGTGTTCGTGCCGAAAACCAGCGTCGCGCCCGTCGCGCCGGCGAAGCCGAGCTGGATGCGCTTCAGCGTCACGGCCGCACCGGCGGGATAGTCGAAGTTCTGGCAGACATTGAGCACGGTCTGCTCGGGCGCGGCGCCGGCGGACTGGTCGAAGAAGCCGACCGTGCCAACCGTGCCGGCGCGGAAGCCCGCGCCGCCGGCTGCCGTGGACGTCGTGTAGCCCGTGAAACCGGCCCCTTCCGTGTAGTAGACGGCGATGCGCCCGCCGCCGCCGCCGCCGCCGGCCCAGTCGGTGTAGCTGCCACCCTTTGCCTCGAACCGGCCCGCGCCGGCGAGCACGCCGGCCGTCACCCACAGCGACCCGCCGGCGCCGCCGCCCGCGTGCGAGGTGTTGCCCACGCCGTTGGCGGAGATGACGCCGTCCAGCGTCAGCGTGCCGCTCACCACGAGGCGGAGCACGCCGCCGCCCGCGCCGCCCACGTAGCTGCTGTGATTGCCGCCGGAGGAGCCGGGCTGGACGGGCTGGGTCGAGGAATCGTAGGCGCCGCCCCGCGCGTGCCACTCGTTGTCGTAGCCGCCGATGCCGCCATGACCGCCGCCGCTGTAGCCTGCCGCTCCGCCGGGACCGTTGCTGCCGCTCGACGTGCCGGCATAGCCCTGGCCGTCCGCCGAGATCGACGATCCCGCCAGCACCGTGACGGCGCCGGCGTTCAGCGTCACGCCCTCACCCACCCAGGCGCCGCCCACCTGCCCGCTCACGTTCTTGCCGTGCAGCAGCAGAGTCGAGTTGCCGATCACCGTCAGCGCACCGGTCACGGTCACCACGGCGCCGCCGCCCACTTCCATCAGCGCGGCGTCGTCGAGCGTCAGCGCCGCGTAGGTGGGCGCCTCGTCCTCGGCCAGCACGAAGTGCTCGTAGACGCTGGCGCGGTAGTTCGGCACGGAGGTGTCGAAGAAGATCGCCGTGCCCACCACGCCGCCGCGGAAGCCGGCCCCACCCGCCGTCGTGGTGGCCGTGTAACCCTTGAAGCCGGCGCCTTCTCCATAGTAGACCGCGATGCGCCCGCCGCCGCCGCCGCCGCCAGCCCACTCGGTATAGTTGCCGCCCTTCGCCTCGAACCGCCCGGCGCCGGCGAGCACGCCGGCCGTCACCCACAGCGCGCCGCCTGAGCCCGCGCCCGCGTGCGAGGCGTTGCCGCTGCCGTTGGCGGAAATCACGCCGTCCAGGAGCAGCGTGCCGGTGACCGTCAGCCGGATCGCCCCGCCGCCCGCCCCGCCGAGTGCGCCGCCGTGATTGCCGCCCGAGGAGCCCAGGTCCACCGGCGCCGTGGTCGAGCCGTAGGTGGCGCCCCGCCCGTGCCACTCGTTGTCGTAGCCGCCCATGCCGCCGTAGCCGCCGCCGCTGTAGCCCGCCGCGCCGCCCGGCCCGGCACTGCCGGCGGCGACGGGCTTGTAGCCCTGCCCATCTGCCGTGAAGCTCGAGCCCGCGCCGACGACAACCGTGCCGGCTGCCAGCGTCACGCCGGCGCCGGCCCAGACGCCGTCCACCTGCGCGCCGGTGTTCGCCCCGCGGCACAGCACCGTCGCGCCGCCCACGGCGATGAGGTTACGCGCGACGGTCAGGGTCGAGCCGCCGGCGAGCGAGAGCCGCGCGCCCGTGTCGAGGAAGACTTCGGCCGCGCCCAGCGCCGCCGCGTTGCTGGTCAGCACGGCGCTGTTGTACGCACCGATGTGCGCATACGCGTGGTCGCCGTTGACGGTCACGGCGTTGCCGCTCAGCACGAGGTTCAGGCCGTCGTAGGCCGGCGCGGCGGCGTCCAGCGTCAGGGCGCTCGACAGCAGCCGCGCGCGGTAGGCGTCTGCGTCAACCTCGCCGGCCACGGCGTCGCCATCCTGGTTCAACGCCACGCCCGCGGCGTTCTGCACCGTGGGGGCGATGACCAGCAGGTAGTCGCCCAGCCCGGTGATCCCCGTGAAGTCCAGCTCGTACCACTGCGCCCGCAGCTTCGTCACGGCGAGGGGAGTGAACGTCGTCGCGGCCGGCGTCGTGAGCGTGATGGCGGCAGCGGTCAGGGTCGCGTCGTCGAGCGCCTGGCTGAAGGCGACCTGCAGCTTGTCGAACGGGCGCCCCGTCGCGCCGACCGGCACGACGCGCAGCACGTACAGGCCGTCCGCGGCGGTCCAGGCGATCGGGAAGGGGTCGGCGAAGACATCGCTGCCGGCCTCGCCGTTCAGCGCGTCGCCGTCCTGGTTGAGCAGGTTGCCGGCCAGGTCGCGCACGTCCGGCCCGAGCCGCAGCGTGTAGGCGCCGCCGACAGTGACCGGCGCGAAGCTGACGGTGTAGTCCGTGCCGCTGCCGGCAATCGCCGCGGCCGCGCCGAGATCCACGCCGCCCGGCCCCCACAGGCGCGCGTCGCCAGGCGTGAACGTGGCGGGGTCCACGGCTTCGGAGAAGCGCACCTGGCGCGCATGGACCGGCGCCACCGGCGTCTGCGGCACGACCACGCCCGTCGGCCCCCGCGTGTCGATCGTCACGGTCAGGGCGGCGGTCACGGCGTTGCCCACCCACGGCTCGAACGTGACCCGCACGGCGTGCGCGCCATCCGCCAGGGCGGCGGGGGCGGTCAGGACGTACGCGCCGGGGGAGACGTCGGTCGTCAGGTCGGCGGCGCCGTCGCCGTCGAAGTCCACGCGCAGCACGCCGCGTTTGTTGACCGTCACGTCCAGCGTCGGCGTCGTGTCGAAGGTGAGGTTGTCCTGGTCCGAGCTGCCCGTGTCGCTGCCGGCCTGCAGGTCGGCGGTCACGGTGGCCGGCGCGTCGGGGATGCCCACGCCCGGGCTGGTGTAGTCCGCGCCGTCGAGCAGCCGGTTGCCGGCGGCATCGAGAATGCCGGCGGCGCCCGCCACGCGCACGCGGTAATAGTCGTCGGCGCACGGCACGGCGGTCCACAGCGTGGCGGTTTGCGTGGCCGCGTCGTACTGCACGGCCGTCAGGCGCCCGGTGAGATCAACGGCATTGGCGTCGTCGAACACGCCATCGCCCCCGCTGGCGTCGAGCCCGTAGTGCGCGAGGGTCGCTACCGTCGCCGCGTCAAGACCGTTGAGGTCGTTGAAGCGGACGCGCAGCGAGTTCCACGGCAGTTCCAGCGCGGACGCGCGCCAGGCCGGGCACGACGCCGCGTTGCCGCCGCCGAGCGTGCCGTTGTTTGCGTTCGCCGTGCCGTCCGCTGCGGTCGTGCCCACGGCCTCGTCGAGGCGCCAGTAGCCGGCGAGCCCCGCCTCCGCGCCGGTCAGCCGCCGCGCGTAGTCCGCCTGGATGTCGCCGGCCGCCCGCGCCACGTTCCACAGGCGGATGTCGGTCAGCGTGCCGGGGAAGAAGCCGCTGCCGCGCCCCGATTCGGCGCCGAACACCAGCGGGTCGCCGGAGGTGCGCAGCGTCTTGGCGATCGCGGCGGTGGCGTTCAGCGCGCCGTTCACGTACACGCAGGCCGTGGCGCCATCGAACGTGCCGGCGACATGGTACCAGACGCCGGGCTGCCAGGTTACGCCCGTCGTGTTGAGGCCCTGCCAGTCCCAGAGATCGAAGTAGAGCTGGTCCTCGTCCGAGCTGCCCTCGCCGCTCGCGGAGTACCAGAGGCGCCACGCGCTGGCCTTGTCCACGAGGTAGGTGCGGCTCTGCCCGATCTGGTACGGGTCGACGTCGAAGCGCAGCCACGCCTCCAGCGTGAGGGCGCCGCTGAAGCTGACGGCGGCGGCGCTGTTCACCAGCACGTAGTCGTTGGCGCCGTCGAAGACCAGCCCCGTGCCGGGCGGCAGCACGGCGGCCACGGTCGGCCCCGTGGTGTCGCTCGTCACCGCCAGCGCGGTCTGCACGCGCGCGCCAACCCACGGGGTGAACCAGGCGGTGACGGCGTGCACGCCGTCGGCCAGGTCGGCCGGCGTGGCGCAGGTGTGGCTGCCGGCAGTGACGGCGCGGGTTTCATCCACCGTGCCGTTGCCGTCGTAGTCGAGCTCCAGCGTGCCGTCCTTGTTGACCGTCGCCGTGTAGGCGGGCCGCACGACGTTCGTGAGGTTGTCGCTGTCGGACACGCCGCTGTCGCTGCCGGCCTGCAGGTCCAGCGCGACGGTGGCGGGGTGATCCTCGACGCCCAGCGTGGCGCTGACGTAGTCCGTGCCGTCCAGCAGCGCGTTGCCCGCCGCATCGCGCACGCCCCCGGCGGCGGCGTTGATCGTCAGGCGGTAGAAATCGTCGCCCAGCGCGGCGGCGAAGGTGAGCAGCGCGGTCTGCGTGGCGGCGTCGTAGCGGACGGCGGAAGGCGTGAAGACGATTTCGTTGCCGTCCGCGAACTGCCCGTCGCGGCCGCTGGCGGCGAGGCGGTAGTTGGCCGTGTTCTCGACGCTTGACGCGTTCATCCGGCCCGTGTCCGCGTACGTCACGCGCACACGGGTCTGTGACAGCGGCGCGGACGATCCCACCCACGTCGGCTGGTTGGCCGCGTGACCCGCTCCCAGCCAACCGGTCCGGCCCGCCGGGCCAGAGTCGGAGGCTGACGCCCCGCAGCCATCGTCCAGCCGCCAATACGCCGCGAGCCCCGCCTCGCCACCGGTCAGGCGCCGGGACATCCCGTTCTGGATCTCGGCCGCCGTCAGGGCGTGATCCCACACCCGCACCTCGTCCATCAACCCCACGAAAGCCTCGGCGGCCACGCGCTGCGCATTGCGCCACCCCAACGTCACGCGCCGGGGCGTGGTGTCCGCGATCGGGCTCGGCGAGCCCACCGCCGTCGTCGTGCCGGTCTCCTCGCTGCCGTTGACGAAGATATGCAGCTTGTCCGGCGTGCCACCGCCATCCAACACGCCGGCCACGTGTACCCACTCGCCGGTGTTGACGAAGCTGGCACTGGTCCGCGACCACCAGTTGCCGGCGGGTGCGTGGTTGTAGACAGCGATACGACCGCCGATCACGTACAGCAGCAACTCGTCATTCTGCTCGCCGTGCGACAGCGAGACAATCGCCGCGGTGCCGTCCGTCGTGCGCATCCACGCCGAGACCGTCGCACTGGTCGTGAAGCCCCACGGATAGAGACTGGTCGCGACATAGTCGTTGCCGTCGAAGCTCAGCGCCCCGCCCACCGAGACGCTCGTGACCGTCGGCGCCGTGAAGTCCACGTCGAGGGTGGTGACGAGGTCGTCGCCGTAGCCGTCGCGGTTCTGGTCGAGGGGCACGCCGGCGAGATCGCGCAGGCCGGTCGTCTCACCGGTGCGGGCGGTCAGTTGATAGAGCCCTTCGGGCAGGGCGCCCAGCAGCGTGAGGACGATCTGCGTGGCGCCATCGGTGTAGGCCGGGGCAAGCGCATAGACCACGTCGTCCCCGCCGCCCACCGCGCGGTCGGCGCCGAGGCCAAGCAGCGTGTAGGTGGCAGCAGCGCGCGCGCCGTCGCCGACGACGGGCGTGGAAAGTGTGAGGGTGAAGGTGGTCACGGCGGGATCGTTCGTGTGCTCCGGCGGCGCGATGGCCGTCACATAAGGCCCGGTGGGCGTCTCGTCAAGCAGGTACACGG
>CAYOBW010000035.1:0-36915 GCA_964402115.1 uncultured Victivallales bacterium
AAGCGAACCGGGTATTGGAGCCTGCAGGTGTCTGGGTTGCGCTCATGGGTTCCTTTCTTATGCGGGCGGATACTGACGACTGCCTGCGGGAAAGGCAAGTCGGAAGTAACGCCCAGTCCTGGATCGGCTGCTGTTACCGGCGTTCTGGCACGCGGCGGTGCGTTTTGGGCAGGAGCAAGTGGTGATTCGCCGAGCCATACAACACGACCCGCGCACAATTCCATCTCGCTATCCTCATTCCTTTGGACAAGGTGAGGTCGCTCACTCCGCTACAATCACCGTCTGGTTCAGAGCCGGGGCGGTGGGGGGCCAGGCGAGGGTGGCGCCGGCGGCGGTTTCCGCCGCGATCTGGTACTCGAAGTCGTCCGCGGCGGGCGGCAGCGTGGCCGTCCAGACCGCCCGGCCGGCGTGGGTCGCGGCGAGCGTGCGCCAGTCGCCCTTGCCCAGCGGGCGGACCTTGACGACGACGCCCTTCACGGGCTGCCTGTCGAGCGCGATGATCCGGAGCGTGAGCGCCTCGCCCGGCGTCGCCGCGCCGCGCACGGAAAGCACCGTGATGCGGGGCGGTCCGGCGTAGGCGGGCGCCGGCGTGCAGGCCGGGGGCAGGGGTGCGCCGAGCGCCTCGGCCAGCGCCTTGTCGTGCCCCTCCACGAACTGTCTCTGGCGCCGCGTGTGCTGCTCGAGGTTGGCAATGGTGCCGAGTTCGCCGGGTGTGTCGGCGATGGCGGTCTGGTGGGTCAGCAGGCGCGTCCACGCGTCGGCCAGCGCCATGCGCGCAGTCAGCGCCTCGCCGGCCCGCTCCCGCTTCCGGGCGACATCCTTTTCCGCGGCGACGGCGGCCAACTCCCGGTCGAGCCGGCCGCGGCCGCAGCAGACTTCCGCCATGGCCGCCATGCCGCGGTAGGTGTTCAGCCAGTAGTCGAAACGTTCCAGGTTCCCCGCGCCCTTGACCTGCACCCGGAGGGCGGCGAGTTCGTCCACGAAGGCGTATTGCTTCCGCGCCTGCTCCCACGGCTCGCCCCTGGCCACCAGGTCGCCGGGGCCGGACTTCCAGTCGCTGGCCTGGGGCAGCTGCACGCCGTCGAGGCGGGCGAACAGCCGGCCCGCCGGCTCGGCCACGGCGGCACCGAAATGGGCACGGGCGAAGTCCACGTAGAACGCCTCGATCGGCATCGCGCGCTGGCGCGGCGACGGGGCACCGCCGCCCGCGACGCGGTCGGCCTCGTAGTCACCCGCCTTGCCGCCGCCGCAGTTGACCCGGCGCGCGAAAGGCTCGCCGGCCAGTTGGTTGCTGGCCCGGGTCCGCCCCTCCACGACGATGCCGGCGATGCAGGGGAACTCGACGACGGGCGTAAAGTCCACGCGGAGGCAGCCGTTCGTGACTGCCGTGTCCGGGAACGCATAGGTCAACGCCTTGTTCTGGCCGACCCGGGCGAAGACGTCGAGGTTCGTGACCACCGGCCGGCCCTGGAGGCTGACGCCGAAGACGCGCTTGCCGGCGGCGGTGTAGTGCGGTTCGTTGAACTGCAGGGTGACGGTGTAGGTCCCGTCCGGGACGGTGAGGTTGTACGCGTTGAGGTTATACCGCACGTTCTGGTACACGGCCTGGGGCGTTGCGCCGGCATCCGCCACCGGCGCGGTGAAGGCGGCGGTGTTGCCGCCGGCGGCGCCATCGCTGACCTTCTGGGTCTTGACCGGCCTGGCATCGAAGTCGGCCGGCACCCAGCTCTGATCCCACGCGGCGCCGGCGAGGGCCGCGACGTTGGCGGAAAGGGCCTTGGTGCGCCAGTGAATGCCGAGCAGGCCGGTGCAGCCGAAGCGGCGCGCGTCCACGGCGTCGTGGCGCATGCGCGCGGCCCAGGGCTGCGGGCCGACGAGGTTCGGGTCGTTCTCCATCCACGGGATCGCCCACTTCGGACGGCCGACGATATTCGCGAAGGCCGGTTCGACGCCCTCATGGCCGACCTGCCGGTTGATGCAGCTCAGCGGGCTGTTCTTCGGCAGGAACGCGTCGAGTGCGGCACGATCATGCTGCGGGCCCAGCACCCAGCCGCTTGTGGCGAGGGTGAACGGGTTGCCGAGCGACTGGAGCGCGTCGAGGGCGGCCTGGATGTCGCGTGTCGTGGCCTCGAACTGCTGCGGGTTGTTGCCGCCCCAGGTCCAGCCCTCCGGCGTCCAGAGCCAGTAGTAGTCCACGGGGCTGGTGGCGGCGATGCGCTTGAACATGCCGGTGTACAGCTCGCGCACGACGGCCGGGTCGGCGGGGTTGCGGCCCTGCTGCCTGAGCCGCGCCTGGACCGCCTTCGGTATCGTCAGCGGGGTCTCCGTGCCGATGCAGGTCTTCACGCCGAGCCGGCGGGCGTGCGCGGTGACCACGGCCAGCTGCCGGCCGACCCGGTTGAAAAGCTCCGCGCCCTGTTCCGGCGTCGATGGCGTGGGCAGCAAGCCCTGCATGACGTCCGGGCCGTAGTCGTCGGCCGCGAACAGCAGCGAGGCCCCGCCGGCGAACTCGCTGGTCCGCGTGGTTGCGTAGCCCCACATGCCGCCGCGCAGCGTGCTGGCCCACTGCGAGGCATAGCCGAACGCGACGGCGCCGTCCGGTCCCACGTCCTGAGGGAGCCCGATCCAGACGAGCGGCTCGGGGCCGACGCCGCCCTCCGGGTAGCAGTGCAGGCCGAGGAAGTTCATGCGCAGCTTGGCCAGCTGCGACACGTACGCGAGGTAGTCGTCCTGGTTCCACCAGTCCGGCCCCTCGGGGAAGTCGTGGAACGGCTGGATGCCGCGGGTGTCGAACAGGGGCGCGCCGGTCTCGTTGACGGCGGGCAGTTCCCGCAGCCGCTCGTCGGGCACCACGTCGCCGTGCAGGTAGAAGCGCACGCCGAGCAGCTCCGCGTACCGGTAGGCGCCGTAAAGCAAACCCAGATCGCTGCCGCCGCTGATGGTCACGCTGCGGTCGCGCGTCTCCAGGCGGTACGCGTCGGTGGCCAGCGCGGGGTCCACCCGCAGGACGAGCACGTCGCTGTTCGCCGGCAGCTTGTCCGCCAGCGCCGGCAGCTCGCCCGTCCGCACGTAGAGGTAACGCCGCACTTCGCGCAGGGCCAGCGCCGTGCGCGCCGTGGCCTTCTCAGGGCGCACGATTTGCGGAACGCCCGCGTGCGCGGTGACACCGACGCCCAGCAGACACAGCAGACACAACACGGCAAAGACGGTCAGGCGCATGTGCTTACTCCTTACGTTGGGTTACCACAGGCTCGGCAGTCTACCCGCCGGTCCGCGTGGCAGGAATGGCTCCGAGTGGCGCATGCCTAGACAGAATTCGCCTCTTGACACGTCGAACCGGCTGCGCCACCGTACCGCCAGATATGCAGCGGATCGGTCATTTGGCGGCTGCCGCGGCAGGGCGTGCGCGGCCGGTGGTGCGCAACGGGAGTCGTCTGCAGCTTGGCTACCTGTACGGCGGGGTGGTGACGTACCAAGCGGGCGAGATCCTTTGCCCCCGCTTGTTGACCGATTTCGAGCTGGTGCTGGTCATCGAGGGCGATGTGTCGTACACCTCCGACGGCCGGACCTACGCCATTCCCCCGGGCGGCATGGTTTTCGGACGGCCGGGCTTCCACGAAGCGTACCGCTGGGATGAGCGGGGCCGCACCCGGCATGCGTACATCCATTTCGGCATAGACGAAATTCCCGCCGACTGGCCGGCGTGCGAGGCTTGGCCCCGCACGCATCCGCAGCCTGACCCTGTGGTGGCGGCCCTCTTCCGGCATGTGCTGCAGCACGTTTGGGAACACCCGCGCTGGCCGGCCATGGCGCCGGGGCCGGGGGACTGCCGGCTCGTGGAGGCGCTGATCGACGCCTTTCTTGAGAAGCAGCACACGGAGGCCGAGCGCATCGAGTCCGAGCGGCCCGAGCCTGTGCGCCGGGCGCTGAAGCGGATGCGGGAGATTATCGACGAGGACGCCCAGCGGTCGGTCAGCCTCGCGGACCTCGCCCGGGCGGCAGGGGTCACGGAGAAACACCTGTGCCGGCTTTTCGCGCGCACCCTGGGCCACACGCCCGTGCGGACCTACAACCTGCTGCGCCTGCAGTTGGGTCTGGCGCTGCTGTCACGCTCGAACCTGGCGGTCAAGGAAATTGCCCTGCGTTGCGGCTACGAGAACGCCTTCCACTTCTCGCGTGTCTTCGGAAAAGCCTTCGGCGCGGCGCCGACGCGCGTGCGCGAGGCTCTGCTGCGCGGACAAGTTCCACCGAACCCGCTGCCCACCGATCTCACGCCGCGGATCTATTGGTAGTTATTGACAGTCAAGCATCTCTGCGGTAGTTTTTCACCAACGACATGGGGTGTTCAGGCCCTGTCCGGCGCCCTGTCTGGTGGCCCAGTCCGCGGCAGAGGGCGCGCTGGACAACGGGTCTGCGTGCGTGACATTGATCGAAGGGACTTATGTTAACGATGGAGCAACTGCTGCGGCAGATGTATGCGCGCGGCGCATCCGATTTATTGCTGACAGCCGGCACTCCCCCGCAGGCGCGCGTGAACGGCCTGCTGACGCCGCTGGACTTCCCTGTGCTGGATCCCGACACGCTGAAGAAACTGGCCGTTAGCGTGCTCAACGAAGAGCAGGTTGCACGCCTCCATGCGGACAAGAGCCTGGACCTGTCGATGGGCGTGGAGGGGTTGTCGCGCTTCCGCTTCAACATCTACTTCCAGCGCAACACGCTGGCCATTGCCGTGCGGATGATTCCCTTTGCCATTCCCTCGTTCGAGGCGCTGTGCCTGCCCGAGGTGCTGAAGGACTTCTCCGCGCGGTCGAACGGTCTCCTGCTGGTGACCGGGCCGGCTGGCAGCGGGAAGTCAACCACGCTGGCCGCCATGATCGACTACATCAACCAGACGCGGCACGTGCATGTCGTCTGCATCGAGGATCCCATCGAGTACCTGCACACCCACCGCCGCAGCGTCATCGACCAGCGCGAGGTCATGGAGGATACGCACACGTTCGCCGACGCCCTGCGCGGTGTTTTCCGGCAGTCGCCCGACGTGATCATGGTGGGCGAGATGCGCGACCTGGAGACAACCCAGTTGGTGATGACCCTGGCGGAGACCGGGCACCTGATCCTGGCCACGCTCCACACGCAGGACGCCACGCACGCGATCAACCGGGTGGTGGACATGTATCCGGCGGACCAGCAGTCGCAGATTTACTCGCAACTGTCGCTCGTGCTTCTGGGGGTGATGTCGCAACAACTCGTGGTGAGTCCGGACGGTGCGCGGCGGGTGCTGGCCTACGAACTGATGAACGTCAACAACGCGATTCGTAACTTGATTCGCGAGGCCCAGCTGCAGCAGATCTACTCGGTGATCCAGACCAGCCGGGCCGAGAACATGGTCACGATGAACGACTCGCTGCGCGCGCTCGTGGACCGCCGTTTGATCGATGCGAAGGCGGCTCTGACCAAATCTCCGCGCCCGAAAGAACTGGCACGGCTGCTGAAGATCGCCTAGGATGCATCTGAGTTTTGAATAAGGGAGGCATGTCGATGAGCAATAGAACAGGGCGGCGGCCAAACCGGGCGGAGCGATCTCCTGCGCGACAGGTATGGGGGGCCGTGGCCACGGGCTGCGGGATGCTGTCGGCCTGCGCGGCAACGGCGGGTACGGACGCCTTCCTGCTGCTGCCGACCGGCCGGTCGGTGACAGGGGCTGTCGTCGTCGAACGTGGCGACGCCCAAGCCGCGCCGGCTGCGTTGCGCCAGGTGTTGCCGCTCGAGTCCGTTGCCGTGCCTCCGGCTGACCTATCGGCGGCGAGCGGCCTGGCCGAGACCGTCGGGCAGGCGACCGGCGCAGCCCCCGCGCTGGCGGCGGTGACCCTGCCGGCGGCGGTGTTGCCACCCGAGCTGCCCGAGCCGGCCGCGCCCGAGGTCGTGACGTTGGCGCCGGTTGTGACGGAGCCCACGCCGCCTCCGGCCGACCTATCGGCGGCGAGTGGCCCGGCCGAGACCGTTGGGCAGGCGAGCGGCGCGGCGCCTGCGCCGGCGGCGGTGACCCTGCCGGCGGCGGTGCTGCCGCCCGAGTTGCCTGAGCCGGCCGCGCCCGTGGTCGTGACGTTGGCGCCAGTTGTGACGGAGCCCACGCCGCCGGCGGTGTCTGAAGTGCCGGCTCCCATCCAGGTGCCCGTGCCCGTGATCGCGCCCGTCGCGGCGGATAGCGCGCTGACGCCTGTGGTCGTGGCCGCTGTGACGAATGCTCCCGCGCTGAAGCCGGCCCCGGCCGCAGCCCCGGTTCCCGTCGTGAGCGAGCCGGTGGCCCCCGTCGCGGCGCTGCCGCCCGAGTTGCCGCCGGTGGCCGAGCCGCCCAAGGCTGTCGTCGTCGCTGCTCCCGTTGTGAATCCGCCCGCGCCAGCCGTTGAAACGCCCGTGGTCGTCACCCCGCCCGTGGTGGTGACCGAGCCCGTGGTCGTCACCCCGCCCGTGGTGGTGACGCCGCCCGCGGTGACGTCGCCCGCCGCGTCGCTTCCCGCCGTGGCGCCCGCCCCTGCGCCCGCGCTGGAGGTCCCCCCCGCCGCCGTACCGGAGGCCGTCGTGGGTGACCGGGTGACGCTCAATGTGCAACGCGGCAGCCTGCACGATGTCCTCACCGCGTTCTCGCAGCAAACGGGGCGCAGCGTGGTGGTTGGCCCGACCGTAACCAACACCGTGACCGTGCGTCTCAGCAACACGCCGTGGATGGAGGCGTTGGAAGTCATCCTGCGGCCTTACGGCTACGGCTACCGGATGGTGGGCGACACGCTGGTGGTTGACAAGCAGGAACGTCTGAACGCCGGTGAGGCCGTCGAACCGCTGACCTACCGGGTGTTCGTGCTGAAGTACCTGGACGCCATGGGTGTCAAGGAGATGATCGCCAGCTTGCTTTCGCCCCGCGGCAAGATCACCACCGTGAGCCAGCGCACCCAGCACGGCTGGGAGTTCGCAAAGTCACAGCGCAGCGGGGGTGGCGGGAGCAGCGGGGGTGGCGGGAGCTCCGGCGGCGGTTCCGGTTCGGATGGCGGGAAGCGGGAACGGGTGGCCGCGGATGTCCAGAAGCAGGAGGAGCAGGACAAGCTGCGCAGCAAGACCATCGTCATTTCGGACGTCGCGGCCGTGGTGCAGACCGTCGAGACCCTGCTGCTGCAGGTGGATTGCATGCCGCAGCAGGTGCTGATCGAATCGCGCTTCGTCGAGGTGAACACGGGTGCACTGCGCGACATCGGCGTACAGCTGGCGACCGGCAACGGGATGGTGGGCATGCCGGGGGTCAACAGCATCGGGCTCAAGGGCGGCTCGTCCGTCATGGGGGTGGGCGCCAATTCCATCAGCGGCACGATCAAGCCGGCGGCCTTCAAACCCGAAAGCGACAACCTGGAAGCCGTGCAGCCGTTCAACGCCGGCTTGTCGGTGCTCTTCTCGAAACTCAGCGACTCGCAGGTACAGGTGCTGCTGAACATGATGGAAGAAACCGGCTCGATGAACGTGCTCTCCCAGCCGCGCATCCTGACGCTGAACAACCAGGAGGCAACCATCATGGTGGGCGAGAAGTATCCCATCATCCGCACGGACGTGACGGGCGGCACGGGCGGCAATTCGACGTCCACGAGCATCGATTACTGGGAGGATATCGGCATCCAGCTCAACGTCGTGCCGCAGATCTGCGACGGGGATTACATCCGCTTGATGGTGCATCCGGCCGTGACGGCCCAGATCGGCACGGCTTCCGGGCGCACGGTGTCGAATGCGGGAGAGACGGTGACCCCCGTCACCGAGTACCCGATCCTCTCCACGCGGGAGACGGAAACGCAGATCGTGCTGAAGAACGGGCAGACGGTGGTCATCGGCGGCATGCTGAAGGATGTCGAACACAAGACGGAGATCAAGGTGCCGTTCCTGGGTGACATTCCCGTGCTGGGCAACCTGTTCAAGCGCAAGACGACCAAGACCGAGAAGATCGACCTGCTCATCTTCCTGACGGCGTCGGTGGTGACGCCGGAGGCGCAGGCTGAGGCGTCCGCCACGCGGGCCGGAGCGAGCACCGGGCGGCCGTAGTCGGACGGGGAGCGGCGACAATGGAGTTGGGTGTGGACATGCCCGGCAAGCCGGCGGAGATCCGCCGCATGGGGCGGATGCTGGTCGACGCCGGCAAGCTCACCGACGAACAACTGCTGACGGCCGTGGCCGAGCAGAAACGTGTCGGGGGCATGCTGGGCGACGTGGTTGTCACGCTTGGCTACGTCACGCCCGAGGATGTCGCCCTGGCGTTGTCGGAGCAGCTCCATGTGCCCTACTACGAGCTTGGCGAGGACTTCAAGCTGGACCGTGAGGAGTCCCACCTGCTGCCGGAGTCCGTGGCCCGCCGGTTCTGCGTCA
Source organism: uncultured Victivallales bacterium (assembly GCA_964402115.1). Lineage (GTDB taxonomy): Bacteria > Verrucomicrobiota > Kiritimatiellia > UBA8416 > CAYOBW01 > CAYOBW01. The sequence continues at coordinate 8,398 of CAYOBW010000035.1, forward strand.
TCCCGCTGAAGCGGAAGAGTCGCGCGCTGACCGTTACGCTTGTGATGAAGGATCCCCTCGATTTCGAGGCCGCGGAGGCCGTGCGGACGCTCACGAACATGGAGGTGCGCAAGGCCGTCAGCACCCCGGCGCGCATCATGTCCGTGATCGACCGCTTCTATAAGGAAGAGGCGCACATCGAGCGCACGCTGCGAGATATCGTGGACCTGGAGTCGGACGGGGGCGCCGCCACGATCGAGACGATCGAGGAGCAAAGTGCCGATGCCGACCAGTTGCGGGTGCTGGCGAACGATGCGCCGGTGGTCAAGTTCGTCAACCTGATCCTCATGGAGGCCGTGCGCGATCGCGCCAGCGACATCCATTTCGAGCCGTCCGAAACCACCGTGTCCGTGCGCTTTCGCATCGACGGCGTGTTGAGCGACGTGACGCCGCCGCCGCGCCACCTCTACCAGGCGATCGTGACCCGCATCAAGATTCTCTCCAACATGGACATCGCCGAGCGGCGGCTGCCGCTGGACGGCAGGTTCAAGTTCAAGGCGGGGGGGCGGCGGATCGATGTCCGCGTCTCCTCCCTGCCCGAGGTGTTTGGCGAGAAGATGGTGCTGCGCATTCTGGATCGCGGGTCCATGGTGGCGGACATGCGGGACATCGGCTTCGAGCAGGACATGCTGAACGAGTTTCAGCGCGTGCTGCAGATGCCGCATGGGATCATCCTGCTGACCGGGCCCACGGGCAGCGGCAAGACCACGACGCTGTATGCCGCGCTCAACGCGCTGAAGAGCCGCGAGACGAACATTCAGACCGTGGAAGACCCCGTGGAGTACCTGCTGGAAGGCGTGAACCAGATGCAGGTGCGGGCGCAGATCGGGCTGGATTTTGCCGCCGGGCTGCGGGCCATCCTGCGGCAGGACCCGGACATCATCCTGATCGGCGAGATCCGCGACCTCGAGACGGCCCAGATCGCGATCCGCGCCTCCCTGACCGGCCACCTGGTGCTGAGCACGCTGCACACCAACGACTCACCGACGGCGTTCTGCCGCCTGACCGACATTGGCGTGCCCCCGTACATGGCCGCCAGCACGGTGCGGCTGGTGCTGTCGCAGCGCCTGGTGCGCGTGCTGTGCCCGCGCTGCAAGCGCGCGTGCGCGCCGACCCTCGAGGGCCTGCGCATGACGGTCTCGCAGTGGCCGGACGCCGAAGGCTGGACCTACTACGAGACCGGGGGCTGTCCCGACTGCAACAACATCGGGTATCGCGGGCGCAAGGCGATTGCCGAGTTCCTGCCGGTGTCCGAAGCGGTGCGACAGATGATCCTGGCCAAGGAAGGCGAGATGCACTTCCGCGCGCGCGCCATCGAGTTGGGCATGGAGCCGCTCCTGAAGAACGGGCTCCGCAAGGTTCAGCGGGGGGAAACCACCGTGGAAGAAGTGTTGAGTGTGTGCCCGATCGAGGGGTTCTGAGGGGAGTCGACATGCCGCGTTATGCCTACAAGGGGCGGGATGAGGCGGGACGGATGTTGGAAGGCACCGTCACGGCCGCTGCCCGACACGATGCCCTGGCCGCGCTGCGGACCGAGGGGCTCACCGTGGTCGCGATCGACGAGCAGGATCCCGAGCCGCCGCCGCTGCCCGCTGCCCGCGGCGCGCCACCGGCGAGGAAAGCGGCCCCGGTCGCGACGGTCCACCGCCGCATCGCCGCCCGGGTGTCGCTCGCCGAGCGGGCGATGTTCTGCCGGCAACTCTCGATCGCCGTTGGCGCCGGCGTGCCGCTGCGCGAGGCCCTGGCGTCGATCACGGAGGATATCGATCACGTCGCCTTTCGGCGCGTGCTGCAGAGCGTGCTGGACCAGATTCAGCAGGGGCGCAACTTCTCGGCCGCCCTGGCCGTGCACGAGGCGGTCTTTGGCTCGCTCTTCGTAGCCCTGATGCGGGCGGCGGAGGAGGCCGGCAGCCTGCCCGAGACGCTGGACCAACTGGCGACGACGCTCGAACGCAACGACAAGCTGGCGCGCAAGGTCAAAAGCATCGCCGCTTACCCGATCTTCGTGGGCACGTTCTTCACCCTGATCTGCTTCATCATGACCGTGTTCGTGCTGCCGAAGTTTCAGGATTCGTTCGGCCACCTGGGCGCCCGCATCCCCACGCTGACGCGCGTCGTGTTCGGCGCCAACCGGTACATCATGGACCATGCGGCGGTCTTCGGCCTGGCGCTGGCGGCGCTGGTCATGCTGTTCCTGCTGTACCGGCGCACCCCGGCCGGGCGCCGTCAACTGGACGGCCTGGTTCTCAAGTTCCCTCTCTTCGGCCCGTGTATGCAGAAGATCCTGCTCGCGCGCGTCTGCCGGAACCTCTCCGTCATGGTGAAAGGCGGGGTGTCCATTACGACGGCGGTGGAAATCGTGTCGGCCGTCAGCGGCAACCTGGTCATTCGCGAGGCGCTGCTGCAGGCGCAGCGCCGCATCATCGACGGCAACGACATCGCCTCCAGCCTGGGGGCCTGCCAGGTTTTCCCCAAGCTCATCATCCGGATGGTGGGCGTGGGCGAGTCCTCCGGACGCCTGCCGGAGGTGCTTGAGAAGGTTTCGGACGCGTATGAGGACCAGGCTGAGAGTTCGATCATGGTGGCCACGTCACTGTTCGAGCCCATCATGATCATCTTCTTTGGCGCGATCGTGCTCACGCTCGTGCTTGCCATTTACCTGCCGGTCTTCTCGGCCGGTTCGGCGGTGCGCTAGGCCAGCGGGGGGCCTTGCACGGGAAGGAGGTGTGGAACGGATCAGGACGTGACGCAGGGAACAGTCTGTGGTAGATTGTCGGTTGCCGGTAAGCGGCGAGGCATGGAAACAGGAACCAAGATAGGCATAACAAAAGGGAGGTCAGTATGATGAGTCGGAAGAAGTTCGGGTTCACGTTGGTCGAGTTGATGGTTGTGGCGGTGATCGTTGCCATTCTGGCGGCGGTGGCGATTCCGTTGATGAGCGCGAACAAGAAGCGCGCCATGGCTACGGAAGCGGAGTCCACGCTGGGCACGATCCGCTCGGCCATGCGGGCGCTGTACGCGCAGAAAAACGCCTACAACGTCGACCTCAATGGCACCACGATTTCCGCGCTGAGCGGAGTGCCGGGCGTGACCGTGGCTGATTTGAAGGGGCGGTACTTCTTGGATACCGACTATTCGATCACCGTGGGCGCCTCGACCTACAGCGCCCAGGCCAAGGGTTCGGTCGGCGATGCCAACGGCATCACGATCACGCTGGACCAGGATGGTAACTTCAACTACAGCGGCCTGTAAGCCGCTGAATGTCGCGCGGGCGGGCGGCGCAAACGCGCTGCCCGCCCGTTTGCCGACGCACGGAAGGACCGAACAGGCATGGCGTTTTCCCTTTCCAGTCGCGAGGAGATCGCCGGCTTGGATTTGCGGGACTGCTGCGTGGTCGCGGTGCAGGTCGCAACCCACCGGGGCGCCCTGCGGCTGGTGCGGGCCGGTCACGTGCCGTTGGCGCTCAAAGCTGACGAGGCGACGGTCGTCGCGGCCATCCGCCGGCTCTGGCGCGAGGCGGGCCTGACCACCTACACGGTCGCCTGCACGCTGCGCAGTGACCGTTTGACCGTGAAGCCCTTCCGTCTCAGCGGCCTGACGCGCGCCGAAATCGATGCGGCGCTGCGCCTGAACGCCGAGGAGTCCCTGCAGGTGCCGCCGGATCGCTTGGTGACGGGGTGCCATTTCAGCCGGACCAGCGAGAGCGCCGACGGCAAGATGACAGTTGAAGGCGTGCTCGTCGCCTCCTTCGCGGCCGCCGTGGACGCCCAATTGGCGCTACTGCGCAGCGCCGGCCTCTATCCCGTCTGTATGGACGCGAGCGGTCTGGCGCTCGGCAACCTCTTTCTGACGCTCAACCCCAGCCGCCCCAAGGGCGATGTCGTGTGCCTCGTGAATCTCTCCGCGCACACGGCGGACATCGTCATCATCGGTGAAGACGACAGCATTTATCCCTTGACGGTCTTGTCGCGGGCGTCAACCTGGAACGAGGCCGCCGATTATCTGGCGACCAACATTCAGGATGCGCTCAAGTACCACCAGTTCAAACTGCGTCGCGCTCCCGTGCAGCGACTCCTGATCACGGGGTACCTGCCCGCTCGCGAGCCGTTGTTCAAGAGCGTTCTGCAGCGGCTGGCGTTGCCCGTGGAGTTCTGGAACCCGGTGGCTCGGCTGGCGGCAAGCCGGTCGTCCGTGCGCGCGTTGCAGGCCAACGAGGCGGTGGCGCCGTTGCTCGCCACGGCCGCTGGACTGGCTTTGCGAGGGGATTAGGATGTTGCGTTACCGCATCAATCTGATCGCGGATCGGGTGCCGACGGCAGCCCGTCGGGCCCGCCTGTTCTGGGGCCTGATGGCCTATCTGGTCGTTTGCAGCCTGTGCCTGGTTCTGGCTGCCTATTGGCTCACTTGGAGCGTTGTTCAGATCCGGAACCGCTCGCGCGGGGCGGCGGCTGTCGAAGCTGAACTGCGCGAGCGCTTCCCCGCTGCCCGCAGCGCCATGGCGTGTGTGCAGGCCCTGGCGGAAGAGATGGCGCAGACGTCCAGGCAACTTGCGCCGGTGCAACGCGTGCTTGTGCAGCATCGTCACGTGGGGCAGATCCTGGCCAGTCTGGCCCGTGATTTGCCGCTGGGCTGCTTCCTGTACGAAGCGAACCTCGATAGCACGAAAACCGCGCTGACTTTCAGCCTGTGCGTGCCCGTCGCGCGGTCCGGCAATGCGCCCGATACGAACGTGTTCCTCGCGCGCTGGCGCAGCGACGCGGTGCTGACTCGGGAGGTGGCCGACCTGGAGCCCACTGTCGTGCAGCGGCAGGTGGTGCTCGGGCGGATGTACTTCGTCATGTCGTTTCAATGCCGGCTGGGCGGCAAGGGGGGCTGAGCGTGGACCTCGGTCTGTTCATGCGTAACCGGTTGGGGTTGCGGGTCTGGGCGGTGACGCCGATTTCGCTGCTCATTGTGAGCGCGGTGACGGTCGGCACCTACTGCCACCAACTGGAGACGCAGCGGCAGCAGCGTGCCGTCGCGTTGCAGCTCGTGCCTGAACTGGAGGCTCAGATCCATGCTCTGCGCGAGGTCGGCGCGACGTTCGCCGTCTCCACGCAGGACTGGTCACAGGCCGAGAGCGGCGTGCGGAGCCAGGTGAATGCCGCCGCACAACGCGCCTCCTTCGCCATCAACTCGCTCGGGCTCGAACAGAAGGCCACCCTGGATGGGGTGCAAAGCCCGGGGATCGAGGTGCTGGTGGAGGGCGAGGGGGACCTCGTTGCCGTCGTTTCCTTCTTCAACGAACTGCAGCAACCCGAGGTGGCCATGTTGCCGAGGACCATGAAACTGACGGTGACGCACGGAACACCTTTGCCCGTCTACAAGGGGCAGTTCGTCCTGCAGTGGGTGACCGGCGGCAAAGTGCCGTAAAGAAGGAGGCGCCAACGTGGCTAATGGCATACAGTCAGGCGGGCCGCCAAAAGTATCGACGCAGCGTGTTCTGCTCCTGGCGATCGGCGTCGTCGTTGTCCTGGTGCTGCTGGTCGCGGGCGCAGCCGTGTTGCGTGGACGCCTGACCGGCAGCCGGCAGGAACGCGAAATCCGCCGTATTCAGGCCCTGGTTGCCGACGTGCAGTTTGCAGCCGGCAGCCTCAAGAGCGCCCTGGTCCGGGACCGAGCCGCCGCCGTGCCCACGTCCGAGGTCCTTAAGACGTTCCAGGTCGAAGCCGTGGGTCAGGGCGTCATGGAACCTGTCGTAGCCGGACCCGCCGAATTGGTCGTCGTCGGCACCAATGCGTTGGCGCTGGATGGCATCCGACTGAGCGGCGTGTCGTGGAGCGCCGCGCGTCCGCTCGCCTTTATCAATGGCAAGGTATACGCGGTGGGAGACGTTGTGACCGGGTTGGTCGTGGTGGCCATCACGCCCGACAGCGTAACGGTCTCCAATCGCGCGGGCGTGGGAACGCTGCTGTTGTACGGTAAGACCGGTCAAGTGACGGGCCAGGGGGAGAAGCGGTGAACAGGCAGACGGTGATCGCGCGGATCAGCACGCCGGGAATCGGTAGTCGAGCTGTCGCGTTCACCCTTGTCGAACTGCTGGTCGGGATCCTGGCTGCCGCCGTGATTGCGCTGACGGCCGGGACGATCATCTATTGCTCCTACACCACCTGGCACAGCGTCAATGCCAGCGTGAACATGCACCGTGATACGACGGCTGCCATGCAGACCATGGTCGCGCGCTTGCGGGAGTGCCGGACCACGGGCGTGACTGTGGGAGCCGGGTCTATCACCATGGTCAACGGCGGGGTGACGAGCACGTTTCGCAAGAACGGCGCGAACCTCGAGTACGATCCCAGCACGGCGGTGGGCGGGAACACGGTTGTGCTCGTGCGTGGCAGCGTGACGACGTTCACGGCCACGGCGCTGACCGGGGGGATTCGCATCGTTCTGCTTCTCACTGTGAACGGGGAACCGCTGCAGACGACGGAGATCGTCACGTTTAGAAACAGCTAACAGGACGCAAACAGGGTGCGCGGCCCAAAACGGCCGGCACCGGGGGGAGGTTGGGCATGCAGACGAAATGGGGCTTGGTGGCGGCGGTGCTGGTGCTGGCGGTGGCGGGGGTAGCGCTGACCGGGTGCGAGGAGGTGAACACCCGGGACTCCATCGATATCGACCCCAGTTCCCCCGTCATCGGGTTGAACGCCGTGGTGGAGTTGACGGCCATCCTGCCCGGCTCCACGCCCAGCAGCGTGCCTGATGCCGGCGCGGTTTCGTCCACGAACCACCTGGTGTTGCCGCTTGTCTGGAATGTCTCGAATCCCGAGTTGGGCTCGATCATCAGCAGCGCCGGCCTCTCGGCTGTCTACCGCAGCAACCGGACTCCCGGCACGAATGCGATCAAGGTGCGCGACCAGGCGAACCGCGAAGGCGTAACCGATCTCACCCAGTACAACTAGCCGGCGCCGGGAAGGATGACGATCATGCAGGGATGGAGGGGGTTCGGGCGGGCTTGCTTTGCCTTGGTGGCGGTGCGGTTGGCGGCGGCGGAGCCGCCACGGAACGTCATCCTGATGGTTGGCGACGGGATGGGGCCGGGGCAGATCGAAGCCGCCAGCTATTTCGCCCATGGGGCCGCCGGCAAGCTGTTCATGGAGTCCCTGCCGAACCAGGCGCAGGTGGTAACCTGTCCGGCCTATGCGGTGGCCTCCAATGCGACCGCCGTATCCGGCGGCGATCCGCTGCCGGCCTATATGGCCGGGATGCCGCCCAAGGTCACCGACTCGGCGGCGGCCGGCACGGCCATGGCCACCGGGCATAAGGTCTACAACGGCGTCCTGGCTCTGGCGCTGCCGGGCGACAGCCGGCGCCTGCCCACCATTCTCGAACAGTTCAAGGCGGCCGGGAAGCGCACGGGGCTTGTGACAACGTCGACCCTGACGGATGCCACGCCTTCGGCCTTCGGCGCGCACGTCAAAGCCCGCGCCATGAACAAGGAGATCACCGCGCAGTACTTCGCCGCAAGCCGGCCGAATCTCCTGCTGGGTGCGGCGGACAAGGGGACCAACGCCTGGATGCGCCCCCTCGCGGGCGTAGCGGCCGGCTATTTGACCGTGACCAACCGGACCGGCATGCAGGCCTTCGTCACGGCCACCAACGACCACCGCCTCGGGCTGTTCGGGGTCGGTCCCATGTGCTACGAGTACGACGCCATCCACCACGCGCGCAAGGACTTCCAGATCATTCCGCACCTGACGGAGATGACCGCGACGGCCCTTGCCGTACTGACCAACGCGCCCGCCGGTTTTTTCCTCATGATCGAGGGGGCCTGCATCGACAAGGGCTGTCACGTGAATCACCTGGGCCGGGCGGTTCACGAGACGATCGAGTTCGACAAGGCCGTGCGGCAGGTAGCGGCCTGGGTCAGGGGGCGGAGCGACACGCTGCTCCTGGTCGTGGCTGACCACGAAACCGGCGGCTTGAAAGTGGTGAAGGGCAAAGAAGCTGGCAAGCTGCCGGATGTAACCTGGAAGGCCAAGCAGCACACCGGGGCGAACGTCCGCCTGTTTGCGCTGGGCGCGGGCGCTGAGCGTGTGTCCGGCACGCTCGACAACACGGACGTCTACCGGTTGATGGCGGGCGCCTACACCGCGCCGTTCCACTACGTGCCGCCCCTGGGCGGCACGGTCCCGCCGCCCCCGAAGGCCGTGGACGACAAGGACTAGCCTTTCTCCGGCGGAACGAGTGCGGCGAACAGGCGGGTCATCCGCTCCTCGAAGCAGCGGTGCGAGAAGCGCTGCTCCACGAATGCGCGCGGCGGGTACGCCGGCTGGCGGCGGCCCTTGTCGCCGAGAATCGCCAGCAGGTTGCGCGTCAGCGCGGCGACGTCCCCGGCCGGTGCGTTCAGCGCGTAGCCGTCCCTGTGCAGCGCTTCCACGAAGTCGTTGTCGTGCGTGCCGACCACGAACCGGTCGCAGGCCATGTACTCCAGGATCTTGGTCGGGATGCAGATGCGCATGATGGCTTCCGTGCTGGTGGCGGAGAAGCAGTAGTCGGCCGCGCAGATGAACTTGAGCAGCTCCGCGCGTGGCAGATGGGGCAGGAAACAGACGTGGTCCCCGAGCCCGTTGTCGCGCACGAACTGCTGCATCCGCTCCTTCTCCTCCCCGTAGCCGATGAACAGGAAGTGGAAACGGTCCGTTGCGGCGCGGACCTGCACCAGCGCCTCGAGCAGCGTCATCAGGCCCATGTAGATGCTGTGCGAGCCGCTGTACAACCCGACGCAGCGACCGCGCGGAAACCACTCCGGATGCGTGACCCTGAAATCCCTGACCTCCTGCGGTGGCAGCGGATGGAAGAGCTCCGTGTCGACCAGGTTGTAGACCAGCTCCATCCGGTCGGCCAGGCCGACAGTGGCCAGGTGCGCGCGGATCCCCTCGTAGACGCCGACGCACTTGACCGCCGCACCATAGGTCCGGTCGGAAAGGCGCAGCAGGGCCCGGTACAGGCCGGACGCGGGCCTGATGAACCCCATCCCGGCCACGGTCTGCGGCCAGAGGTCACGAATGTCGACGACGTAGCGGAAGCGTCGCTTGAGCCGCGCGAGGAGGTACACGCTGTAGGCCGTGAAGATCGGGGGCGTTGTGACGAACACCAGGTCGTCCGGCTGCATCCGGCGGAAGAGGAAGAAGCAGAACACGCTGGTCGCAAAAGTGATGTAGCCGAGCGTCTTCCGGAGAAACGCCCGGTTGGCCGCCGGCAGCTCGTAAAGGTGGATGATCTCCTCGCCGTGGGACCCCGTATCCCGTCGCCACAGCCGCCAGCGATCTTCCGGGAGCAGGCGGCCCTCCGGGTGATTGGGGCGGCCGGTTACCACGCGCACATTTTGCGCCCCGTAGCGTGCCACCAGCGTGCGCGCCAGGTGCGAGAGGCGGTTGGCCGGGGGGTTGCCCACGGGCGGGTAGAAGTGCGTGACGAGGTAGATCATGGTCAGCGCCTCCAATCCCGGCAGCCGTCTACGGCTGCGTGCCGGCCTCCCCGGTTCCCTGTCCCTGTCCGCCCTGGCGCCGGTGTGTGCCGGCCTCGTAGAAATGCGCGATGCTGCCCACCACGTAACGCGCCTGTTCGTCGGTCACTTCCGGGGCGATCGGCAGGGCCAGCGTTTCGCGTGCGGCCCGCTCGCTCTCCGGGAAGTCCCCCTCGCGGTAGCCGAGGCTGGCGAAGCACACCTGCAGGTGCAGCGGCAGCGGGTAATACACCTCCGTGCCGATGTGGCTGGCCTTGAGATGGGCCAGCAGGGCATCGCGGTTGGCGGCGCGGATGACGTACTGGTTGAAGATATGCCGGTTGGTGCGGACGGCCGGCAGGGTCACCAGCCCGCGTTCGACGAGGCCCATGCGCGTGAACAGCTCGCCGTACCGCTGCGCGTGAGCTTGCCGGGCCGCCGTCCAGCCGTCGAGGTGCGGCAGCTTCACGTTCACCACGGCGGCCTGGATCGTGTCGAGCCGGAAGTTGCCGCCCACCAGCTGGTGGTAGTACTTGGGCTTTGAACCGTGCGAGCGCAGCCGCAGCAGCCGCTCGTACCGCGCGGGGTCCCCCGTCACCACGAGACCCGCGTCGCCGGCCGCGCCGAGGTTCTTCGACGGGAAGAACGAGAAGCAGCCGTAGTGCCCCAGCGAGCCCGCACGCCGTCCCTTGTACTCCGCGCCCAGCGCCTGCGCGGCGTCCTCGATCACCGTCAGCCCGCGTTCGGCGGCCAGCGCCAGCAGCGGATCCATGTCGGTCATCTGTCCGTAGAGATGCACGGGCATGAGCGCCTTCGTGCGCGGCGTGACGCGCGCCGCGGCCGCGGCGGGGTCGAGGTTGAACGTGACCGGGTCGATGTCCGCGAACACCGGTCGCGCACCTACCCGGGCAATGCAGCCCGCCGTGGCGAAGAACGTGAAGGGCGAGGTAATGACTTCATCCCCCGGCCCGATGCCCTCGCTCATCAGGGCGATCAGCAGGGCATCCGTGCCGGACGACACGCCGACGCCGTGGGGGCTCTGGCTGTAGCAGGCGATCCGTTCCTCGCAGGTCTTGACCTCCGGGCCGAGGATGAAGTGCTGGGATTCCATCACGTCCAGGACCGCGCGGTTCAGCTCCTCGCGCAGGGTCGCGTACTGGGCTTGCAGATCGAGCAGTGGCACTTTCAACGTGGCGCCGCCTCCGGCGCCGCCGGCGCCTGTTTGAAGTGAGCGTAAGACTGCGAGCCGACCGCCAGCGCGGCGGGCAAGGGATCGTCCTCGCCAAGGTCCAGGCAGCGCAGCACCCCCGGCCGCTCCTCTTTGTATCGCAGGCCGCTTTCCGGGCAGGTCCGGATCCCGGCGGCGTCGGGCGGGGGCAGGGGATGCCCGTGCCGGCTCATCCAGCCGCGCTGGCGGGCCGGGTTGCCGACCAGCAGCGCGTAGTCCGGCACGTCGCGCGTCACGACGCTGCCCGCGGCGATGAAGGCGTAGCGGCCGACCGTGATGCCGCAGACGATGGTGGCGTTCGCGCCAACCGTAGCGCCCTGCCGCAGCCGCGTCGTTTCGTAAAGGTTACGCCGGTTGACCTGCGAGCGGGGATTGCGGACGTTGGTCAGCACGCAGGACGGGCCGAGGAAGACATCGTCCTCGACCTCGACGCCGCCGTAGACCGAGACGTTGTTCTGGATCTTGACGTTGTCGCCGATCGTGGCGTGGTCGGCGATGTTGACGTTCTGGCCGAGGCTGCAGTTGCGCCCGATCCGCGCGCCGGCGTGAATGTGCGAAAAGTGCCAGATTTTCGTGCCGGCGCCGATCCGCGCGCCCTCGTCCACATAGGAGGAGGGGTGAACGAAATAGCCGTTGTCACTCATGCGTGTTTCCCCTGTTGGCGTTCAGCGGTTGCTAAGCAGGGGGTGGGCGTCCGGGCCCGGTGTCGTGACAACCTGCTTGCGTACCTCGTAGACGGCCTGGATGGAGGGCCGGGTGTCGGCAATGCTGAACCCGCGGCCGGCCAGGATATCCTCGTACACCCGGGTGTGCAGGTCCGTGAAGCCCTCCGAGAACTCCACCTCCTGGCCGTCAACCTGCAGCGACCGGAAGGCCGGCTTGCCCGCCGCACGTGTCGCGGCCGGCAGGTCGTCCTCCTCGATGGAGAGGAACCACCGGACCCGCGCCCGTTCCAGCTCCAGCCGGCCCGCCACGCGCGTCGGCTGACGCAGGTGCACGGCCACCTCCTGCGGCGTGCCGAACAGCCAGATCAGCAGATCGAAGAAGTGAATGCCGATGTTGACCACGAGGCCGCCGGAGTGCTCCTCCTTGCTCTTCCAGGAGGCCTGGTACCAGTAGCCGCGCCGCGTGACGTAGGTCAGCACGATATCCGCTCGCTCGCGCGCCGGCTGCTCGGCCAAACGCTGCTTGAGCGCCACTAGCGCGGGGTGCAGGCGGAGCTGCAGCACGGTGTAGACGCGGCGACCGTATTCGCTCTCCAGATCTTCGAGCGCCTCCAGGTTCCAGGGGTTGACCACCAGCGGTTTCTCGCAGATGGCATGCGCGTGGACGCGCAGCGCCAGCCGCACGTGGGCGTCGTGGAGGTAGTTCGGCGAGCAGATGCTGACGTAGTGCGCCTGCTCGGTATCGGACCGGCGCCGCAACTTCTCCAAGTGCCGGTCGAACCGCTCGATTTCGGTGAAGAAACGCGCCTTGGGAAAGTAGCTGTCGAGAATGCCCACGGAATCGTGCGGATCCATCGCCACGATCAACTGATTGCCGGTTTGCTGGATCGCCTTGAGGTGGCGTGGTGCGATGTAGCCCGCCACACCGATCAACGCGAAGTTCCTGGACTGCTGCTCCATGCCTAGGCTCCTTCCGGTAGCTCCACGTGCCGGTCGCGATAGTAGTGTTTCACCTTTGACCGATAGAAAATCGCCAGCGTGTCTGTCAAGATTTCCCTCACCGTGTTGCGGGTGACGCAGCCCCACGGCCCCTTGAACTCCAGCACGATAGGCGCTTCCACGATCCGGAAGCCGCGTTCGTGGACGATCACCAGCAGTTCGAGGTCGAACGCGAAGCGCTTCACCAGCATCCGCGGCACCGCCTCCGCGAGCGGCTGCCGCTTGAAGAGCTTGATGCCCGTTTGCGTGTCGCGGATCGGCAGGCCGAACAGCAGTTTGACGAACAGGAAGTAGCCCGTGCTGAGCAGCCGGCGCTTGGCCGGGTAGTCCAGTTGGGACTCGGGATGCCGCTTGGTCCCGATGACGACATCCGCCTCCGTGCGGCGCAACTCCGTGAAGAACCGCGCGGCTTGCGCCGGAGGCAGGTCGAGATCGGCGTCGAGCAACAGGACGTGACTGCCCGTGCTTTGCAGGAACCCCTCGCACAAAGCTTTTCCCTTGCCGAGGTTGCGCGGGAATCGGACGGCTTTTACCGCCGGCAGGGTCCGAGCCATGCGCTCTATCTCGGTTCCCGTGTTGTCGTCGCTGCCATCGTCCACAACCACGATTTCAACTGGGAATTGCGCGCCAAACAGGTCGTGGACCGTGCGGACGTTGGCGGCAATGACGGAGCCCAGGTTCCAGGCCGGCATCACGACGCTCAACTTGCCGCCGCTCAGGCAATGACGGGCGTCATCCCAGAGGGGATGTGCCGTAAGTTCGCCCTGTCCAGTCGCCTGCATCCGCATAGTAAGCCACAGAACCGTGACCCGCGCACGCGAAAAGAGGCGCTACGCCCTCCCGCGCCGCTCAGCGCTCGTCCGGCGCTCTCACCGGTCCGAAGGTGACCCGCTCGATGAACGGGGGATGGGTGGCCGGTGCGGCTGTAGTTGTCGCCGGTGCAGGGCGCGAACCGGTTGTCGTTTCCGCCGTGCGCCGCTCCAGCGTCAGGCGGCGGCTGGGTTCCCGCCCCCGGCCGGACACGGCGATGTGGTCAGGGTGGATCTCGATCACGGCGTAGGCGGTTGTGTCGGCCGTTTCGACCATGCCCTGCAGGTTAAGGTAGTGCACGCCGCCGTGGAACCCATAGCCGCCGGCATGGTTGTGGCCGTTGATCCAGGCCGCCACGACACCGCTCCCCTCGACGATGGACCGCACCTCCTCGTCGTTCCACAGATTGTGCGGGGCGTCCGCGGGATGGAGCGGGAAATGGCACAAGACGATGACCCGCTGTCCCGCTGTCCGGGCTTGCTGCAGGCGTGCGCGGAGCCAGGTCAATTGCTCGGGGCCCACGCCGCCATTCCATGTGGCGGCGTTGGTCGCCTTGGCGGTCTTCAGCCGGGCCACCATTTCCTCGGCCTGCTTGCGCGCCCGCGAACCGGGAGGTGAGGCGAGCAGCGAGAGGTCGTAGGCGTTGAGCACGATGAACCGGCAATCGCCCGCGACGAAGTCATAGTAGCCGCGTCCCGACCCCAGCTTGTCCAGGCCGAGGCGCTGGATGACCCGTGCCTGTTCCGCCGGCTCCACCGCGAATTCGTGATTGCCGAGCACGTAGTAGCGCGGGGCCCGGATCTGGCTGTACGCGGCGTCCACGGCATCGTAGTTGCCGAATCCGCCGTCCACCAGGTCGCCCAAGTGCACGACGAAGGAGAGCGGCTCCCGGTTCAAATCGGCGGCGGCAGCCTGCAGCTTGGCCACGCTCTGGCGGTAGTGGCGCGTCTCGCCTGCCGGCTTGTCGGCGTACTGCACGTCGGCAATGGCGCCGAAACGAATGACCCCGCCGCCCGCCGCCTGGGTGGACGGCTGACGGACCGGCGTCGGCGCGAGCGCTGCGGCCGGATCCATGGCCTGGCACCCGGCGGTCCACGCCGCCAGCACCGCGGTCAACACCCCCGCCTGTCCCACCCGCCCGCCGTCCTTCATCCAGTCGCCGACATGCATGCCGTCCTCCTCCTCACCATGTGTAGGGCACGCGGACGCGGTAGTGCGCCCGGCCGAAAGCACCGCCGCCCGTCACTGTACAGGATGTCGTGTCGCCGCCGGAAGCAGGAAGTGGGCCGGCCACGTTGTCCCACTTGCCGACCACGAGGTTGGTGCAGCGCTGCACCCAGTACCAGCGCCCCGGCACGGATGACCACTGGACCACGGCGTCATCGCCCGCGCGCTCCACCGCCAGGCACTGCAGGCAACTGTTGGTGTCGTTGGCCCGCGTGCCCAGCACCATCGCCTCTGCGTAGTCGTTCTGCCCGTCGCCGTCCGTATCCGCCAGCTTGGGCGAAGTATTGAGTCCATGCTCGCTGTTGTCCTCGACGTGATCGCCGTCCGTGTCCTTGCTCCAGGCGGAAGCCCAGTCCTCGGCCGGGTTGTAGACGCCGTCGGGCCGCGTGTCCTCCCACCAGTTCCGCATGCCGTCCCCGTCGCTGTCTTCATTGTTCCCATACAGCTGGAAGTCGATCCGCAGCGTGCCGAACGGGGCGCCCACGACCCGCGTCGCGTTGCTGAACGCGTAGGTGTTGTCGTGGTACTCGCTCTCGCAGTCGCTGGCCTGCCCCCGCACTGCCACGGTCTCGTTCGTGGGCAGGGGCATGGTCCGATACCAACCGCTGCTATCCGCATTGACGCTCTCCAGCCAGAACTGGTTCGTGTCCATGGCGGAGACCTGCCCGTTGCCGGCCGGCGTGCTGCCGTCGGACCGCCGGACGAAGCCCTCGATCCGGTAGCCGGGCCGCATCTGGAAGTCCACGCCGGACACGGTTTCGCCCGCCGCTGCCCGGATCGGGTCCGCGACGCGGTCGTTGAACTTCAGGCTGTGATACTGTCGCGGGTACCACGCGTTCTCGTCCTCCGTGGCCACGACGTAGTGGTTCGTGCCGGGCAGGCACGCGATGCCGTAGTTGCCGTCGTTGTCGGTGCTGTTTCCGCCGTCGAAGGTCCAGTTCCCCTCGTTGTTGAAGTGGAAAGCCTCCACCCAGTAATTGGCCAGCGGTTGGCCGTTCTCGTCCGTGACTCGCCCGGTGACGCGGAAGCCCGTCTCCAGGACGAAGTTCACGTTGGAGACCGTGGCGCCGTCCGCCACGTTGAACAGCCGCGCGCCGGCATTGTCGGTGGCGTTGCTCCAAGTCTCGGGGATGTAGAAACTGCCGTCCGGGGGTTGGCATTGAGCCAAGAAGTTGGTGCCGGGCGGACTGGGTACGCGGTAGTAGCCGTCCGCAGCGCTGCGGGCGGAGGCGACCCGGCGGTCGTCCCAGGGGTTGTTCTCGCGATCGGGGCACCACCGGATTTCCACGTCCGCATCGGCGATGCCGGCGCCCAGCGCATCGGTGATCCGCCCTTCAACGTAGCTGGGTGCCAACAGGCGGAAGTCCACGCCGTTAGCGGGCTGCGCCACCGTCGCGGTCACAAGCGTGGCCCGATCGATCAGATGCTCATACTGGCCGGCGTGATACTGGGTCAGATAGTTGTCGCACTCGGCCCGCACGACGTAGGTCGTCCCTTCGGGCACGTACAGCACGTACGTGCCGTCGTTCTGTGTGTCGCCCCCGGCCCGCCAATCGTAACGGTCTTCAAACGCCGAAACATGCGCGCGCAGACCATTGCCCTGCGCGTCCGTCACCCGGCCGCGAATCTCGGCCCCGCGGTCGAGCTGGAAGTCGATACCCGTGCGTCCCGCCGGGGTCAGCTCGACGGGATCGCCCGCCGCCCCGTTGTCCGACCACGCATAGGCGCTGAGGTTCGAGTAGGCCCCGTCAAGGTAGCCGGTGAAGCGCTGCGCCACGACGCGGTAGGTGCCGGTGGGCGCCAGCAACTCATAGTCGCCCGCCAGGTTGGCCCGATTCGCCTCGACGTCATCCGCGACGAACTCCCAGGTCCAGGGGCGGCACAGGGCCACGCTGCCACCTGTCAACGGCTGTCCGCTGTCGGCAGCGGTGACGCGTCCGCCCAGCGTGTAGCCGGACGAGATGTGGAACGTCACGTTTGTGAAGGGACCTGGCGCGGTCACGGTCAGGTTCTGGACGGACGGCGCGGTCAGCAGATGGCGGGGCGCCACCGCTCTCTCTTCCATCTCTGCCTCGTACGTGCTGCCTGGCACGACGCCGATCTCGGCGTAGCCGTCCGGCAGCGTGCACCCCACGCCGCCGGACTCGTCGTCGCCGAGATTGATCTGCGCGCCGGGCACGCCCGCGCTCGTGGCGGTATTGACCACCCGCACCTTCGCCAGCACCGTGGCGTCGGGGCAGAACACCCGCACGCCAGCCGTGTCCTGCGTGATGGTCAGCGGGGTGCCATGGGCGATCAGGCCGCGCGCGGTCATGAAGCCGGGCAGGGCATACAGGTTGCAGGGCATGTCGCGCACGAACGGCAGCGCGAAGGCGCCGTCGGGTCCGGAGATGGCCAGCGACCAGACATCGCTGTCGTCATCATTGCCCTCCGCCTGAACCCACACGCCGGCCAGGGCATTCGTCCGCTGATCATAGACGTGGCCCGTGACCATCAGCACCTCGGGTGGCCACCCGTGCTGGTAGAGCACGCGCAGGGGACGGGGCAGGGGGTTGGCGCCCGCGGCCGGTACGCTGGTCAGCACCACGGTCGAGAAGGGTTGGTCGGCCTGGTCGGTCTCCGCCATGAAGGCGTTGGGCGCAACGGCCTGTATGGCGCGGATATTCGCGGCGGGATGGCCGGCCGGCAGGTCCAGCCGGAAGTAGCCCCCCGGACCGGTGTAGGTGGCCGGCAAGAACCCGACGTGGGCGGCAAACGGCTCCGGTACGACGAGCGCTCCGGGAATGCCGTTGGAGGTGGCGGCGTCGATCACCCGGCCCGTCAGCCAGGTTGTGCCGGCGCTCTGGGTGATGCGGAAACTCGTGGCCGGCGAGGTGCCGGCCGTGCTGGTTGCCTGCCAGAGGTAGGGCGCCACCGCGTGCGAGATCCAAGCTTCATCGGTCAAGCCGTGGTACGAGATGCGGGCCCGCACGACACCGTTGGCCGCGCCGTCTTCGTCGTCCACGATCGTGCGCGCGCCGAGCGGGTTGGCGACCCCGTCCCGCAGCGCGAACTGCTGGATCAGCCGGTCCACGGCGTCAATGGCGCCGTTGGTGTTGACGTCCACGTACAGCGACAGCGTGACCGCACCGCTCACGGCGACGTTGCTGATCGCGACGCTCACCCAGGCGTTCGAATTCCAGGCGATCTGCGCCGGACTGGCGGTCAGCGTGACCGCCCCGTGTGCCGGTCCGGTCAGCGCCAGGGCAAGCAGGCCCGAAACCCAGCCGGCGCGGGTTGACAGACGACGGACAAAAACACGGCGGAACGCGTTCATGGCAACCTCCCGGAGGCTATGCCCCCCTGCTCTACATAAGGGTTTACGCCCGTTCGGCCCGGTCGTCAAGGCTGGGTCGAGTCAGTGTCAAGCCGGTCGGATACGCGCGTCATGTGGAAGCACGAGTCCGACTCCCCCGTGGCGCCGGTCTTCGGCCGGCGCTGACGTTGGCGCGAGCGGATCAGGATGGCCTCCTCCCCCCCGCTCTCCCGCCTCCTGCAATCGCCTCACACCGGTCGCCCATAACGTGTTTTGCCTTGTTGCCGCCGGGGAGGCGTGCGTAAATGGCGCCGGTGTGCGCGGCCGCGGACGGTCGCGACCAAAAGCGAACGGAACAGATATGCACGAACGTAGCGAGAGGCTGTTGCTGACGCTGGCACTTGCGTGGGCGCCCTGGCTGACGGTTGCCGCCGCGGAGCCGGTGCGGTCGCTGGCGGACCTGGCTGCTCCCGGCGCGCCCGCGGCGTACCGCGCGCAGGAGGCGCAGGTTACGGCGCCCGCGGCGGGTACGCTGCGCGTCGAGGCGCGCGCCGGCGCGCGGTGGCCGGGTGTGGAATTCCCGGCCGGCGCGACGAACTGGAACCTGGCCGCGTTCGGCCGCATCGAGGTGGCTGTGCGCAATCCGGGCGGCGAGCCGCTGAAGGTCCAGGCGCGCGTCGACGACGCGGCGTCGCTGAAGGCGGGCGGCTGGCTCTCCGGCAGCGTCGATGTGCCGGCCGGCGGCGCCGGGGTGATCGTCGTCCGCCTCTCGGCCACGCCGTATCGGCCGACGCGCAAGCTGAATCTGGTTGGCATGCGCGGCGCGCCGGGGGAGGACCTGAAGCTCGATGCCTCCGCCGTGGCGCGCGTGCTGGTCTTCCTTGGCGAACCCAAGGGGCCGCGGACGTTCGAGGTGACACGCGTCGAAGCGCGCGGGGCGGTGCGCGTGGTCGAGGCCGACGGCTTCCTCCCCTTCATCGACGAGTTCGGGCAGTTCATCCATGCCGACTGGCCGGGCAAGGTCCGGGGCACGAACGACCTCGCCGCGCGTCGCGTGGCTGAGGAAGCCGACCTCGCCGCACACCCCGGTCCCGCCGGCCGCGACCGCTTCGGCGGCTGGGAGGCCGGCCCCGCGCTGCCCCCGTCGAAGCACTTCCGCGCCGAGAAGCGCGACGGCCGCTGGTGGCTGGTCGATCCGGACGGGCGGCTCTTCTGGTCGCTCGGCGCCGACTGCGTGCGAGCCGACAGCGGCACGCCGGTGACCGACCGCGAGGCCTACTTCCGCTGGCTCCCAGCGGACGGCTCCGCGTACGCGCCGTTCTTCTCCCGGCACAACGGTGCGGCCCACGATTACTACGAGAACAAGCAGGGCTACCGGGTCTTCGACTTCTCCCGCGCGAACCTCCTCCGCAAGTACGGCGCCGGCTGGGAGGCGGCGACAATCGCCCTCGCGCACCGCCGCCTGCGGAGCTGGGGCTTCAATACGGTGGCGAACTGGTCCGACGGTGCCGTGTGCGCCGCCCGGCGCACGCCCTACACGGCGAACGCGAGCTTCGGGTCGCGGACGATCGCCGGCTCCGAGGGCTACTGGGGCCGCTTTCCCGACCCGTACGATCCGTCGTTTCGCGAGGGGGCGCGCAAGGCGATGGAGAAGCAGAAGGCGGCCGGCGCGGTGGGCGACCCCTGGTGCCTCGGGTTCTTCGTGCACAACGAGCTGGGGTGGGGCAAGGAGACCTCGCTCGCCGTCGCGGCGCTCAAGTCGCCGCCGGACCAGCCGGCCAAGGTGGCGCTGGTCGATGCCGTGCGGATCGCCTACGGCCGGATCGCAGCGTTGAACACCGCCTGGGGCACGTCGCACGCTTCCTGGGAGGCCCTGCTCGCCTGCACGAATGCGCCGGACCCGAAGCAGGCGCGGTCCGACCTCGAGAAACTCTACTGGCGTGTAGCCGACAAGTACTTCCGCGTCATCCGCGAGGAGGTCAAGCGCGCGGCGCCGGACCAGATGTACTTCGGCTGCCGGTTCGCGTGGGTCAACGACCTCGCCGTGCAGGCCGCGGCGCCGCACTGCGACGCGATCAGCTTCAACCGGTACGACTACAGCGTGGAGCATTTCAAGCTGCCTGCTGGCGTGGATCGTCCCGTGATCATCGGCGAGTTCCACTTCGGCGCCCTCGACCGCGGCCTGTTCCACACGGGGCTGAAGGCCACGGCCGACCAGGCCGACCGCGCGGCGAAGTTCCGTTCCTACCTCGAAGGCGCGCTGCGCAATCCGTACCTCGTCGGGGCGCACTGGTTCCAGTACCGCGACCAGGCGACGACCGGCCGCACGGACGGCGAAAACTACCAGATCGGGCTCGTGGACATCTGCGACACGCCTTATCCCGAGACCATTGCCGCCGCCCGCGCCGTCGGCGAGGAGCTGTACAAACTGCGCAGTGGCGGAACATCCCGCTCCCCGTAGGGCGGGCCTCTCCGAGGCCCAGCCCGAACCCGCCACGAGTCCGGCCCTCGGCCTCGGAGAGGCCGGGGCTACCGACGCGCGGGCCCCCTGATCGTCGGCAGGCGCTTCTTTGCTCGAAATAGCGCTGGAGGCTGCCCCGCATCCGGTGCTACGGTGCCGGCGTGCGTTGAGCCGGTTTCCCGTCGGGGATGACCGCAGGCAGAAAAACCTGCCGTGCCGGGAGTAACGCGGGCATTCTTGCCCGCGTTTGCAGGATCCGGAGGCCGGCGCCGCGGAGGAGTGTTTCTCTTGAAACCGATCGTACAACTGGCTTCCACAACCACGCCGGATGGGCAGCGGCTGACGCTCAGCCGGCACGATCGCGACTACCACATCGCGATCGAGCGGCAGGAACTGATGTCCAGCCGGGCCCACGAGTCCGAGCTGGAACTGGCCCGCCTGGGCTGTGCCCGCCTCGACCGCGCGTCCGCCCCCGCCGTGTTCATCGGCGGCCTCGGCATGGGGTACACGCTCCGCCAGACGCTCGACCTGCTCCCGCCGGCAGGCCGGGTGGTTGTCGTCGAGCTGCTGCCCGACGTGATCGCGTGGAATCGCGACCTGCTCGGCGCTCTCAACGGGCAGCCGCTGAGCGATCCCCGCGTGATCGTCACGCCGGGCGACGCGGTTGCACACATCGGGCAGGCGGAGAGCGCGTACGACGCCATCCTGCTCGACATCGACAACGGCCCCGCCGCCATGACGACCACCGGCAACGGCCGCATCTACAGCCGGACCGGCTTGCATGCCTGCCGCCGCGCGCTGCGTCCGGCGGGGTGCCTGGCGATCTGGTCGGCCGCCGCGGACGCCCATTTTGACCGCCTCCTGCGGCAGGTGTTTCCGCACGTGCTGCGTTTTCGCGCGCCGCCCTACAAGGGGGCGCGCAGCCTCTCCCGCTACATCTGGACCGCCGCCATGCAGCCGTCCGCCCTGCCGGAACCGCAGGCGGTTGCCGTGGAGTAGCGCGGGCCTCTCCGAGGCCCAGCGCCGGTGGCGCGCAACGCACGGCCAGGTGTCACCCCAGGAACCGGCCCGCGGCCTCGGAGAGGCCGGGGCTACGGGCTGTCTCGCCCTACAGAGAGCGGTTCAACTGCTGCGCAGTCGCACGGCTCTGGTTTAACGGATTGTCAGCCTAATCGAGGACGGCGCGCGCGCTGGCGCAGCCGAGGCCGAAGCGGGTGGCGCCGTGGCGGTGCAGGGCCAGGAGGGTCTCCCGGTCGCGAATGCCGCCGGCGGCTTTCACGCCGCACCGGTCGCCGACGACGCGCTTCAGGAGCGCGACGTTGGCGAGCGTGGCGCCCGTGGGGGCCCACCCCGTACCCGTCTTGACGAACGCCACGCCGGCCTCGGCGGCCAGCTCCGCGCCTGTCGCGATTTCCACCTCCGTCAGGTAGTGGCACTCGAGGATGACCTTGACGGGCAAGCCCCCGGCCGCGTCGATGACGGCGCGGATGTCGTCGCGGTAGAGGTCATGGCGTCCGGCCTTCAGCCAGGCGATGTTGTTGACCATATCGAACTCGCGGCAGCCCATGGCCAGCTGTTCGCGTGTTTCGGCGGCCTTGGCGGCCGTGGTGGCGGCCCCGCCGGGGAAGCCGACGGTCGCGGCGGGCAGGATCGGCGAATCGCCGAGGCGCTCGACGAGGTAGGGCATGTGCGCGGGCAGCACGAAGACGGCGTAGACGCCGTGCTGGCGCGCGAGCGCCACGCTCTCGTCGATTTCGGCCAGCGTGCTGTCCGCCCGCACGCAGCTCAGGTCCAGCATGCGTGCGATATCGTCGTGGCCGGGCTCGTTCATGGCCGGGCCTCAAGGGCGGCGAGGCGGTCGCCGATGTCCGCAAGATACGCGTTCAGCTGCCGGAAGACCGGTAGGCGCCGCGCGTATGCCGCCGCGCTTGCCGCGTTCGGGGAGCGCACATCGGCGACCTGGTGGATGGCGCCGACGGGCGCGTAGTCCGGCCACTCGCCGAGGCCGACGAACGCGGCGGCGGCCGCACCGAGCGCGGCGGCCTGCTGGCCGACCTGGCTGCGCACGATCCGGCGCCCGTACAGGTCGGCGTACATCTGCATCCAGAAATCGCTCCGCGCCCCGCCACCCACGGCGAGCAGCTCGTCGCTGAGCGCGGTCAGCGACTCGAGCGTCCGGAGCGCCACGGCTTGCGCCATGGCGATGCCTTCGGCGGCGGCGCGGCAGAGGTCCGCCTGCGTCGAGCCGAGGTCCAGGTGGACGAACGCGCCGCGCACGTTGCGGCTGGGATCGAGCGACGAGCCGCCCGCCAGGCTGGGCAGGAACATGACCCCGTTGGCGCCGGGCGGCGACTGCGCCGCGCGTTCGAGCATCAGGTCGAAGACGGTCACGCCCTTGCGCGCGGCCTCCTCGTCGAGATTCGTGCAGAGCTGTTCGCGCAGCCAGCGGAAGGACGAGCCGGTCGAGAACACGCCCAGCGCGGAGGTGAACTTGCCCGGCACGACGTGCGCGAAGACGTAGGGCCGCGTGGCCACATCGAGCAGCGGCTTGCGGTCCGTGACGGCGATCCAGCTGCTCGAGCCCATGGAGTTGTAGACGTCGCCGTCGCGGTAGGCGCGCGCGCCGAGGGCCATGCAGCTGTTGTCCACGCCGCCGGCCACGACCCGGACCGCGGTCGACAGGCCCAGTTCGGCGGCGGCCTCCGGCGTCAGGCTGCCGATGATGTCGCTCGCCGGCCCCGCGGCCGGGAAGATCGCGGGCGACAGCCCCGCCGCGTCGAGCAGCTTCTCCGAATAGCGCCAGTTGGCGAGATCCCACACCCCGCTGCCCGACGCATAGGAGTAGTCCGTCCGCAGCACGCCGGTCAGGCGGTAGTTGATGTAGTCCTTCGAGCCCAGCACCGTCCCGAGCGCGGCGTAAACGTCGGGCTCGTTGTCGCGCAGCCACATGATCTTGAACGCGGTGTAGAGCGGCGCGGGGAAGCCGCAGCCCGTCGTCAGGTACCACTCCGCTTCCGGCACGGACGCGAAGAAGCGCGCCGGCTGCACGTCCGGCCGCGCGTCCGACCAGATGATGGCCCGGTCGCGCAGCAGGTTCCCGCGGCGGTCGAGCGGGACCAGGCTGAGCGAGTGCCCGGAGCTGCCGATGGCGGCGATGGAGCCGGGCGCGCCGCCCCACTCCGCCAGCAGGCTGCGGGTGGCGGCGACGGTGGCCTGCCACCAGTCGTGGACGCTCTGCTCGTGCCAGCCGGTGCGCGGGTAGCTCGTCGCATACGTGGCGAAGTGGGAGGCCAGGCAGGCGCCGTCGGGGCGATAGACGCAGGCCTTGATGCCTCCCGTGCCGAAGTCGTAGGCCAGGACGTTGCTCATGCGCGGCTCACCCCAGGCCGAAGGCGGCCTTGAAGGCGTTGGCAATCTCGGGGTGCAGGTCGGGGTTGATCCCGTTCTCGTCGTACGGCAGGCCCATGGCGTCGAGATCCTGCTTCATCTGCACGACCTCCTCGGCGGGGCTGACGCGGGGGGGGACGGAGCGGGAGAGCGGCACCAGCCAGGCATTCAGCGTGTGTCCGCCGTCCACGAGCAGATCATGGCCCGTGACGTAGTTGGAGGCCGCCGACGCCAGGAAGATGATCGTCCCGTAGAGATCCTCGGGGCGCTCCATGTGGCCCATGGGCGTCAGTTCGCGGATGCGCTGGCGGACTTCCACGGGCGTGGAGGCGTGCATCGGCGTCAGCAGGTAGCTCGGGCTGAAGCAGTTCACGTTGATGTTGAAGCGGCCCCATTCGGCGGCCAGCGTGCGGGTCATGTGCACGATTCCGGCCTTGGAGGCGTCGTAGGAGGCGTTGCAGTTGGCGATGCGCGCCGACATCGACGCGGTGTTGATGATCTTGCCGCCGGCGGGGTTCTGCGCGATCATCTGCCGGGCTTCGGCCTGCGCGCAGAGCCACACGCCGGTGAGGTTGACGGCGATCACCTTGTCCCACGCGGCTTGGTCCAAGTCCTCGTCGCCGCCCAGAATGGCGATGCCGGCGTTGTTAACGGCGATGTCCAGGCGCCCGAAGCGCCCGACGACCGCCGCCAGCATGGCCTGCACGTCGTCCTTGCGCGTGACGTCGCAGCGCACGAACAGGCTGTCGCGGCCCAGGGCGCGGATGCCCGCCGCGGTCTTGGTCCCGGTCTCCTCGTCCGTGTCGACGATCGCGACGTCGGCGCCCGCCATGGCCAGCGCCGTCGCGCAGCCCCGCCCGATCCCCACAGCCCCGCCCGTCACCATTGCCTTCTTGCCCGTCAGATCGAAGAGACTCAGGTCTGTCATGTAACGCCCCCCTTGGTTTGGACTCCGTGTGCCGCGTACTGTAGTTTTCGGGCCGGGGAATAGCAACCCGCAAGAAAACGATTGAGATGTCACCACGCTGCAGTAGAATTGGCAACCAGAGGATAGGACGGGGGGAAGGGGCCGAGCATCTGACCGCTTGGCGTTTTGCCCGTGGCCGGGCGCAGCGGCCTTGCTCGTTCCCTGAGCGACTGACACGATCCAAGGGGATGAGACAATGACAACGGGAAAGCCGATCAGGATCCTGTTGGCCGTCGCCGTTGTGGCGGTGTTCGCTCGGGCCATTGGGCAGATTCAGGCGGAGCCGATCAATGTGCCGGGCGGCGCGTTCAGCATTTACAAACCGGGCACAGACTGCGCAATCACCGCGGGCTTTCCTGCGGGTAATGTCTGGGCGACGGGCGTCGGGGACAACCTGCCCGTGAAAGGAGGAACCGCGGATTACTCCGACGGAGCCACCGGCACGTCGGTCGATTGCCCCGGGTGGGTCCTCATACATGGGACCTGTGACCTCTTGAATAATGGCGTCGACGGTTCCGTCGGATTCAATGCCTTCGCGGCTTGGGGCGGTGACACGAGGATCCAATCGGCCGATTCCCTGGGGCCAGTGGCAGGCAACGCGACCTATACGCTTTCGGCTATGGTGAACGGAGCCGTGGCTGAGGGGCCTTTGGCATTCTACCTGTTGGCGGGCGAAGTCACATTGACTCCCAGTTCCTCGGTGGGTCCGGTTCCTCCTGTCAGTACTTGGCAGGCAATCTCCAGGACGTTTAACGCTGCTGACATTGCTCAGTATGTGGGCCAACCCATGAAGATTGTCGTTGGCGTCGAAGACGAGAACAACATCGCTAACCGGATGATCTTCGACAATATCACGCTCGAAGTCGAGAATCTGTCACTCCCCGGGACGTTGCTCATTGTGCGGTAAGACGCCGCCAAACTCGCACTTGCCCTCCGTGATGTTCTGGTGGAACGTGGCGATGTTGCGAGCGGCTCCCTGGTCGTAAAGGCTTACCGCCTGGCCGCCACCAAAGTGTTACGGGCCGCCGCGGAGGAACGACTTGCCGTCGTAACTCCCGGGGCGGGGTCGCGGAGCGGCCCGCCCTGCGGGGGAGCGCTACTCCCCCCTCCATACAATGTCGAGCGGCGGCCGCCACTCGTTGGGGGTGTCGTCGCCGCCATCGTCCTTGCCGTTCGTGCCGATGCTGTAGATGACGCAGCCGCCGCTGGGCGTGACACGGTAGTTGAGCGGGCCGCCGGTGAAGGGGTCCACGGGGATGGCGGCGAGCAGCGTCGGCTCCAGGTCCGCCAGGCGCGCCGGGCAGGCGCCGTGGCGGCGGCGGTGGCACAGGACGGCAAGCCCGACCCGTGTTACGGCGATCTGCGCCTCGAGTCGCGCCTGGCGACTGGCCCCGCATGCAAGTGCCGGGACAAACATGCGTGTCAGGACGAAAACCCGCGGGATCTGGCCCACTAACGCGTCCGTGTCGTGCATCGCCTGGTAGTACGGCTTGGCCCCCGCCTGCGTGACGCACAGCATGCAGCGCAGGTAGGCTGTCTGGTCGGCACGCAGCCAGGGGCGCAGGAGGAACCGGCCGGGGCGGGAGGCCAACAGGCGGGTCGGCAACGCGTTGAGGTCCGCTCCGCGCAAGTCGCTCACTTTGGGTTTCTCCACGAGCAAGTCGCTCACTTCGCCCTTCTCCGCCAGCGCCGCGAAGGCCGGTTCCGCGAACAGCAGCCGATCGCCGTGCAGGACGCGCACGGAGACCGTGCGGTCGGTCAGGGGCTCCAGCGTCGTTAGCAGGGCCGCGACCTCCGCGTCCGTGGGCGGGGTCTCGGCGCAAAGCGTCTGCAGCGGCTTGAAGATGATCCCGACCTGGCGCTCGCGGACCAGGAAGCAGATGAAAACGGGCTCGTCGCGCTGGGCGTCGGCCAGTCGGAATGCAGCCTGCACGGTGCGGTAGGCCTCGCGCGGCTGGCCGGTTTGCGCTTCAAGGAGGGCCTGCTGCACGGTGAGGCAGCACAAGTTGAGGGAACCCCATATGTACGGGAACTGCATGCGGAGGTCGACGGTATAGTCGGTGTACGTCCGGCAAAACGGCCTGGCCGCCGCTGCCCGCACCAGCGCCAGCGCCCGCTGCGCGGCGGGATGGGCCAGACAGGCAGCCGCGCGTGCGCGGTCCTCCGGCGCGGCGAGGGGCAGTTCGCGTATGGGCAAGCCGTCTATGACCGCGCCGCAGGGGGGGAAAGCAACCTTGAGCTGTGCCAGCGCCTCCACATAGAGCGGCGCCGCGTTGCTCTCCGCCGGGACGGCGGCCGGGATGAGTGCCCCGGGGGTCATGGGGAAGCCCGCCTCCGCCAGCGCCCGTCGCGCGGCGGCCAGGCGGTTCCCGCTGATGTGCAGCAGAGCCACGTAAGCAACCAACAGCAGCACCAGCACCAGTCCAGCCGGTGCCGCGACCCACCGCCAGCGCGCTTTCATTCTCGCGTTTCCTCCTGTCGCGCGCTCCCTTCGGTCCTTACCGGCCGGGGACGGCCGGCTCCAGGTCCACCCTCTGACGGCCCTGGAGACGGCGGTCCCCGCCGTTCTGCCCTCGGGACCGGGGACAGGCACTTTGTGTCATCTGGGTCTCGGCGCGGGCCCGCCCTGCGGGGGAGCGCTACTCTTCCTTCCAGACGATGTCGAGCGGGTTGCGCGCGTCATCCATTCGGTCGTCGCCGCCATCGTCCTTGCCGTTTGCGCCGAAGCTGTAGATGACGCAGCCGCCGCTGGGGGTGACGCGGTAGCCGAGCGGGCCGCCGGTGAAGGGGTCCACGGGGATGGCGGCGAGCAGCGTGGGTTCCAGGTCCGCCAGGCGCGCCGGGCAGGCGCCGTGGCGGCGGCGGTGGCACAGGACGGCAAGCCCGACCCGTGTTACGGCGATCTGCGCCTCGAGTCGCGCCTGGCGGCCGGCCGCGCTTTCAAGGGCTGGCACAAGCATGCGTGTCAGGATGCAAACCCGCGGGATCTTCTCCAGCAGGGCGTCCGTGTCGTGCGTCGCCTGGTAATACGGCTTGGCGCCCTCCTGCGTGCCGCGCAGCATGTGGCGCAGGTAGGCCGTCAGGTCGGCACGCAGCCAGGCGCGCACGAGGAAGCGGCCGGGGAGGGAGGCCAACAGGCGGGTCGGCAACGCGCCGGGTTCCGATCCGATCACGTCGCTCACTTTGCCTTTCTCCGCGACCGCCGCGAAGGCCGGTTCCCCGAACAGCAGCCGCTCGCCGTGCAGGGCGCGCACGAAGACCGCGCGATCGGCCAGGGGCTCCAGCGTCGCCAGCAGGGTTGCGACCTCCGCGTCCGTGGGCGGGGTTTCGGCGCAGAGTGTCTGCAGCGGCTTGAAGATGAGCCCGACCTGGGCCGCGCGGACAAGGTAACTGATCAGGATCGGCTCGTTGCGCTGCGCGTCGGCGAGTCGCAGCGCGGCCAGCAGCGTGCGGTAGGCCTCGCGCGGCTGGCCGGTTTGCGCTTCGACAAGGGCCTGCTGCACGGTGAGGCGGCACAGATCGCGAAAGCCGGACACGTAGGGAAGCCGCATGTCGATGCCGGCGGCATAGTCGGTGTCCGTCCGGCAAAGCGGTCTGGCCGCCGCTTCCCGCACTAACTCCAGCGCCCGCTGCGCGGCGGGGTGGGCCAGGCCGGCTGCCGTGCGCGCGCAGCCTTCCGGCGTGGCGAGGGGCAGCTCGCGGAGGTACAGACCGTTTGTGACCGTGCCGTTGGGGAATGCAACCTTGAGCTGTGCCAGCGCCTCCACATAGAGCGGCGCCGCGTTGCTCTCAGCCGGGACGGCGGCCGGGATGATGGCCCCGGGGGTCATGGGGAAGCCCGCCTCTGCCAGCGCCCGTCGCGCGGCCGCCAGGCGGTTGCCGCTGATGTGCAGCAGCGCCACGTAAGCAACCAACAGCAGCACCAGCACCAGTCCGACTGGCGCCGCAAACCA
>CAYOBW010000036.1:0-36382 GCA_964402115.1 uncultured Victivallales bacterium
CCGGGAGGGCGACGCTCCGCGGAGCCGCGTGCGCGGCGGGCAGACATGCGGCGCCATGAACCTGATAAGGGTGGCAGGCTGTAGGGGGATGGCTCCTCGTAGCCCCCGTCGTAAGACGGGGGACAGGCCGCTTGAAGATGCCCGTCCGCCGCCTTACGGCGGCAGCTACGGAGAGGGAGCGGGGGGCAAGACGCCCCCGCTCCCAGTGCTGCCTGATATTCGCCACAAATCACTACTCCGCCCAGCTCAGTACACGTAATGCCGCGCCCCCCATACCCTTGATCTTCTCCTCAGCGCTTGCCTCCGCTCGCGTCCGGAATCTTCCGCAGCTGCAGCACAAAGCAGTTCGTGGGACAATCTCCGTCGTAGAAAGGACCAATGATGGAGCGGACACGCTGATCCCCCGGCAACCAGTACTCCTCATATTCTTGGGGCGGTATCGCCTCGATGATAAGCCTGCCAACTTTCCGCGCGGAGTATCGCCACCGCCCGTTCGCGTCGGCTCGTATACGCTCCCTAATCGTTGGAGTGGCCCAGATGATGAAACGAGGCGGGTTCTGGCGCGTTATGATCTCAGCATGCGGCAACGGACAGCCGTCCTGATCCACCACGATCCCATGCACCTTCGTCTTGGGGAAGACGATCGGCGGAATGAGACAACCGCTCGCGCAAATGAGCAGCCACGTCGCCGCCAGCAGCGTCACCGTCCGTCGAACCGCACGCGCGTCAGAATCCACAGTCTTCCATGACATGCTCATAGTACCCTCGCTCATCCAGGGCGTTCGATCAGGATGAATTGATGCCAGGCAAATTATCTACACATTCTTCGCATAAGGGAAGTGCTGGCAGCTTCCTTTATGCAGAGGCAGGGCAAGGGGCCCGGCCGCAGCCAGGAGTGAGCACCCATGCGCCATCCGCGACTCAAGGCGCTATTGGTGCCAAATTATCCACTGGGACACTGGAAGGTCCAGCGCGCACGGCATGGGTGCAATGTCAACGGTGGCAAGGATCTCATGCGCACACGGCCGAACGGGTAACTGGGACCGGGGGCGTCCCGCCCCCGCTCCCAGTGCTGCCTGATATAGCCATGCAGGCCCCTGCCCCCGATCCCCCTGTATCGCGCGGCTCGTGAGGACACTCGCCCTCCCTCGCGGTGTCATGCAGGCTGCCTGGAATCGCGCCGGGAGGGCGACGCTCCGCGGAGCCGCGTGCGAGGCGGGCGGACATGCGGTGCCATGAACCTGGAAAGAGTAGCAGGCTGTAGGGAGATAGGCTGTAGGTAGATGGCTCCTCGTAGCCCCCGTCGTAAGACGGGGGACAGGCCGCTTGAAGATGTCCGTCCGCCGCCTCACGGCGGCAGCTACGGGGAGGGGAGCGGGGCGGGCGGACGTGCGGAGCCATGAACGCAGCCGACCGCCTGCCGATTCGGGCGGCTCAGCGCAGCAGGATGAGCATGCCCGGGTTGCCCAGCAGCACGCGGCGGTTGGCGCCGTCGTAGATCGCCCCCATGCCGCCGGTAACGGTCCACCCCGCCAGGTTGGTCTCGCCCAGGCTGGCTCCCTCCCACTCCAGCAGGACGGCCCCGGCGGGCGGAGCGGACGCGGTCCGGGCAATGGCCACGGTCAGCCTGGCCGGCAGCGTGACGTCGCCGGCGACGTGAACCTTGTCGCTCGCGTCACGGCCATACTCCCAGTCGTAGGCCGCGTTCTCCTGCAGGACCAGGTTGCCCGCAACCTTCAACACGCCCGCGGCGGCCGCCGCGGCGCCCGGCGTCAGGCGTCCCCCGGCCGCGACGATGACGCTGCTTCCCGCGGCGCCAACCGTGCCGCTGCCGCCCAGCGCGCCGCCGGCGTTCACCGTCACCGTGCCGGCGCCCGTGGCCGAGCCGCTCACGTTGTTCGCGCGCAGCGTGCCCGCGTTCACCGTGGTCGCACCGCTGTACGCATTGGTGCCGGTCAGCGTCTGGGTGCCGCCGCCCAGCTTCGTCAGCGCCAGGATGCCGCCGTTGTCCTTGAGGATGCCGTCGAAGACGCCCGAGCCGCCGTTCACGCCCACGGTGAGCGTGCCGACGCCCCAGTTGTTGATGTTGGCCACGACGCCCGCCCCGGTCAGCGCATCGACCGTGATGATGTTGCCGCCGATCATGTTCACGGTAGCCCCGGCCGCGATGCGCATGGGGGCCTTGTTGTTCACCCACGCCACGTTCTGGTCGCAGTAGTCGTTGACGAAGGTGCCGGCCTGGATGTCGATCAACCCCCCGGTCATGTTCCAGCGAATGTACCCGCCCGCCGTTCCCGTCGTCAGCTTGGACGTGCCGGCCTTGATGAACGTGCCGTTGCCCGTCAGCATGACGGCGCTCCGGATCCAGAACTCGCGGGCCGTGTTGCTGACCTCCAGGACCGCGTTGCTGGCCAGCGCGAAGCCAGCCGACCAGGTGTCGTCCAGATCCACCAGACGCAGCCGGCCGGCGCCAACCGTGGTCGGGCCGGTGTAATCGATCACCGTCCCGGTCAGCGTCTGTGTGCCGATGCCGGTCTTGACCAGGCTGAGGCGGCCATTCGAATCGCGCAGGTAGCCCCCGAACGAGTAGCTCCCGGCGCCGGTCAGCACGAGCGTGCCGGCGCCGGTGTTGGCCGGACCCATTTCGCGGTTCTGGATGACGCCGCGCATGGCGCCGTAGGAGGAGCTGTCGATGCCCGCCACGGCCTGCGAGGTGCCGATCAGTTCGAGGCGCCCGTGATCGCCCGCATCGGTGACGAAGCGCACGACGATGTTGGAGCCGAACTGGTTGTCCGCCAGGGTGTACACATCCGGCGAGAGGTTGTTGTCGAACACGAGTTCGCCAGGAATCGCGGCCGTGTTCGCCGGCTTGGCGAGCGCCAGGGCGCCCTGCGTCACGGTCGTTCTGCCGGCATACGCGTTGGCCGTCGCGCCGCCCAGCGTCAGCGTGCCGGCGCCGTTCTTCGTCAGCGAGCCGGGGCCGGTCAGCGCGCCGTCGTATGTCGTCGACGAACCGTTGAAGCCGACCGTCAGCGCCAGCGCGGCCCCACCGCCATTGCTCAGCGCGAGCGTCCGACTGCCCTTGAGCCCGCCCAGCGTCGCGGCCGGCAGCGTTCCGAAATCGAGCGTCCCGGCGACATGTTCCAGTGTGCTGTAGGCCAGCGCCTGGCCGTGCGTCAGCCGCAGGGTGCCCGCCTCCAGCCGCGTGTCGCCCAGGTGGCCGTTGGCCGAGCCCAGCGTCAGCGTGCCCGGACCCCGCTTGACGAACCCCAGGCCGCCGAGGGCGGCGTTGATCGTCGTGTCGCGCGCGACATACAGCGGCGTGTTGGTGAGCGCGCCGTAGATCGCGCCGGCCGCGGGCGTGAGCGTCAGCGCCGCGCCGTTCGTGAAGGTCAGCCCCGAGACGTACGCGTCGCCGGACTGGGCGATGCCGAAGGCGCTGCCGCTGTCCGGCCCGCCGCCCCCGAGGATGGCCCGTGCGCCCTGCTGCCAGAGCACGTTGGTCCCGCCGGCATTGAGCCAGTTGCGCCCGGCCGCCGGGTCCCAGGCGCCATCGCCCTCCTGCTGGCCGCCCGCCAGCGGGTCCTCGTCGCGGTACAGCGTACGGTCCGTGCCCCCCGCCACGTGGTAGAAGGCCGCCGGCGAGGACTGGTTCAGGTAGGCCGCCCACAGCCAGGCCGCCGAGCGCGCCGCGCTGCTGAACCGGATCTCGTCCAGGCGCCCGTTGAAGCGCTGGGTCGCCCAGCTCGTTCCGCCCGCGCCCAACTGCAGCACCCCGGTGTTGGCGCTGATGGCGCCCGCCGCGACGGCGGCGACACCCAGGCCGTTGACGTAGAACGTCCCCGTGCCGCCGTCGCGCGTGTAGGCCACGTGCACCCACTGGTTCGTCGGCACCACGCGCCCGCTAAAACGCCACACGTTGTCGGTCCAGATGCTCAGTTCGTTGGGATTGCCGCCGTCGCGCAGCGCGAGGATGAACCCCTGCGCTCCGCCGCTGTAGTTGCCGACGATCGCCTGCCAGCCCACGGCGCTGCCGAGCGAGGCCGTCCGCACCCAGGCGCTGACCGTGTAGGCGCCGGCCTGGGCGAACACGCCGCTGTTCGTGTTCAAGATGGACACGTAGTCGCTGTCCTGATCGAACCGGTCCGCCAGCCCGATGCGACCCGCCGCGACGGTGGCGCCGGTACCCTGCGCCGATCCGTGCAGGCGGTTGGGCCCCGCGTCCACGGCGTTGGCCGCCTGCATGTGCCACACGCCCTGGAACCCGTTCGTCCACGTGGAGCCGTCGGTCGCATGGGCCGGCGCGGCGTAGACCGCGTTGGTGTTGCCGGCGAGCAGGTAGATGGTCGTGCCGGCGCGCAGGCGCGGCACGCGCACCCAGACGTACGAGTCGCCCGCCGGGTCCCACTGCTCGATCTCGTAGCTGAGCCAGGCGCTGTCCGTCGTATTCGTCGCAAAGCGCAGGTCACGCCCGTGCGCGGGGTCGCTGAGCAAGTCGTACACGCTGGCGCCGTTGATGAAGTGCGGGCCGAGCACGAGCAGCGCCGGGAAGTTGGTCAGCGTCTCGGACCGGTCGTAGCCGGAGAACGTGACCGGCACGGCGCGGGGCCAGCGCGCCAGCGGATCATCTTCCGTGGGGGGCTGGATCTGGTCGGGCAGGTACACGAGCTGCACCTCCGTCCCCTCCACGCGCGCCGCCCAGGTGCCGCGCGAGCCGTTTGCGAACGCGGTCGAGGTGTCAACGGTGACGTTCCCGGCGGCGAAGCCGCTGATCGCCGTGGCCCGTGCCACGACGGACGTGACAGGGCGGGAGAGGTCGAAGTGCTCCGCCCGCCCGCGCGCGCTTCCCGCGTAGGAAACGACGCGCAGCGTGACGGGCAAGTTCGCGAAGTCGAGCGTGTTCGTCACGACGAGCAGGCCGGAGCCCGTGCCCGCCGCCTGCGCGAAATCCCTCACGCCCCACTGTAGAACCGCGCCCCCGGCGAGGGTCACGGCGTTGGACACCGTCAGCGTGCCCGCCCCGTCCTGCCCGCCTTCCAGCGCGCCGCCCGCGCCGACCGCCACCGTGTCGCCCACCGTCAGGGTGCCCGTCAGCCGTCCGCCGGCGCCGACCGTCACCGGCGCCAGCAGCGTGCCCGCGCCGTCCACCGTGCCGGCACCGGAGACCGCAACCGACGGCGCCCGGACCCTGCCCGTGCGGCCCAGGCTCAGCGTGCCGCCGGTCACGGTGTAGGCGGCCCCGTTGGTGTGGCTGTTGTTCACGAGCAGCATGCCGCGGGCCACGGCGGTCGGGCCCAGGTACCGGCTTTCCCCGTTCAGCACGAGCTGTCCGGCGCCGTCGAGGGTGAAGCCCCCCGCGCCGGTCAGCGCGTTGTTCACCGTGAGCGTGCACTCGGCCGGGTCGAACGTCACGTGGCCGTTCGCCCCCGTCAGGTTGATGACGTTCGCGGCCATCGTGAAGCTCTTGCTGGCCGCCAGCGTGCCGCCGCCCAGGTTCAGGCCGATCGCCCGGTTCCACGCCGTGGCATTCGAGCCCCAGATGTCGCCCGCGATCAGCCGGCCCCCGGTCAGGGTGTACCAGCTCGTGTACGACGTGCCGCCGATATTGCCGGCCGAAGTCTGGTTCGCGTACAGGGCGCCGACATTCACCAGGCCGCCCGACTGCGTAACCTCGAACCACGTATCGCGGTCGTCGCTGGCGGCGCCGGCGACGGTCAGCGACCCGCCCGTCACCGTGAGCGTGCCCCGCTGGTTGGTGTTGAGCCCGCTCAACCAGGCGCGCCCGGCAAACACGAGCGCATCGCCGGTCTGCACCAGCAGCGTGGCGTTGCCGTTGATGCGCAGGTCGCCCAGGCTGACGGGGCTGCCGGCCGCCCTGGCGGTGTTGTAGACGCTCAGGGTGCCCGGGCCGGTCGCGGCATTGGCGAACACGTAGGTCCCGCTGTGGTTGAGGCCGAGCGTGCCGTTGACGACGATCGGGCCCACCACATTGCCCGCCAGGGTGTTGTTGCCCAGCAGCAGGTAGCCGCCCGGGTTGACCGTGGTGCCGCCGGCGTAGGTGTTGTCCGCCGCCAGCCGCGTCCAGTACCCGCCCGACACGCTCAGGCCGCCCGGGCCGGAGATCATGCCGTTGATCACGATTTCGGCGCCGCCGTAAGCGGGAATCACGGAGGCCGTGCTGATGGCGAGCGTGGCGTTCGCGGTCAGCGCGCCGCCATACGAGCAGGCCGTGCCGCCCGCCGTGCTGAGCTTGCCGCCGTTGAAGACGATGTTGGCGTTGTTGTTCCGGCCGTTGTAGCCGCCGACCGCGCCGCCGGGGTTGACCGTCACCAGCGCGCCGAGGCTGTCGTTGACATCTTCGCTGTAGACAAAGGCGTTCTCGATGACGAGGCCGGCCAGGTTGACCGTGGTCCCGCGCAGGGGCACGACGCTGCCGCCCGAGACCGTCAGCGTGTGCCCGCCGCCGCTGAGGAAGCCGCCGCCGTAGCCGATGTCGAACCGGCCGGTGTCGTTGACGGTGTAGTTGCCCAGCGCGCCGATCGTCGTGTCGCCGATCAACGTCAGCGACCGCAGCGACGAGTAGGCCCCGATGGTGCCGCCGGAGTTGATGATCGCGCCCCGCCCGTCCGGCCCGCTGCCGGCGGCCGTGAAGCTGTAGGCGCGCGTGAGCGTATCGCCCCGCCCCGCGAAGTCGAACTGCGCGCCTGCGGCAATCGCCACCGCGCCATTCACCGGCAGCTGCGCCACGTTGCCCGCCTTCAGCGTCCCCGCCTCGATGGCCGTCGTGCCGGTATACGTGCTCGCGCCGTTCAGCGTCAGCGTGCCGGCGCCCAGCTTCGCGAGCGAACCGCCCGCGCTGGCCAGCGCCGCGGCCAGCGTGACAGCCTGCCCCGCGGTGTCGAGGCGGAAGGCCTGCCCGTCCGCCGTGCTGAAGCGCGCCGAGTAGTCGCCGGCATTCGCCGCGCTGAACCGCAGCGTGCCGCCGCTGAAGCTGATGGCCCCGGCAGTCCCCAGCGCGCCCGCCGACGCCAGCGCCAGCGTGCCGCCGCGCAGCGTCGTGCCGCCCGAGTACGTGTTCGCGCCGCCCAATGTCAGCGTGCCGCTGCCGCTCTTGCGCAGGCCCCACGCGCCGCCAGCCTCGCCGATTGCGCCGCCGACCACCAGGTCGCCGGCGGCCGCGACGAACGAACGGCTGCCCCCGTCCAGCACCAGGCCCAGGTTCAACGTCTGGCTGCCCGCGGTGGCATTGACGACATCGCCCTGCAGGTTCAGCGCGTTGCCGCCCAGCGTGTAGACCGCGCCGTTGGCAAACGCGATCCCGCCGAACGGGGTGTTGGCCGCGTAGTCGTTGACGTTGGCCAGGCGCAGCGCGCCGGGCTGGCCGAAGGTCAGCGCGTCCCCCGCCGCCGGCGCCGCGCCGCCCCAGTTCGCGGCCGTCCGCCAGTTGGCGTCGGCGCCCGCGCCGCTCCAGCCCGGCGTGGCGACGGCGGTGACGGTCACCACCACCCAGCCGCCGCTTTCGCTGAAGCGGTAGCGCAGGCCGGGCTGCGGGTTGAGCACGTCCAGCGCGGCCACGCCGAGCCCGCCGATGGCGCCGCTATAGCTGATGAGATTGTACGTGCCGGGCGTCGTCCACGGGGCCGTCGTACCGGCCTGGTACAGGTTGATGCCGCCGCCGTTGAGCGTCAGTGCGCCGCTCCCGGTGACGGACAGCTTGTCGTTGTCCGGCGCGGCGCTGCATTCGATATCCAGGACGCTTCCGACGGCCAGCACGAGACCGCCCGCCGTCAGGTTGCCCACGCCGCCGCTGCCCGGTGCCACGCGCCCGCCCGCGTTGACCGTCACCACCCCGGCGACCGCCCCGCCGCCGCCCAGCGTGCCGCCGTTCACCAGGACCGCGCCCGTGCCCGTCGCGGAGCCGGACGCGTTTTCCACGCTCAGCGTGCCCGCGTTGACGGTTGTGCCGCCGCTGTAGGTGCTGGCGCCGGTGAGCGTCTGCGTGCCGGCGCCGACCTTCGTCAGCGTGAGCGTGCTGCCGGTGTTCTGGAGCGTGCCGCCGAACGCGGCCGAGCGGTCGCCGCCGCCGACGGTCAACGCCGAGATCTGCCCGGCCAGGTCAACGCCGAAGACGTTGCCGGAACCGGTCAAGCCGCCGATCGTCTCCGCGATGCCATGGTAGACGACAAAGGTCGCCGCCGGCCCCACGTTGACCAGCTGGGAATCGCCGATGGCATTCACCGCGCGGTCCACCCAGAGCTTGCCGCCGTTGATGACGCCGAGCGTGTTTGTCGCGTCGCTGCCGTTGCCGCGCAGGATGACGCGATTCTCGAAGAGCGTGCCGCTGCCCGGACCATCCACGATCCAGGCCCCGCTCCCCGACAGCGGGCTGGCGATCACCTCGGCGTTGTTGCCGTCCGCGTACAGCCGCACCGTGGCCCGGTTGATGAGCGTCGCCGACGCGAAGGCGGTCGTGTTGTGGAGCGTCAGCGTGCCGGCGTTGACCGTCGTCGGACCGGTGAACGTGATGTTGCCGCCGTAGAGCGTCTGCGTGCCGCTGCCGTCCTTGACCAGGCAGAGCGTGCCGCCGGCGCTGCGCAAATAGCCGTTGTACCCGTAGTTGCCCGCGCCCTTGAGCACCAGGGTCGAGACGCCGCTCACCGCGCCCGCCGGCGCCTGCTCGCTGTGCTGGATAACGCTCTTGCCGCTGCACAGGGAGTTGTCGATCCCCGCCACGCGCTGGACGGTGCCCAGCAGTTCGAACCGGACGTGATCGCCCGAGCCGTCGACGCCCGCGAAGCGCACGACCGAGTTGGTCGCGAACTGGTTGTCCGCCAGCGTGTACACGACCAGCCCGCCCGCGAACTTGGCGTTGATCCCGAGAAAGTCGCCGGCAATGGCCGGGCCGGTCGTCTTGTTCAGCGCCAGGTACCCCTGCGCGAACGTCGTGAGGCCCGTGCAGGTGTTCGGCCGGCCGCCGCCGAGGGTCAGCGTGCCGGTGCCGCACTTGTTCAGGGAGACCGCGCCCGCGCCGTTCGCGATGACGCCGTTGAAGGCGCCGCTCTTGTTGTCCGCGCCGACGATCAGCGTGGCCGCCGTGCCGGCCGCGCCGTTGAGCACCGTGCCGCCGGACCCGCCGGCGTCCTTCAGCGCGCCCAGGTCCTGGCTGCCGCCGTTCAGGTCCAGCACGCCGTCGGCTGCCACCGTAATGTCCCCGCCGTCCGGCAGCGCCCCGAGGCCCCACTTCTCGATCAGGTACCGCTCGACCTGCCGGCGTTCCGAGTCCAGCAGGGTCCAGTTGTACACGAGGAGTTCGGCGAGCTCGCCCGAGGAGTACTCCGTGCC
Source organism: uncultured Victivallales bacterium (assembly GCA_964402115.1). Classification (GTDB taxonomy): domain Bacteria; phylum Verrucomicrobiota; class Kiritimatiellia; order UBA8416; family CAYOBW01; genus CAYOBW01. The sequence goes on from CAYOBW010000036.1 coordinate 9,343, forward strand.
CGCCCCGCCGTAGCCGCCGCCCACCTTGAGACCGTTCGGGCCGTTCATCGTCGTGCCGCTCGACCCAAGCAGCGTGCCGTTGCGGTAGACGGCCGTCGTGCCGCCGTTCGGGATCACCGCCGTGTACAGGTACGCGCCGGTGTCCGCGGACGTCGTCGTGCCGGTCACGAAGCCGCTGGCATCCTTCAGGTGCGCGACGTCTTTGCGGCTGGCCCAGTAGCCCAGCAGCCAGTTGGACCCCGTCCCCGCGTTCCACGCGCCCAGCAGGCGGTAGTTCGCTTCGCCCGTGAGGCGCGCCACGAACAGGATCGTGCAAGGCGCCGGGAAGTTGTTCGCGTTGTAGAAGATCGAGGCCGTGTTGTTGTTGCCGTAGACGCGGAGCACGGGCCGGCGGCCGAAGCCCGCGCTGCTGCTGAAGAACGTGGGCGCCTGCGCTCCCGACGCGTAGGCGGGGAAGTTGCCGATGGCCCCCGTGGAGGCCTTGTTCACCCACGCGACCGGCTGCGAGCCGTCCGCCGGCATCACGCCGTTGCCATTGACGTCGCAGGCATCCAGCCACACGATGTAGCCGAGCACCGGCGGCGCGGCGTACGACGGCGTCCCGCCGACCCGCAGCGTGCCGCCGCCCAGCGTCGTGCCGCCGCCGTACGTATGGACGCCGCCGAGCGTGAGCGTGCCCGTGCCCGTCTTGGCGAGTGTGGCCGTGGCCCCCGCGATCGCGCCGTTCCGGATCGTGTAGCTGTTGGTTCCGCCAACGGACAGGCCGCCGCCCGCCGTGATGGCCAGCGTCGTCCCGTTCAGGTCCAGCGCGCCTCCCGCGCCTGTGTCGATCGAGAGCGAGCGCGCCCGGTGCGGATCGGGCACGGCGTCCAGCAGCAGCGTGCCCGCCGCGTAGTCCGGGTCGCCGTTCGCCGTGGTGAAGTCCACGGCGGCATCGTCGCTGCTCTTCCTCAGGAGCACGCCGGCAGCGGCAGGCGCCACCGTTGCGGCTTCACCCGCGGCATACCCCGCCACCCCCGCGGGCTGGCGCGGCCCGGCGCCCCCCGTCCCGGCCCCCAGAGTCACCGCCGCACACAGGGTCAGCCAGCAGAACCGTGCCGCGGATTGTGCCTCGTTCATACGCAACCTCCTCACGTGGGCATACATCCAACAGGCCGGCCGGCGCGACCTCACGGTCGGCCAGCCGGTCATACTCAGCCAGCGGGACGCCTTGCCCCTACGGCCTTGAGCCAAACGTCATGATCGCGGTTCCGGGCGAAGGCGCGCTCAGCAGCACGCGCCGGTTCGGGCCGTCGTAGGTCAGCGTGAACCCCGGCGTCGTGGTCCACCCGGCCACGCTCGTGACACCCTGGTTGACGCCGTCCCACTCCAGCACGACGGCTGGCGACGGGAAGCCCGCGGTCAACCGGGCGACCGACACGTTCAACACGGCGGGCAGCGTCACGTTGCCGTTGACATGTACCAGGTCGCTCACGCTGCCACCAAACTCCCAGATGCAGCTGCTGCTTTCCTGCATGACCAGGTTGCCCAGCACCGTCAGCGTGCCCGTGGAAGCCTCCGTGGCGCCCGGCGTGAGGCTGCCGCCCGCGGCTACCGTGACGTTCTTGCCGGCATCGCCCACCCTGCCGCTGCCGCCCAGCCGGCCGCCGGTGTTCACGGTCACCAGGCCCGTGCCCGTGGCCGAGCCCGTCGCGTTGTTCGCGCGCAGCGTGCCGCCGTTGACGGCGGTCGCGCCGATATACGTGTGCGCGCCGGTCAGCGTCTGCGTGCCGGAGCCGACCTTCGTCAGGGCCAGGGCGCTGCCATTGATGTTTGCCAGGGACCCGCTGAAGGTCCCGGAGCCGTTGTTGGCGCCGACCGTGAGCGTGCCGATGCCCCAGCTGTTGTTGTTGTTGACGGTTCCGGAGCCGGTCAGCGCATCGACCGTGATGATGTTCCCGCCCACCATGGTCACCGTGGCGCCGGCCGCGACGTTCAGGGAGGCCTTGTTGTTCACCCACGCCACGGCCTGATCGCAGTAGTCGTTGATGAAGCTGCCCGCCTGGATGTCGATCAGCCCGGCCGTCATGTTCCAGCGCGCGTAGCCGCTCGCGACACCCGTCGTGAACGACCCCGTCCCGGACTTGATGAAGGTGCCATCGCCGGTCAGCGCCGCGGCGCTTCTGACCACGAAACTGCGCGCCGTCGTGTTGACTTCCAGCTGCGCGATGTTGTTGATGGCGAACCCGGACGCCCAGGTGTCATCGACGTCGAGCAGGCGCAGCCTGCCGGCGCTGATCGTGGTCGAACCGCTGTAGTCGATCGTCGTACCGGTCAGCGTCAGCATGCCGGCGCCCGTCTTGAGGAACGTCCCGCTGCCGTTGACGTCAACGCCGAGTGACTGGGAGACGCCCGCCCCCATGTTCCATTCGACCGTGGCGTTGTTGAGGAGGCCGCCGTTGCCCATGACCTGGAGGACGTCCTGGAAGAGCACCTTGCCGCCGCTGACGGTGATCTTGCCGATATTGCCGCTGGATGTGCTGGCGAAGCGCATCGTCCCCGCGCCGAGCTTGTTCATGAAGCCCCAGGTCACGCCGGGGAAATGGGTGAAGCTTCCGCGGATATCCAGGTCGACGCCCGACGGGTCGCCCGTCAGGCCGACGTTGATATCCCGGGTCGCGTTATCGCCCATCCGGAAGTCGGCCGTGATGACGCTGGTATTCGTGCCGCCCACCGTCATGTTGCCGCGCAGGAGGTAGTTGCCGTAGTTGGCGTGCGCCGGCACCGTGGCCTCCAGCCGGCCGCCGTTCAGGACCAGGACCGTGCCGCCGGCGCCGCCGTTGTAGAACTGCTGGTAGGAGCCGCCCGCCTGGACCAGGCGCCCGCCGCCGTTGATCGTCGTCGTGCCGATGCCGTTGATGGCGTCCGTCACCACGCCCCGCACCGTGCCGCCACTGTTGATGGTCCAGACGCCGCGACCGACATTGGCCGCGGCCAGCGCCACTTCACCCGCGTTGACCGCCGTGCCGCCGGTATGCGTGTCGCTCTGGAGCGTCAGCACGCCGCTGCCGCGCTTCGTCACGGCCCCCGTCCCGCTGAGCGTGCCGGCGAAGCTCACGCTGTTCGCGCCCACGTCGAACGTGGCATTGGTGCCGGGCCCGAGCGCCTGGATCTTGCCCGACACGTCCTGCGCGTTGCCGGCCACCCACTGCAGCGTGGAGTTGCTGACGAACGTGACGTTGCCGAGGCCCAGGCTGTTGTTCGCGAACGCAAGCGTGCCGGCCGTCAGGTAGGTGCCGCCGCCGTAGCTGTTGGCGTTCAGGACCGTGCTGGTAGCCGCGCCATACTTGTAAAGGGCCGCGGACCCCTCGATGCCGAAAGCGCCGGCGAGCGTCGCGGGCTGGGTCTGGTTCCTGAACGTGACGCGTCCCGGCAGCACATCCGCCGCCAGCGTAGCCGTGTAGGGCGCGCCCGGCGTGTCGTCGAACAGCGTCAGGTCGCCGTCAAGGTAGGTGCTGGGGGCGCCCTCGTACAGCCAGTTGGCCGTCGTGTCCACGTCCCAGCTGCCGCTGACCGTATTCCAGGTGACCACTGCCGACCCGACCGCCGTGACATTCAGCTCCACGGTCCGGCTGCCGGCGTTGTGCTGCAGCGTCGCCGTGACGCCGCGGGGCAGCCGCCCCAGCTGCAGCGCCGCATAGCCGCCGCCCTGGATCGTGCCCGCGTACCGGATCAGCGTATGCACGCCGGTCCCCGCCACGCTGGCCACGTTGATGGTGGCCGAACCGCTGGACGGTGTCGCCAGCCCGTCCGTGCCGGTGACCTCCACCACGCCGTCCGGCGTCCTGGAGAACCGCAGGATCGCGCCGCTCTCCAGCGCCAGGCTCGCGGCCCTGAACGTCCCCACGCCCACGGCGCCGGGATCCAGCAAGCCGCCGCTGCGGACCGTGACGGTGTTGTTCGCCGTCAACGTGCCCGTCAGGAGGCCGTCGCCATTCACCGTCAGCGTTCCGGAGAGGGTGCCGCTGCCCGAGACCAGGCCGCCGTTGCCGATCGTCGTCGGGGTCGTGTTGACGGCGCCCAGGACCTCCGCCCGGCCGGCGCCGGAGACCGTCAGGGAGGCAGCGCCGGTGAGCGAGCCGCTGCCGCCCACGATGAGCGTGCCGCCGGTCACCGCGTACGCGCCGCCGCCGGCGTGCGAACCGGTGACCTGCAGGGTGCCCGACGCGACCTGCGTCGTGCCCGCGTAGGCGTTGGCGCCGCCGAGCACGAGGGAGCCGCCCAGGCTGCCCGCAACGCTCAGACCGCCGACGCCGGTCAGGTTCCCGCCGAGGGAGATCGCGTAGCCCGCCGGCACGAAGGTGACAACGCCGCCCGCGGCGGTCAGGCTCATGGGCCTGGACGACGACCACGGCGCGCTGGCCGATACCGTCCCGCCGGCCAGGTTGATGACACTCGACCCGGCGCTGGTCATGCCGCCGGCCCCGAGCACCAGCGTGCCGGACGTCAGGTTCAGCGTGCTGGCGGGGCCGTTGCCGTTGTCGTCGACAACCAGCTGCGGCGTGCGCACCGTGCCTCCGGAAACGTTCAGCGTACCGGGGCCGTCCCAGCCCACGCTGATCCGACCGTTCAGGTTGACCAGTTCGCCACCGGTGATGCTGTAGACCCCGGTCTGATTATAATGCGCGATGCGGAACACGTTCCCGGCGGCGTTGTCCACGGTCACGGACCCGCCCGTTTGCGTCACATAACCCGGGGAGGTGCTCCAGTCGAGGTACAGCGATCCCACCCGCACCGCGCCGTTCAGGATGTGCGTGCCGGTCTCGCCGATCTGCAGCAGGCCGGCCAGATTCACGTTTCCGGCCACCGTCGCGCCGCGACCGCTCGGGCTGTACAGGGTCATGGCGCCGGAACCGGTCACGGTGTTGGCGAAGGTATAGGCGTCGCTATGGTGGATGCCCAGCGTGCCGTTGACGACAATGGGGCCCGCCACGCTGCCGCCCGCCGAGTTGTTGCCCAGCAGCAGGTTGCCGCCGGCGTTGACCGTCGTGCCGCCGGCGTAGTCGTTGGCCGCCGTCAGCCGCGCCCAATAGCCGCCGGAGACGATCAGTCCGCCGGGGCCGGTGATCAAGCCGTTGACCACGATTTCCTGGCTGCCGTAGCCGCCGCACACGGAAGCCGTGCTGATCGTGAACGTCGCGTTCGCGGTCAAGGTGCCGCCGTACGAGCACGACGCGCCGCCGCCCGCGGTGCTGAGCGTGCCGCCGTTGAAGACGATGTTCGCGTTGTTGTTCCGGCCGTTGTACCCGCCGACCGCGCCACCCGGGTTGACCGTCACCAGCGTGCCGAGGCTGTTGTTCACGTCCTCGCTGTAAACGAAGGCGTTGTTGATGATGAGGTTGGCCAGGTTGACCGTCGTCCCGCGCAGAGGCACGACGCTGCCGCCCGTGACCGTCAGCGTGTAGCCGCCGCCGTTGATCAGCCCGCCGCCGTAGCCGATGTCGAAGCGGGCGGTGTCGTTGACGGCGTAGTTGCCGATCCCGCCGATCGTGGTGTCGCCGGTCAGCGTCAGCGACCGCAGCGAGGAGTTCGCCCCGATGGTGCCGCCGGTGTTGATGATCGCGCCGCGCCCGTCCGGCCCGGCGCCGGCAGCGGTGAAGCTGTAGGCGCGGGTGGTGGTGTTGCCGAATCCGGCGAAGTCGAACTGCGCGCCCGCGGCGATCGTCGCCGCGCTGTTCACCGGCAGCTGCGCCACGTTGCCCGCCTTCAGCGTGCCGGCGTTGATGGTCGTGGCCCCGGTGTACGTGCCGGCGCCGGTGACGGTCAGCGTCCCCGCGCCCCGCTTGGTCAGCGAGCCGCCCGCGCTGGTCAGCGCCGTGGCCAGCGTGACGTTCTGCCCGGCGGTGTCGAGACGGTACTCCTGCCCGGCGGCCGTGCTGAACCGCCCCGAGTAGTCCGTCGTGTTCGCGGCGCTGAACTGCAGCGTGCCGCCGCCGAAGGCGATAGTCCCGGCGGACCCGAGCGCCCCGGCCGACGCCAGCACCAGCGTCCCGTCGCCCAGCGCCGTGCCGCCGGTGTACGTGTTTGCCCCGCCCAGCGTCAGCGTGTAGCCGCCGCCCTTGTTCAGGCTCCACGCGCCGCCGGCCTCGCTGATGTTGCCGTTGACGACAAGATCCCCGGAGGCCGCGACGAACGACCGGCTGCTGCCGTCCAGCACCAGCGGCAGGCTCAGCGTCTGAACCTCCGCGTTGTTGTTGACGATGCCGCCCTGCAGGTTCAGCGGGCTGCCGCTCAGGGTGTACGAGCCGCCGTCGGCGAAGGTGAGGCCGCCGAACGGCGTGTTGGCCGCGAAGTTGTTGACGTTGCCCAGCCGCAGCGCGCCCGCCTGGCCGAAGGTCAGCGTATCGCCGCCCACCGGCGCGCTGCCGCCCCAGTTCGCCCCCGTCAGCCAGTTGTCGTCGCCGCCGTTGCCGCTCCATTTCGCCGCCGTGCCGATGTTCAGCACCACCCAGCCGCCGCTCACGGTGAAGCGGTAGCTCAGGCCGGGCTGCGGATTGAGCACTTCCAGCGCGCCGAGTCCGGCTCCGCCGATGGCGCCGCTGTAGCTGATCAGGTTGTATGTGCCCGGCGTCGCCCATGGGCTCGTCGAACCGGCCTGGTAGAGGTACAAGCCGCCGCCGTTGACAACCAGCCCGCCGCTGGTCGTGACGCCCAGCTTGTCGTTCGCGGGCGTCGCGTTGAACTCAAGCTCCAGGATGCTGCCCGCCACCAAGGTGAGCCCTCCCGCCGTCAACGTACCCACGCCGCCGCCGCCGGGCGTCACGCGGCCGCCCGCGTTCACGGTCACCACGCCCGACAGCGTGCCCCCGCCGCCCAGCGTGCCGCCGTTCACCGAAACCGCGCCCGTGCCCGTGCCCGAGCCGGCGACGTTGTTCACGAGCAGCGTGCCGTCATTGATCGCCGTGCCGCCGCTGTACGTGCTGGCCCCCGCCAGGGTCTGCGTGCCCGTGCCGATCTTGGTCAGCGTCAGCGTGCTGAGGTTGTTCTGGATCGTGCCCGCGAACGAGGCTGAGCGGTTCCCGCCGCCGACGGTCAGCGCCGACATGCCCGCCGCATCGCCACCGTAGACGATGCCGTTGCCCGTCAGGCCGCCGATCGTTTCCGCGATGCCCTGGTAGACGTAGAACGTCGCCGACGCGCCCAGGTTCACGAGCTGCGCATCGCCGATGGCGTTCCGACCGGCCTGGTCCACCCAGAGCTTGCCGCTATTGACCACGTTGATCGCGTTCGTGGCGTCGCTGCCGTTGCCGCGCAAGATGACGCGGTTCTGCCAGATGGTGCCGCCGCCGGGACCGTCCACGGTCCACGTGCCCGCCCCCGACAGAATCGTGCTGACCACTGCGGCATTGTTGCCGTCCGCATACATCCGCACGGTGGCCCGGTTGTCGATCAGCGACGACTGGAAGCCGGTCGTGTTGAAGAGCGTCAGCGTGCCGGCTTCGACCGTCGTCGGGCCGGTGTAATAGATGGTGCCGCCGTACAGCGTCTGCGTGCCGCTGCCCCGCTTGATCAGGCTCAGCGTGCCGCCGTCGCTGCGCAGCCAGCCGTTGTACCAGTAGCTGCCCGCGCCGTTGAGGATCAGGGTCGAGGCGCTGCTCACGTAGGTGATGCCGCCGGGCGTCTGCTCGCGGTGCTGGATGACGCTCCGGCCATTGCCGAGGCTGTTGTCGATGCCCGCCAGGTTCTGAACCGTGCCCAGCAATTCGAACCGGACGTGGTCGTCGCTGGTGTTCATGAAGCGCATGACCGTGTTGGTCGTGAACTGGTTGTCCTTCGTCGTGTACACCACGCTGGCCCCGAGTCGCGCGTTCTCCCCAAGGAAGTCGCCGGGGATGGCCGGGCCGACCGTCTTGTTCAGCCCGAGGTAGCCCTGCGCGAACGTGGTGAGCCCCGTGTAGGTGTTCGGCTGGCTGCCGCCGAGGGTCAGCGTGCCGGTGCCGCCCTTGTTCAACGAGACCGCCCCCGCGCCATTGGCGATGACGCCGTTGAACGTGGCGCTCTTGTTGCCCGTGCCTGTAATCAGCGTGGCCGCCGTGCGCGCGGCGCTGTTCAGCACCGTGCCGCCCGCGCCGCCCGAGTCGTTCAGCGCGCCGAGGTTCTGGCTCCCGCCATTCAGGTCCAGCGTCGCGCCCGACGCCACCGTCACGTCCGCGCCGTCCGGCAGCGCGCCCAGGCCCCACTTCTTGATGAGATACTGCTCGACGCGCTTGCGCTCGCTGTCCGACAGCGTCCAGTTGTAGACGAGCACCTCGGCGATTTCGCCCGAGGAGTACTCCGTGCCGGCTCCGCCATAGCCTCCGCCGATCTTCAGGCCGTTCGGCCCCGTTCCCGCCAGGAGCGAGCCGACGAGCGTGCCGTTCCGGTAGGTGGACGCGTTGCCGCTGGCGGGAATGACGGCTTCGTACAGGTAGGTCCCGGTGTCCGCGGAGGTCGTGTTTGCGGTATCCCAGCCGTTGTCGTAGTGGCCGACGTCCTTGCGCCCGCCCCAATACCCCAGCAACCAGTTGCTGCCCGTGCCGCCGTTCCACGCGCCGAGCAGGCGGTAGTTGGCCTCGCCCGTCAGCCGCGACACGTACATGACCGTGCACGGCGCCGGCATGTTGTTGGCGTTGTAGAACAGGGAGTACGTCGTGTTGTTGCCGTAGAACCGCAGCACCGGCCGGTTGCCGAACCCCTGGCTGCTGCGGAAGAACGTCGCCGGCGTGGTGCCCGACGTAATCGAGGGGAAGTTGCCGATCGTGCCGGTCGTCGCCTTGTTCATCCAGGCGCCCGGCCGCACCCCGTCCGCGGGCATGACGCCGTTGCCGTTGACGTCGTACGCGTCCAGCCAGACGATGTAGCCGCTCACCGGCGGCGCGCCGGTCTGCGGCGTGCCGCTGACCTGCAGCGTGCCGGCGTTGACCGCCGTCGCGCCGGCGTAGGTGTTCACGCCGCTGAGGGTCAGCGTGCCCGCGCCGCTCTTGGTCAGCGTGCCCGAACCCGTCATGTTCCCGGCGTAGTTCAGGCTCGCCCCCGCGCCCAGGTCCGCGGTCACGGCCGCGCTGTTCGTGATAACCGCGCTCGCGAGGTTGGTCACGCCGGAGAGCACGAGGCTGCCGGCGTTGACCGTCGTGGCGCCGCTGTAGGCCTGGTTCCCGGTCAGCGTCAGGGTGCCTGTCCCCTGCTTCGTCAGCCGCGCCGATCCACCGACCGTCCCGCTCCCCTGGAACGTGTAGTTCTTGCCGGTGTTGTTCACCGTCACCGCGCTCGGCAGCAGCGTCCCGACGAGGTTGACCGTGGTGTTGACGCCGCTGTCGTTGAAGATCACGGCATCGCCGTTGTAGAAGGTCAGCGTGTCGTTGTTCCAGTTCGGGGAGGTGTTGAGGTCCCAGTCCGGCGTGGCCCCGCTCCAGACCAGGTTGGCGCTGGCATCGTCCACGCGCAGGTTGATCTGGTTCGGCGTCGACTCGATCAGCGTGAACGTGTAGCGCACGCCCGTCTGGGCGCAGCACACGACCGGGTTGAACGCCGTCGTCTTCGCGCCCGAGTAGTTCATCAGCCGGTACACGGCGCCGCTGGTCAGGGGCTGCAGCGGGTTGACGACGATCGTGGCGCCGTTCGGCTCCAGGGCGCCCGTGATCGTCACCAGGTCGTTCACGCCGCCGCCCTCGGTCACCGCCGTCACCAGGTCGAAGACGTTCGTCGCGCCCGCGGCCTGCGTCAGGCCGGTCGCGAAGCTCAGCGTCGCCGCCGTGCCCGCCGCGCCCGGCAGCACCTGCGAGCGGGCGCCCGCCGTGAACGCGCCGACCACGGAGCCGGCGCCCTGCAGCGTGCGCCCGGCGCCCAGCGTGAAGCCGCCCGCGGAGGCGACGTCGAACGTCGCGCCGGAGCCCACCGTGATCGTCGGCGTCGTCGCGAGCGAGCCGCCCGCGTTCAGCTTCAGCGTGCCGGCGTTGATCGTGGTGACGCCCACATACGTGTTCACGCCGCCCAGCTCGAGCGTGCCGGCGCCGGCCTTCACCAGGCCGCCGTTTCCGCCGACGATGCCGCCGAGCGTCAGCGTGCCCGCGGCGTTGCTGACATCGATCGAGGCCATGGTCCAGGTGGTCGCGTTGCGCACGGTGGACGCCGCCGTCGCGCCCGTGTACTGCAGCGAGCCGCCGTTGAAACTCAGGCCGCCGGAGGGACCGAGCGCGCTCGCGCCGCCGTCGGAGATGGCGTTGACGCTCACCGTGCCGTTGTTCAACGCCGTGCCGCCGGTGTAGGTGTTCGCGCCGGTGAGGGTCAGCGTGCCCGCGCCCAGCTTGGTCAGCGCCCCGAGGCCGGTGCCGCCGGCGAGCAGGTTCTGCGCGATCGTGATGTTGTTGGCCGCCGTATCGATCACCGCCCCGCCGTCCAGGACGTAAGCCGCATTCAGACCCTGCATGAACGTCGTGGAGCTCGCCGACGCCAGCAGCGTGCCGCCGTTGAACTTGAAGTCCGGCGTGCCGCTCTGCTTCGTCACGTAGCCCACCTGCAGCGTCCCGCCGTTCAGGTTCACGGTGTCGACGCCGCCGCCCGTGCTGCCGTGGCCGAAGATGATCCCGCCCGAGCTGACAAACGCCGTGCCGCCGACCGTCAGCGTGGCGCCCGCGCGCACGCCCATGCGGATGGCGCCCCCGCCGGACTGCGTGTAGGAACCGCCGGTGATGGTCATCGTCGAGGAGCCGCCGTTGTTCGCCATCCAGAGGTCGTTCGCGCCGCTGTTGAAGTTGACCGTGCCGCCGGTCTGGTTCCAGACCGCCGCGCCGTAGTCACCCAGCGTGGCGGTGCCCCCGCCGGTGATGGCCAGCGTACCGCCGTTGATATTCAGCGTGCCGGTGCTGGGATTGCCAGCCGCGACGACCAGGGGGGTGCCGCCGGTGAGCGTGACCGTGCCGCCGTTGATCGTCATGACCATGGTGTTGGCCGTATCGCCGATCCGCGCGAAGGCGGCCGTCACCGCCGCGCCCGATTCCACGTTCAGCCGGCCGTTGGCGGTATACCCGACGTAGATGCCGCCCGTCATGTTGATCGCGGCCGTGGCGTTGACCGTCATCGTCGCGGTCGTGTTGAAGACGATGTTACCCGCGCCCCCCACCGGGTTGGCCAGGGTGAAGGCCGACGGCTGATTGAAGTAGAGCGTCGCGCCGCTGTTGATCGTGATCGGGCCCGTGCCGATCGTGGTCGCCGTCGTGATGCGGAGGTCGTTGTAGTTGGCCGTCAGCCCCGCCGAACCGGAGAAGTTCCCCGTCATGAAGATGACGCCGTTCCCCCAGCCGTTGGGATTGTTCCAGCCGACGAGCGTCGGCGCGCTCAGGGTGACATTCCCGGAATAGGTCACGTTCGCGCCGCCCTGCGCCGCGAACAGGGTGCCGCCGTTCAGCACCAGGTTGCCATTGAGGGTGCCGCTGGTGTACGTGCCCAGCCACGCGCCGCTGTTGACCGTGTACGTGCCGGTCCAGTTCTGGTTGGGCGCCTCGAGCAGCAGCATGCCGCTGGCGACGTTGATCGCCCCGCCGCCGACCAGGGCGTGGCTGGTCCGGATGTCCGTCACGCTGTTGTAGGCGTTCGCCCCGCCGACGGTCAGCGTGCGCCCATCCATGTTGATCGCCGTGCCGTAGATGTTGATCCGCTGGTTGAAGTTGTTGTTCGCGTTGTAGACAGTGGCATTCCCGGACAGCGTCAGGTTGTAGATCGAGCTGTCGCCCCCGGTCGTGACCAGCGCGCCGGACTGGTCGGCCGCGCCGGCGCCGGCGATCGTGAACGGCACCGCCGTGCTGCTCATGAGCTTGCCGTAGAGGTCCGCCGTCCCGCCGCTGGTGACGGTCACGGGCCCCGCGCCGAAGGCCGTGGTCGTGCCGGCCTTCACGGTGCCGCCGTTCACGGTCAGGCCGCCGACAAACGTGTTCGCGCCGTTGAGCGTCAGCGTGCCGGCGCCCAGCTTCGTCAGTGCGCCGCCCACGCTGGTGAGCGCTGTCCCCGCGGTCACGGCCTGCCCGGCCGTGTCGAGGCGGTACGCCTGGCCCGCGGCCGTGCTGAACCGCGGCGAGTAGTCCGTCGCATTGGCCGTGCTGAACTGCAGCGTGCCGCCGCCGAAGGCGATGGTTCCCGCCGAGCCGATGGCCGCCGCCGACCCCAGGGCCAGCGTGCCGCCCTCGAGCGTCGTCCCGCCGCTGTAGGTGTTGTTCCCGGTCAGCGTGAGCGTGTAGGCTCCGCTCTTCGTCAGGCTCCACGCCCCGCCCGTCTCGCCGATCGCGCCGGCCACGGTCAGATTCCCGGCTGCCGTCGCGAAGTAGCGGCCCGCGCCGTCGAGGGTCAGCCCGAGGTTCAGCGTCTGGTTGCCGCTGGAGTTGTTGACCACGCTGCCGAGCAGGTTGACCGGGCTGCCGCCGAGCGTGTAGACCCCGCCGTTGGCGAAGGTGATGCCGCCGAACTGCGTGCCCGGGGCGAAGTCGTTGTTGTTGCTCAGCCGCACGGCGCCCAGCGTGCCGAAGGTCAGCGTGTCGAGCGCGAACGGCGGCATGCCGCCCCAGTTGTCGCCCGTCTGCCAGTTGACATCGGCGCCGGCGCCGCTCCACACGGGCGCCGGGCTCACGGCCAGCACGACCCAGCCTGCGTCCACGATGAAGCGGTAGTTCAGCCCGGGCTGCGGATTGAGGACCGACAGCGCCCCGACGCCCACGCCGCCGATCGCCCCGCTGTAGCCGATCAGGTTGTAGAAGCCGGGCGTGCTCCACGGGTTGGTCGTGCCTTCCTGGTACAGGTACACGCCGCCGCCGTTGATCGTCAGCCCGCCGCTGGTGGTTACCACGAGCCTGTCATTCGCCGGGGTGGCGTTGCACTCGATGTCCAGCACGCTGCCCGCGGCCAGCGCGAGACTGCCGGCCGTCAGCGTGCCGACGCTTGCGCCGGGTGCGACATGCCCGCCGGAGCTGGCCGCCACAAGCCCGGAAATCGTGCCGGTGCCGCTCAGCGTGCCATCGTTGACCGTAACCGTGCCCGTGCCCGTGCCGGAACCGGTGACGTTGTTCACCAACAGTATCCCGCCGTTGACCGAGGTGCCGCCGCCGTACGTGTTGGCGCCGGTGAGGGTCTGGGTGCCCGTGCCGACCTTGGTCAGGGCCAGGATGCCGGCGGTTGGAGAGCCGGTGCCGTTCTGCAGCACGCCGGCGAACACGCCGGACCCGTTGTCGACGCCGACCGTCAGCGTGCCATTGCCCGGCGCGTTGTATGCCAGGCCCTTCAGGATGGTGCCGCTGCCCGTGAGGGCATCCACATACACGCCGACGTTGTCGTCCCACACGTCGAAGGTCGCGCCGGCGGCGACATTCATGTCCGCCTTGTTGTTCCCCCAATTCGAGCGGCTGCCGTTGCCCAGGCGGAAGGTGCCTGCCTTGACGTCAATCAGAGCGCCGGAACTCAGACTCACGCTGCCGTCATTGTTCTCGTTCAAGTCCATCGTCCCGGCGCCCGTCTTCTCGAAGACGCCGGCGCCGCTGAGCGTGAAACCGTTGTAGCGGTGCTCGTAGACGGTGCTCGTATCGCGATAGACCTCCACGGTGGCGCCCGCCGAGATGTTGTAGCCACGGGTCCAGGTGTCGTCGTTGTTGTAGAGGATCAGCCGCCCGCCGGTCACCGTGGTGCTGCCGTTGTAGTCGATCACGTCACCGGCCAGCTTCTGGGTGCCAGTGCCGCTCTTGGTCAGCGACAGCGTACCGCCCGTGTCCCGCAGGTAGCCGCTATAGTAGTAGGTGCCGGAGCCGTTGAGCGTCAGCCGGGAGGTGCCGCTCACGGCCGCGGCGCCGACCTGCTCCCTGTGCTGAATGACGCCCCATCTGCCGTTGCAGGAGGCGTTCTCGATGCCGGCCAGGGTCTGCGCGGTGCCCAGCAGCTCGAACCGCACGTGGTCGCCGCCAGTGCCCACGAAGCGCATCACCGCGCCGGGCGCAAACTGGTTATCCATCGTCGCATAGATATCCGGCGAGAGGTAGTTGTCGCCCGTGATGTCGCCGGGGATCGCCACGGTGCCACCCGTCTTCGCCAGGGCCAGCTGGCCCTGCGTCAGCGTCGTCGTGCCGCTGTAGCTGTTGCCCATGGCCCCGCTGAGCGTCACGAGGCCGGTGGTGGTTTTGGCCAGGCTGGCGACGCCGGCCAGCGCCACGCTCAGCGTGCCGCTGCGCAGATCGAAGGCGGCGCCGGTGAGCGCCGAGGAGCCCGTGCCGACGATGGTGCCGCCGCCGTCCACAAGCACCGCGTTCACGGTGTCGCTATGGTTCGTGCCCAGGTCGAAGATCGCCGTGGCGCCGTTGACCGTGAGCGCCCCCGCGTCCGCCAGCGTGCCGCCCGGTCCCTCGGCCAGCGTGCCGGCAAGGATGGTGGTCCCGCCGGAGTACGTGTTGGCGGCGCCGAGCGTCAGCGTGCCGGCGCCGGCCTTGGTGAGGCTCAGGCTGCTGCCGGCGATGGCGCCGCCGACGGTCAGCTTGCCCGCGCTGACGGTGACCTGCCGATTGGCGCCCAGCGTCACCGCGCCCGTGCCCAGGTTCAGATCCAGCGGCCCCGTATAGGTGAAGTCGCCGTTCCAGATCTGGACGTTGTTGGCGGCGAGGGTCAACGCCGCGGCGGTGCTGTTGTTCAGGCCGCCGGCGTTGATGGTCAGCGTGCCCGTGCCCACCGCGGAGGCGTGGCCCAGGCTGAGGGCGCCCCCGTCCAGGCTCAGGCCGCCGGTGAACGTGTTGGCGCCGTTGAGCGTCAGCGGGCCGCTCCCGCTCTTGACCAGCAGGCTGGCCCCGGCGCCGTCGGTAATGACGGAATGAATCGTGACCCCGTTGGCGCTGGGGTTGTTGAGAATCAGCTGCGTCCCGGCACTCTTGAGCGTGCCATTGTTGGAGCCCGTGCCGAGGAGCAGCCCGGCCGAGCCGTTCTCCACAAGCAGGCTGTTCACCACCAGCGTGCGGCCGGCGAAGTCGAGCGTGGCGAGGCTGCTGCCGCCGGACACGCTCTGGTTCAGGGAGTTGATCGTGGTCGTGGCCGCGCCCAGGGAGAGGTAGCCCGCGGTGCCCGTGCCCTCGATGATGCGGACATTGGACGCCGCGTCGTCCGCGATGACCTTCGAGCCGGAGCTCAAGCGCGTAACCGAGGCGTACCCGGTGTAGGCCACGATGAAACCCTCGCCATCCACCATGGCGTAGTTCCCGCCGACCGTGGCCCAGGTCCCCAGGAGGCCCGAGGCATCGTTGGCATTGGTGGTCTTGGCGATCTTGTCGGCCGAGAAGTTGAGCGTGGCGTTCCCGAGGCGGGTGATCGCGCCGAGGTTCAGCACGCCCGCACCCGAGGTGCGCGTCACGGTCGAGGCGCCGGCGCTGAGCGTCGCGGAGCCGACGACCTCCTCGTGCGTGCCGCCGGTCAGGTTGAGCGCGCCGCCGGCGAGGATCAGGCCCGCGCCGTCGGCGAGCTTGGAGTTGTCCTGCGTGCCGTAGTCCAGCGTCAGCGTGCCGGCTTCGACCGTGGTGGCGCCCGCGAAGCCGTTGGCGCCGGCGAGCGTGAGGGCGCCCGTGTTGCGCTTGGTCAGGGCGCCCGAGCCCGTGAGCGCGCCGGACAGGATTTGCGCCGCCGTGCTGTTGACCACGAGCGCGCCGTTGGCGGAGATGGCCGCCGCGTAGCTGCCGCCGCCCAGGGCGCCCGCGCCGGCCAGCTCGAGCGTGCCGCCGCCGATCGCGGTCGTGCCGCTGTAGACGTTGTTGCCCGTGAGCGTCAGGGTGCCGGCGCCGGTCTTGATCAGGTTGTTGTTCCCCGCCCCGCCATTCCCCAGCGCCGCGCTGATCGTCAGGTCCGACGCGGCCGCGCCGTCCGCGACGCTGAACACCGTGTCGTTCTGCCGCAGGTTCATGGTCGGGACGGTGATCGCCGAGGGCGTCGCCGACGCCAGCGTCGTGATGGAAGCCGTGTTGTTGAACAGGTCCACGTTGACCGAGCCGTTCAGCGTGGCGCCGGTCATCACGATCGCGGCGACGGTGGTCTGGTTGCCGCCGCCCGCGGCGGTCACCGTGCCGCCGTTGATGTTCAGCGCGGTTACGCTAGCGCCGCCGACGTTGTAGCCCAGCGCATCCGCGGTGTTCAGGTTCAGGGCCGCGCCGCTGTTGACGGTCACCGCGCCGCGGATCGTCCCGTTGGCGCCGCCGCCGCCCGTCAGGTTGAGTATGCCGGCGTTGACAGTTGTGCCGCCGGTGTAGGTGTTCTGCACGGAGAAGGCCAGCGTGCCCGCGCCGATCTTGGTCAAGCCGCCCGCGCCGCCGAACGCGTAGGCGGAGCCCAGCGTGGAGATGCCGGAGTCGATCGTCACGTTCCCGTTGTAGCCGGTCAGGTTGACGGTGTAGGCGTTCAGCGTGAAGCTCTTGCTGGCCGCCAGCGTCCCGCCGCCCAGATTCAGGGTGATGCCGCGATTCCACGCCGTGCCATTCCCGCCCCAGAGGTCGCCCACCGTCAGCTTGCCGCCGGTCAGGTTGTACGTGCTGCCCCCCGAGGTGCCGCCGCCGTTGCCGGACTCCGTCTGGTTCGCGTAAAGGGCGCCGAGGTTGACCTCGCCGCCGGACTGGTTAAACACGAAATAGGCGTCGCGATTGTCGCGCGCGGCGCCCGTGATGGTCAGCGAACCTCCCGTCATCGTCGTGTAAGAGGTGCCCGTGTTGAAGCCGGCCAGCCAGGCATCGCCCAGGGTCGCGGAGGCCCCGGTTTGAATGGTCAGCGTCGTGGAACCCATGACGCGGAGCGTGCCGGCGAGGCTGATCGTATTCCGGGCCAGCATGGTGTTGTTGTACGCGTACAAGGACCCCGCACCGGTCACGTTGTTCGTGAAGGTATAGACGCCGCTGTGGTAGATGCCGAGCCGGCCGTTGTCGACGATATCCCCCAGCACGCTGCCGGCCGCCGAGTTGTTGCCCAGGATCAGCGCGCCGCCGGCGTTGATAAGCGTGCCGCCCGTGTAGCTGTTGTCGGCGGTCATGTACGTCCAGTACTCGTAGTTGTTGGCGCCGATGGTCACTTTGCCGCCGCTGGCGTCGCCCGTGATGACCTGGGGCAGCATGACGGAGTTCGCCGTGGAATCGGTCAGCAGCCCGCCGCCGCCGAGCGTGATCGAACTGTTGAAAGCGGACGTCGCGGCCAGCTTGAGCGTGCCGGCGTTGACCGTGGTGGGGCCTGAGTAGGAGGTGGCCCCGCTGAGCGCCAGCGTGCCGGCGCCCAGTTTCGCCAGCGTGCCGCCGACGCTGGTCAACGCCGTCGCGAGCGTCACATTCTGGCCGGCCGTATCCAGGCGGTAGGCCTGGCCCGCGCCCGTGTTGAAGCGCGCGGAGTAGTCGGTCGCATTCGCCGCGCTGAACTGCAGCGTGCCGCCGCTGAAGGCGATCGAACCCGCCGCGCCGATGGCCCCGCTCGAGCCCAGCGCCAGCACGCCGGCGTCCAGCGTTGTGCCGCCGGTGTAGGTGTTGGCCCCGGTCAGCGTCACCGTGTTCGCGCCGGTCTTGGTCAGGCGCCGCCCGCCGCCGGCGTCGCTGACGCCGCCGCTGATCGTGATGGCCCCGCCGCTGCCGCCGACGGACCGGCCGGCGCCGTCCAGCACCAGGTTCAGGCCGATCGCCTGGTCGCCCGCGGCGTTGTTGATCACGTTGCCCCGCAGGTTCACGTCGGCGCCGCCCAGCGTGTACGACCCGGTGTTGGCGAAGGTGATGCCGCCGAACAGCGTCCCGCCCGCGAAATCGTTGACGTTGCTCAGCCGCGCCGCGTCTGTCGCGCCGAATGTCAGCCCGTCGCCGGCGACCGGCGCCACGCCGCCCCAGTTGGCGCCCGTCGTCCAGTTGTCGTTGCCGCCCGCGCCGCTCCAGGTCGGCGCCCCCGCGGCAAGGGTCACCCTCAGCCAGTTGCCGCTCCCCGAGAAGCTGTAGCGCATGCCGGCGACGGGATTCAGCACCGTCAGGTTGCCCGCGGCGCCGTTCAACGTTCCGCTGTAGGCGATCAGGTCGTACGTGCCCGTTGCCGTCAAGGGACTCGTCGTGCCGGCCTGGTACAGGTTGATCCCGCCGCCGTTGACGGTCAGGCCGCCGCCGGTCGTCACCGCGATCTTGTCGTTGGCCGGCGTCGTGTTGAACTCGAAGTCCAGGATGGCGCCGTCGTTCACCGTCAGGCTGCTCAGCGTCAGCGTACTCACGCTGCTGTCGCCGGGGGCGACGCGCCCGCCGCTGTTCACGGTCACGGCGCCGTTGGCCGTCCCCGTGCCCGCCAGCGTGCCGCCGTTGACGATGACGGCGCCCGTGCCCGTGCCCGACCCGGCGCCGTTGTTCACCTTCAGCAACCCGGCACTGACGGTCGTGCCGCCGGTAAAGGTGCTGACGCCCGTCAGTGCCAGCGTGCCCGTGCCGATCTTCGCCAGCGCCAGTGTGCCGCTCGTGCCGTCCACCAGGCTGCCATAGAACGCGCCGCTGCCGTTGAGGGTGCCGACGGTCAGCGTGGTGGCGCTGCCGGCCGACGTCACCGTGCTCAAGAGGTCACCGTTCAGGCTCTTGAGGGTCGCGCCGGTCCCGGTCATGGCGAACGCGCTCGAGCCCAGGTGCAGCGTCGCGGCGCTCAGCGTCAGATCCGCGCTGGCCAGGACCTGGTTCGCGCTGGTGCCGATGGCGAGCTCGCCCCCGTTCACCTGCACGGCGCCGGAGAAATTGGCCGCGGTGGCGTTGCGGATGTGGACGCCGGTGGCGGCGGAGCCGCTGTTGTTGATGGTCAGGATGCGGTTGACGCCGTAGAGGCCGTTGTCGAGGAACAGCTGGTTGTTCGCCCCGGAGTTGACGACGGAGATGGTCGAGTCCGCCGCGAGGATCACCCCGCCCGCCAGGGTCAGGTAGCCCGAGCCGCGATGGGCCAGGGCGCCGCCGTTGAGGGTGATGACCGTGCCGGCGCCCCAGCCGCCGTTCCCGGACCTGTAGTCGTTCTCCAGCGCGCCGCCGGGGTTGACGGTCGCGGCGGTGTTGAAGCCCGTGCAGTTGTACAGGGACAGCGTGCCCGCGTTGACCGTGGTGGGGCCGGTGTAGTTGATGTTGCCGCCCGCCAGCACCTGGGTGCCGGTACCGGTCTTGGTCAGGCCCAGCCGGCCGGTCCAGTTGCGCAGGTAGCCCCAGAATGTGTACGAACCGGTCCCGTTCAGCACCAGGGTCGAGGTTCCGGTGTTGGCCACGGCTTCGCTGTTCTGGACGACGCCCTTTTCCGCCCAGTAGCTGTTGTTGTCGATACCCGCCACGG
Source organism: uncultured Victivallales bacterium (assembly GCA_964402115.1). GTDB lineage: Bacteria > Verrucomicrobiota > Kiritimatiellia > UBA8416 > CAYOBW01 > CAYOBW01. Next base: position 28,663 of record CAYOBW010000036.1, read on the forward strand.
TCTGCACCGTCCCCATCAGGTCGAACCGGCCGTGGTCGCCGGCGTTGTTGACGAACCGCACCACGGCGCCGGGGGGGAACTGGTTGTTCACAGTCGTGTAGACGTCCGGCGACAAGTTGTTGTCGAGTACGAGATCGCCGCCGAGGGCGGCGCCGGCCGCCTTGGAGAAATAGACCGCGCCCTGGTTGACCCGCAGCGCGCCCGAGAAGGTGTTGGCCGCACTGCCCGTGAGCGCCAGGTTGCCGGCGCCGTTCTTGATGAGGCTGCTGGCGGTCGTGCCGTTCCCGATGCTGCCGCCGATGGTCAGGGTGTTGGCCGCGACGGTGAGCGTGCGGGAGAGGCCGTCGGCCGTGCCGAGCGAAACGGGGCCCGCGCCCAGGTCGAGATTCTGCGTGCCTGCAAAAGTCAGGTCGGCGTTCCAGACCTGCGCGTTGTTGCCGGCGTTGACGAGATTCGCGATGGCGCTGTCGAGCGAGCCGCCATTGATGGTCAACGTGCCGGTGCCCAGCGCGGTGGCGTGGTTCAGCCTGAGCGTGCCCGCGTTCAGCCTCAGCCCGCCTGTGTAGGTGCCGCCGCCGGTCAGCACGACGGCGCCCGCGCCCGTCTTGGCGAGCGCGACGGCGCCCGAGCCGTTGTCGGCGATGACGGTGGAGAGCGCGATGGCCTGCGCCGTGCTCGGGTTGTTGATTGTGAGGGTGCCGGCCGCATTGTCGGCCCCGCCGGCCGTCAGCGTGCCGTTCTGGATGGTCAGCGCGCCGGTCACGTCCGCCGCCTGCGCCAGGGACCCCTCGGCGCCGAAGCGCAGGATCTTGCTCCCGGAGAGATCGATCGTCGCGGCTCCGCCCGTCGCGCCCTGAAGCAGCGTGCTGACCGTATTCTTGACCACGCCGGCCACGGTGATGTTGCCGCCCGCGCCGGCTTCGATCACGCGGATGTGCGCCGTGGCCGAATCGGGAATCGTCCCGCCCAGGCGGTCGACGTCCGTATAGCCCGAGCCGGCGGCCACGATATAGCCGCTCCCATCCTTCGTCGCCAACTGCCCACGCACCGTGATCCAGGCGGGGAGCAGGCCGCCGCCGTCAACGGCGTTATCGCACTTCACCACGCCCGCCTGCACGTCCAGCGTCCCCGCACCGGAGCGGGTGATGGTCTTCAGGTAGAGCGTGGCCGTCCCGCCGGTCCTTTCGACGAAGGCCGCTCCGCCGATCACGGCGCCGCCCACCGCTTCCTCGTGCGCACCGCCCGCCAGGCGCAACGTCGCATCAGCCAGGTTCAGCGCGGTGGTGTCGGACAGCTTGGAGTTGTCCTGCAAGGTGCTGGCGTAGTCGAGAACCAGCGTCCCCAACTGGACCGTTGTGGAACCCGTAAACGTGTTGGCGCCGCAGAGCGCCAGCGTGCCGGCGCCCAGCTTCGTCAGGCCGCCGCTGCCTGTGCCGAGGGTCAGGGCTTTGTTGAAGGTCAGGGTGTAGGACTGCGTGTCCAGCACCACGCCGCCGCTGTTGATGACGGTGGTCAGGGCGGGGCTGTCGACTACCGACATGGAGCCGCCGGCCTGGAAGGTGCCGCCGTTGAAATTGAGCGTGCCGGTGCCGGTGCCGGGTGTACCGCCAACCGTCACGCCGCCGGTGTCGATTCTCAGCGTGCCGCCATTGAGATTGACGACCCCTGCCACGCCCGCGCTGTTGGCGACCCGCAGGTGATTCAAGCCGACGAGCGCAGTCCCGCTGACATTCAGCGTCGCCGTGCCGGCCCCGACCCCAAGGTAGAAAACACCCAGCGACTGCAGGAACGAACCGCCGCTGACCGAGATCGTTCCCGGCTTGCCGCTGTGTGCCACGTTGACCTGCTGGGCGATCGTGGCCGTGCCGCCGGTCTGGTTCCAGATCGCCGTGCCCACATGTCCCAGGTAGATCGGGTTGCCGGTATCGACGGTGCCGCCGATGTTCATGGTGCCGCCGTACAAGTTGACGACACCGGTCGATGTGGCGTCATCGCGCCCCAGGAGGAAGTACTGCGCCCGGAAATACCCCGTGCCGGAAACCGTCAGCGTGCCGGTCTGGTTGCTGTGGCCCAGGTTGACCCAGCGGCCCGAAGTCATCGAGAAGGAGCCCCCGCTGAGGTTGATGTCAGCGGGCTGGCCGGCCCACGGGCACCAGATCTCGTTATCGCTGAAGGTCGCCACGCCGCCCGATTGATTCCAGATGGCCCTGCCGGCATGACCGAAGTAGAACCTGTCGTTGGCGCCGCTGGCCGTGAACGTGCCGCCCGTCATGTTGACGGTCCCCTTCGAGGTCGCGTTGTCGCGCCCGATGAGGAACTTCGTCGTGACGAAATTGCCGTTATCGGTGATCGTCAGCGTGGCCTGTCCGGTCCCGAAGCCGACGTTGAACCAGTTCTGCCCCGTTTGTGTCACCGTGCCGCCGCTGATGGTCATCGTCCCGGGATTGGCGCCGCGCGCGATGGACGATTCACCGCCAAACGTCGACGAGCCGCCCGTCTGGTTCCAATAGAAAGTGCCGACATTGGCCAGGACGGCGCCGCCGGCAAACGTGATCGTGCCGCCATTGTTATTGATCGTACCGGTATTGGCCTGTGAGTAGAACGGACCGGCGTCCGTGTATGTTCCGCCGGCATTGACGGTCATGGTCGCGGGCGCGCCCGTCCCGTTGGGAAGGTACAGGCCGCCGGTGCCGGTATGGCTGAAAATGCCGCCGTTGATGACCAGCGAGCTCGGGGCGCCGCCAACCTCGCCAAAGACGATGTACGTGTTGGGCACGATGATCTTGCCTGCGTTCATGTTGAACGCGGCGATATCGTCCCCCGCGGAGCCGATGCGGAAGCGGTCGCCATTGCGGTTGAGCGTCTGGGTGCCGGCGCCGTTCTTGTTTACCGTCAGGGGCCCGGTCGAATTGCGCAGGTAGCCATAGAACGAATAGGCGCCGGAACCGTTGAGCGTCAGGGTGGCGGGCGCCGTCGTGGTCGGCGCCCCATCGACGGCTTCCGAGTTCTGGACAACGCCGCGGCCCGTGGCGTCGTTGATGCCGGCCAGCGTCTGCGACGTGCCGTACAGATCGAACCGGGCGTTCCCGCTGGCGGTGAAGTTCAGGGTGCCGTTGCCGCCCAGTTGCCCATTCGCCGTCAAGTACAGCGTAGGGGTGCTGCCCGCCATCTCGATATCGCCCGGCACGGCCACCACGCCGGCACTCTTGGACAAGACCAGGAAATGGTTGCCGTTGAGCGTGGTCAAACCCGTGTAGGTATTGGCGGCTGCGCCGGACAACGTCAGCGTGCCCGTGCCGGTCTTAGTCAGGGACCCGCCGAGGCCGCCGAGAACGCCACCATAGGTGGTCACGCTGTTGTTGCCGCCCGCCGTGAGGGTATAGCCATTCAGATTCACATTGCCGCCCAGCTCCCCGCCGCCGGCCAGCGAGCCGATCGTCTCGCTGCCGTTCAGCGTCAGGCTGGCCCCCGCCACGTTGGCCAACGCCACGGCGCCCGCGTCGGCGATGGCGCTGCCGCCCGCAAGCGTCAAGTTGCCGCCGTTGACCGCCGTGACGCCGGTGTAGGTATTCACGCCGGAGAGCGTCAGCTTGCCGGTGCCGTGTTTGGCAAGGCTAACGCCCGCGCCGCTGATGGTTCCATTCTGAATGGTGTAGTCGCCGCCGCCATCCACCAGCACGCTGCCGTTGGCGGTCATCGTCAAGGTCTGCGCACTCAATTCCAGCGTGCCGCCCGCGCCCGTGCCGATCGCCAGGGTATTCAGGGCATGCGAGCCAACCGCCATGGTCAAGGCGCCGCCGGCATAGTCGCCGTCCGTCGGCGTGGTCGTGAAATTCGTCGTGGCACTGTCGCTCGTGGGTGTCAGCACGGTGCCGCCCGTGTAGCGCACGATCTGGCCGGCGCTGACCGTGGCCAGGCCCGTGCCCGTGTCATCCTTGACCGTGGCCCAGGCGCCGATGATGCCGCTGGCGTCGAGCGCAGGGCTGGACGCGACGATGGCCGTGGTCGGGCTGCCGGCGGACAGGTCGAAGAGGACCGTACCCGTGCCGGGCGTCCAGGTGTTGCCGAGGGTCAGCGTGGTGCTCGTACCGCCGTTGGGGTCGATCGTGATTCGGCTGCTGGTGTTGGCGGTCAGGGTCAGGTTCCCCAAAGTCTGCGCGCTGGTGAAGGCGCCCGGCTTGCCTTTCACACTGAAATTGCCGCCTCCCAACGCAAGCGGCGAACTGCTGCCCAGGCTGCCGGTCGAGGTCTCAAGCAACAGCGTGCCGGCGTTGACCGTCGTCGTGCCCGTGTAGGTGCTGGCGCCGGCGAGGGTCTGCGTGCCGGCGCCGGCCTTGGTGAGGGCGGTGACGGGGCTGCCGCTGGTCACGTAGCCCGTGGGGGCGGTTTGCTTGATCACGCCGCTGAAGACGCCGGAGCCGTTGCCCGCGCCCACCGTCAGCGTGTTCACACCACTGGCGTAGCTGTTGGCTACCGCGCCGGCTCCGGTCAGCGCGTCGACGGTTATGCCCTGGCCGCGGAGATCGCAGCTCGCGCTGCCGCCGATGTCCAGGCTGGCGAGGTTGCCGCTCCAGTTGGCGCTGAGGTTGTCGTTGCCGATGTAACCCGTGCCTGTAATCCTGATTTGTGTTCCCGCAGCTCCCGTCACCACGCCCGTGAAGCGGCTGATGGCCCCCGCGTGGTTCTGGTTGAACTCCAGGGTTCCGCCGTTGAGCGCGAGCAGACTGCCGGTGCTCTCGTTGATTGCGGTCGATTTCAGCAGCGTGAGCTGGCCAGCGCCACTCTTGGCGAAGGAGTTGTTGCGGGTGCCGCCGCTGATGTTGAAGGTGAGGTTGGCGGTGGCCGACGGAATGTCGATCGTGGCCGCGCCGGAGTTCCAGTAGAGGTCCCGCGCCGCCGTGGTTTCGCTGCCGGTGCCCGTGTAGCGCAGCGTGGCCCCGTTCTGGAGGGCGATGTAGTTGCCGCCGGTGCCGCTGCCGAGCTGGTTAACCGCGGAGAAGTTCAGCGTATGCGGGCCGGCGACGTTCCCCAGGAACAGCTGCCCCGAGAACGTGTTCACCCCTGCGAACGTCGCCGTCGTGGCGCTGGTGCTGTTGAAGAGGACATTGCGCACGTTGCCGCCGATGGATCCGTTGAAGACGTAGTTGCCGGCGCCGGACAGGCCATAGTCGGTGTTGGCGGCGGAGGCGTTCACGTTGCCGCCGAGGGTCAGGGTCTTCCCCGGGGCCACCGACCACGTCTGGGCCGGACTGAGCGTGATGGCCGAGTTGATCGTCGCGCTCTCAACCACGTTGATGCGCGGGTCGGTGGGACCGTTGATGGTGATGGCGCCACCCGCAAGCGTGTAGCCAGGGGTGTTGAACGTGATGCTGGCGGCTGTGACGCCACCCCCGGTGACCGACACGGCGCCGGCGCCCGCAGCGCCGAAGACCGCGACATCACCGCTGACCCAGGTGGAGCCGGTCCAGTTCGCGGTCGTGGCGGTATCCCACGTGTTGTTGACGCCGGCGTCCCACGTACGCGTGGCCGCGGGGGCCTGGCCCAACAGGGTGGCCAGACAAAGCGCAGGCAGCAGCGTTCGAACAGCCTGGGTTCCTGGTGCTCTTCGCAGCATCGTTGTCATGTGGGATCTCCTCGTCTCGGCGCGCTGCCTGTATCCACCCGCCGCGCTCGCGGGCGGTGGTTGATGGGGGACCGTCTTCACCGGTTGTCACGCGTGCTCCCGGTGGTTTGTGATCGTCTGGACGGTCCTTTCACAATCCGACTGTGGCGAGTCTTGCTGTTGTGCGTGTATGCAAACAACCGAGCCTTACGCTTGTGAAAGATACCGGATCCGTGCCGGAGTATCAACGCGTAAAACGATTTGAAAAGGGGCGTTTTGTGCGTTTCTTGCTTTTCGGAGAGGGATGGACGGAAGGTGCTTGGTTTCAGATCGTGGAGCCGACAATTTTCCGGCGGCTGGACCGAGAATTGCGCGAAGCTTCCGCGTCTTTCATCCTCGTAGCCCCCGTCGTGAGACGGGGGACTGGACGCTTCGCGATTCCATCCGCCGCCTCACGGCGGCGGCTACGGGGAGGGGCGGGAGAAGTGCGTGCCTCCCCCGTAGCCCCCGACGTGAGGAGGGGGACGGGCAACGTCAAGCGACCAGTCCGCCGCGTCACCGCGGCAGCTACGGGGCGTTCGAACTCAGGCCAGTGCCGTCCTGACCACTGCCGCGAGGCTTTCCACCTGCCGGTCGGTCATCTCCGCGGTGGGCCCCTCCACCATGACCCGGCAGAGCAGCTCCGTGCCGGAGTAGCGCACGAGCACGCGGCCGCGGCCGGCCAACTCCGCCTCGGCGGCGGCGACCGCCGTGGCGATGGCGGGCACGGTATCGAGGGGAGGCTTCTGCTTCACCTTGAGGTTGATCATCCGCTGCGGCGCCAGTTTCACGATCCCGGCCAGCCGGGAGAGCGGTTCGCCTGACTGGCGCATGACCGCCAGCAGCTGCAACGCGGAGATGATCCCGTCCCCCGTGGTATGCAGATCGTGGAAGATGATGTGGCCCGACTGCTCGCCGCCGAGCGACGCGCCCATCTGCTTCATCAGCTCCAGCACGTTGCGGTCGCCCACGGCCGCGTCCACGAAACGGATCCCGAGATTGTCCAGCAGCTGCCGCAGCCCGAAGTTGCTCATCGGCGTGAGCACGACGAGGTTGCCGCGCAGGCGGCCGCTGGCCAGCATGTGTCGCGCACAGACCCCGAGGATGTGGTCGCCCGTCAGCTCCCGCCCCTGCTCGTCCACGGCGATCAGCCGGTCGCCGTCGCCGTCGAACGCCAGTCCGACGTGCGCCCCGACCTCCCGCACCTTGGCGCTGAGGTTCTGCGTGTGCTGCGACCCGCAGCCGTCGTTGATATTCCTGCCGTTGGGCTCGACGTGGATCGCCGTCACCTCGGCGCCAAGCTCCGAAAAGATGACCGGCGCCACCTTGTAGGTGGCCCCGTTGGCGCAATCGAGCACGATCTTGAGGCCGTCCAGGGTGAGATCGTCCGGAAACGTGTTCTTGCAGAAGACGATGTACCGCCCGATGGCGTCGTCGATGCGCCGGGCCTTGCCGACCTGGTCGGCCGTCGGCCGGATGTCGTTGATCCGCCCGCTGAGCACGAGGTCCTCGATCTCGTGCTCCAGGTCGTCGGACAGCTTGTAGCCGTGACGCGAGAAAATCTTGATGCCGTTGTCCTGGTAGGGGTTGTGCGAGGCGGAGATGACCATGCCGGCGTCGGCCCGCATGCTGCGCGTGGTGAACGCGATGCCGGGAGTGGGCATGGGACCGAGCAGGAGCACGTCCATGCCCATCGAGCAGATGCCGGCCGTGAGGGCGTTCTCGAGCATGTAGCCGCTGATGCGCGTATCCTTGCCGATCACGATCCGGTGGCGGTTCTCGTGATGCTTGCAGACGTAGGCCGTGGCGCGGCCGATGGCCAGCGCCATCTCCGCCGTCATCGGCGCATTGTTCGCCACGCCGCGAATCCCGTCGGTCCAAAACAGCTTGCCCATGGTGTTCCCTCCCCGTCTCCTCGCGCCGCGCGGTCGCGCCGCGCTACACGTGTTGCTCAGCCAGCCGGCGCACCGTCCGCCAAGGCGCGGCTGGCGCGGGCCTCCACATCGTCCACGATGCCCTGCAGCCAGGCGCGGGCCGCGGCCCTGGCCGCCGCGGGCAGGGCCCGCACGGCCGCCAGGT
>CAYOBW010000037.1:0-36374 GCA_964402115.1 uncultured Victivallales bacterium
GGGATGGAGAAGTGCGTTCCTCCCTCGTAGCCCCCGACGTGAGGAGGGGGACGGGCTCGCGAAGGGGCCAGTCCGCCGCCTCACGGCGGCAGCTACAGGGAGGGATGGAGAAGTGCGTTCCTCCCTCGTAGCCCCCGACGTGAGGAGGGGGACGGGTGGCTTGACGAGGCTGTGCGCCAAGTGATTCGAGGACGAAGGACGAGGACGAGGGATCCGCCGCCTCACGGCGGCAGCTACAGGGAGGGATGGAGAAGTGCGTTCCTCCCCCGTAGCCCCCGACGTGAGGAGGGGGACGGGCGGCTTGACGAGGCTGTGCGCCGAGTGATTCGAGGACGAGGGATCCGCCTCCTCACGGCGGCAGCTACGGGGAGGAGGGGCGCTTACGGTGTCGTCGCCGGGAAGCCCGTTTCGACCCCCGTGGGATTCGCGGGATCGACATCGACGGGCGGCCAGCTCGCCTCGCCGCGCTTCTGGGCCTGGACCACGCTCCGGTCGTTCCCGATCCAGCCGATCTCGTTCGAGTTGAGGTCGAGCCAGAGCGTGAGCCGGCGCCATTCGTCGTCGGTCAGCTTCACGTCCTTGTGCTCGGGCCGGGTGGCGAGCGCCTTCAGGATGCCCGACGCGCGCGCGCCGAAGCGCGCCGGCGTGGTGCGCGAGCTGCCGACGCCCAGCATGGCCAGCGCCTGGTGTTCGCCGGGGTAGCTGAAGGCGCGGTCGTTTCGGGCCAGCGACGCGTAGCTCATGTCGGGCGCCTTGGGATTCTGCTTGTGGCACTCGACGCACTTCTTGTCGAAAACGGGCTGCTTCACCAGTTGGATGAAGTTGAACGGCGCCGCGCCGCTCGCGACTTCGGGCACCAGCTTCGACGGCGGGCGTTTCATGGCCAGCGGCACGCCTTCCATGCGATCGGGCTTCCACTTGTCCTCGTGGCACCCGAGGCAGGACAGCTGTTCGCCGGGGTGGACGTAGGTGGCCGAGCGCATGGAGTGGACGGCCATCCCCTTCTCGTCCAGGAGCTGGAAGTAGAGCGCCTTCTCGATCGGCGCCTCGCAATAGACGCTGCCGTCCTCCTCCACGGGGACAATCCCGAGCGGCATGCGGCCGATCGAATCCGTGGCGAACGAGACTTGGGCAACCGATTCCAGGCTGAACCAGTTGTCCATCAACTGGGGAATGACCTGGACGATCCGCAGCCACTTGACCCGGATGCCCGGGGGCAGCCGGGCCGGCTCGTCCGCGGCATAGACATTCATCACGGCGAGGGTCGCCGGACGATGCTCCGGCGCCGCCGCGCGTTTGCCCTGCCAGGTCATGACGGGGATGACCGGCGGGGTCGGGCGGGATCGGAGGGGAAACGGGTCCCGCACGCGGTACGGCCCCTGGCCGGGATCGTAGATCACGTCCCGGTTGCCGAAGCGGTCGAGCAGGTAGAGCCCGAAATTGAAATTGCAGAGGTAGTAATCCTCGCTGAGCGGCCACGCGGTGCCATAGGCGTGGGGCGCGTTGGGCTCCACTTCCGGGAAGGGATACTCCGGGGTGATCCGCTTGAGCTGGGCCATCTTGCCGTCGTCGGGGATGCGCGTGTCGAGCAGGACCAGGCTGCCGGAGAAGCCCTCGTGATGCCCCACGGCGGTGGCCGTGTACTTTGGGGAGCCGGGGACGGCGCGGAAGGAGAGTTCCGCGTCGGGCCGCAGCACGCGGCCGTAAACCAACTGCTCCTTCCCGTACTGGCTCGGCTGCACGTCCCCGGGCATGGCCGACCAGGGCAGGGGGTAGTTGCCGTGATAGTTCCGGGGGTCGCGCCCGTCCGGGAAGCACTCCCAGAAGTGATGGGCCGTGCCCCAGTGGCGGTCCACGTAATCCCAGCGGGTGTAGACGAGCTTGCCTTCGTGGCTCAGGCTGGGCGCCCACTCGTTGGTCTCGTGATAGCTGAGGCAGACGATGTCGGAGCCGTCCGGCTCCATGCTGTGGAGCGTGTAGGTCAGGGACTGCGGGGTGAGCACGCAGCGTCCGACGCCGCCGCGCCGCGTGGACGTGAACGCGATGCGCCCCGACGGCAACAGGCAGGGGTCGAAATCGTCGCACGGGCTTTCGGTCAGCTGGACGAGCTGCCGCGTCGAGAGGTTGAACCGGAAGAGGCGCCAGACCTCATTGCCGGCCGTCGCCGCGAACAGCAGCTCGTTGGCGTCGTAGCTCAGTTCCAGGCCGGAGAACTTGCCGGTCAGCTCCTTGCCGACCCAGGACCCGGCGGCGACGGGGATGCCCGCCAGCGCCGGCACGCATTCCGCCTGGGCTTTGAAGTTCCGGATGATGACCGGCCCGCCGCCGTTGCTGTGGCCGTTCCAGATGGCGCGGGCCTGCTCGATAATGCGGGCGTCGCCCGGTTGCTCGAGCATGCAGACGATGCGGTCGAAGTCGAGCAGCGGGTTGGTCAGGGCCATGCCGCGCCGCAGCGCGCAGGCCTCGAGAAACAGGTTCTTGCGCTCCGTCCCCGGCGCGGCGGACGCGGCCCGCGCGGCCAGGCCGCCCAGCTGCTGTTCCCACCCGCCGGGCGCGGACGCTGTCACGCCGCCGCTCCGCTGCCGGTGGCGCACCAGGGCCCCCGTTCTCCGCAGAACTACGTCGAGCGGATCCTTGTCTCCCGGCTGGATCAGCGCCTCCTGGTCCAGCACCTCGGCGCTGAGACGCTCGCGGCGCTCTTTCGGAGCGCCCTTGAACCGGGCAATCTGGCCGCTCAGCTCCTCGTACTCCGCGTCCCACGTCTGGTTCACGGGAACCTGCGCCGCGGCCGGCTGTCCGCCCCAGGCCGCCAGCAGCAGCAGCCCGCCCAGCCATCCAGCCGTCCTCGTCGTGTGTGTCATGCGCGCATGCTCCATCGCGTTGCCGCGTTAGCGGCTACCTGCCGCTGCGGGCTTTGAACAGCCGCTGCTCTTCCTTCTGGGCCTTGAGGATTTCCGGCACAGCCTGCGGCACGGGCGCGGCGTGGGTGATGCGGATGACGATGGGGTTCGGCCACTTGCAGTTCGTGTACAGCCGCTGGGCGAACATCGCGCGGATGTGCAGGCCGTCGTCCGCCTGCTTCCACGTCGCTTTGCAGCTCTCGGTCGACCAGCAGCGGTTGTCGCCGGTCTGGCCGACCACCTCGACCTCGGTGGCGGCGGTGGCGCGGACGGATTTCAGCACGAAGTCGCGCCAGGTTCCCCACTCCCACGGCACGTTTGTCTCGGCGACGTAAACCGTGTTCGTGTCGCGCGCCTTGGTGAACCAGAGCGACTTCTCGTTCGTCACGATCCACGGCCGGATGTTGTAGATGGCCTCGCCGTTGACGAAGAGCCACAGCGCCAGCTCGCGCAGCCGCCGGGTCTGCTCGAACGGGAGGATGCCGTCGGGGTCGGGGCCGATGTTGAGGAGCAGGTTGCCGCCTTTGGCGCGCACCTCGAGCAGCATCTGGATCAGCTCGGTGCCGGACTTGTACTCCTCGTTGGTCGGCTTGAAGGGCCACTCGGTGCCCATGGTGAAGTTCGCCTCCCACGGCCCCGGCAGGGGCGTGCCGGGCAGCTTCTGCTCCGGCGTCTTCATCTCGCCGCGCGTGACGATGATCTGCGGGTCGAGCTTCCACGAGAGCTGCTTGAGCTGATCCGGTTCGCCGTCGAAGAAGATGAAGTCGATCTTCCCGTAGCCCGTGAGCAGCTCGCGGACCTGTGCGAGATTGTGCTGCATCAGCTCCGGGTTCTTGCGCGGGTTGGCCTCGGGGCGCGTGCGCGTGACCGGATGCCCCTGCTTGTGCAGCATCCAGAAGTCGTCGGGCGAGAAGTAGACCCCGACGCGGATGCCCTGCGCGCGGAAGGCGTCGAACAGCTCGCGGGTGATGTCCTTGCCGTACGGCGTGCGGGTGATGTTGAAGTCGGTTGTCTTCGTGTCCCACATGCAGAAGCCGGCGTGGTGCTTGGTGGTGAAGACGACGTACTTCATGCCCGCCAGCTTCGCCAGCCGCGCCCAGTCCTCGGGCTTGAAGTCCTTGGGATAGAAGAGCCCCGGCATCTCCGCGAAGAAGCGGTCCTGGTAATCCTTTGTCGAGCCGACCAGGTGGTGGCTGATCACCGTGCCGAGCGGGCAATCCACGCTCCAGTGGATGAACATGCCGAGCGCCTGGTCCTTGAACCACTCGCAGCGCGCCGGGTCGTTGCCGGGGCCGTCGGGTGCGCGGTCGGCGCCCTGCGAGACGCTTTCGGTTTTGAGTCCCTCGGCCTCCTTGTCGGCGGCGGCGAGGGTGAGGGTCAGGGCGAGCAGCGCGCCAAGGGTCGTCAGCGGGGCCCTGCCCGCGTGCAGCGTGCGGTCTTTGGTCATGGTCTTCTCCTTGTGTGTAGCGTTGACGCTCACTCCGCCGGCGTGAGGCGGATGGCCTCCAGGCTGGCCTTCTCGGGCGCGCCCTCGACGAGCGCGACGGCGATGGTGTGTTTGCCCGGCGTCTTGAAGGTCAGCAGGCCAAAGGGGTAGGCGTGGTACACCGGCGAGGCATTCTGCTGGTTCTGCAGCTTCACACCCTCGTCGGTCTCGATGCCCCACGCGAGCCGTCCTTCGCCCTTGTAAACGAGCTCCAGCCGGTAGTCGCCCGGCTCGGCCACGTCGACGGTCCAGACGGCCTTGCCGGCGGGCTTCCACTGGCTGACCTGCGTGGCGAACTTCCACTCGCCGAACTTCTCCATCCAACTGATCCGTTTCTTCTCCGCATCGTTCACGTCGGCGAATTCGACCGGCAATGTCGCCGCGATGTTCGGATAAATGCCGAGCGTCCCGTCCGCTTTCGGCGCGCCCTTGAGTCGCACCTCGACCACCGTTGCCGGGTGATCCAGTTGCGTAAGCATGGCGGGAAACTGCAGTTCCGTCCACATGCCATGCTTCTTCCATTGCACGGGAACGACCGGCTTGCCGCTCACGATCCCGACGGTCGCGATCTCCGTCTGCAGCCCCGGCAGCAGCAGGCGGCCGTCGGCGGGCCAGTCGAAGACCACGAGGTTGAGCGTGTTGCCGCGGGTGGTGACGTCGCCCCACGGGAGGGCGTGGCCCCAGGGCGAAGGTCCGGCCGCGTAGACCACCCCCGGGTAGCGCTTGATCCAGTCGCCGGCCTTCACGAGATACTTGGCAACCTGCGCGGGCACGCGGCCCTGGCCGTCGGGGCCGATGTTGAGGAGGTACGTGCCGCCGCGGCCGACGGTGGACACCAGGCGGTGCAGGATCTCCTTCGCATCCTTCCAGTTCTGGTCGTACCACGCGTAGGACCACGAGTCGTTCGTCGTGTCGCACGTCTCCCACAGGCCCTCGATGTTGCGCGGCGGGACCTCCATGTCGCCCTTGCTCGCGTAGTCGCCGAGGTCGTGGCCGATGCGGCTGCACAGCAGCGCGCCGGGCTGGGTCTTGCGGACCAGTTCCGCGAGTTCCATGACGTATTCCTTGGGAATCTTGCCGGGCGTGTCGAACCAGATGTAGTTCAGCGGGCCGTACTGCGTGCAGATCTCCTTCACCTGCGGGTAGCACTTCTCGCGGAAGTAGCGCTCGAACGTGGCCGGCGTGCCGTCCGGGTTCTGGCCCGGCCCGCCGCTGCCGCCGGGCGCCGTCCAGTCCTGGTTGTGGGAGTAGTAGAAGCCGAAGCCGAGCCCGGCCTCGCGGCAGGCGGCGGCGAGCTCCTGCATCGGGTCGCGCTTGAAGGGCGTGGCGTCCACGATGTTGAACGGGTGCGCCGACTTGAACATCGCGAAGCCTTCGTGGTGCTTGGAGGTGATGATGATCCACTTCATGCCGGCTTCCTTGGCGACGCGGGCGATTGCGCGGGCGTCGAAGGCCGCCGGGTTGAAATCCTTCGCCAGGGCCATGTAGTCGGCCTCGGAGATTTTCATCTGCCGCTTGATCCACTCGCCGATGCCGTAGAAGGTCTTGTCGTGCCACTGCCCGCCGAGGTGGGAGAACAGGCCCCAGTGGATGAACATCCCGTAATTGCCGTCGCGGAAGAGCGCGGCGCGCTCCGCCCCGGCGCCGCCGGCTTTCACCGTCGCGTCGCCCCACATCTTGTCCATGGACTCCTCGGCGGCGCGGCCGGCCAGCGGGGCTGCGGCGCCCAGCAGCAGGGCGCCCAACAACAGCAGGGGGGCGGGCGATTTCATCGGCATCTCCTTGTTTTCTCGCATGCGTACGTCATTGCAGGGTTGCGTTCAAAGTGACGGGCTGGCCGGCTTCCACCGTGACCGCCCTGGCCGCGGCGCCGTAGCGCAGCCGGCAGGTCCCCCCGCGGGCGGCGCGGAGCGTGGCCGCGGTGAGCCGGCCCTCCTGCCAGGCCAGGTCCACTTCAAAGCCGCCCCGTGCGCGCAGGCCGGTGACGCGGCCCGTCGGCCACGCCGCGGGCAGGGCCGGCAGCAGGTGCAGCAGCGGGGCGCCCTCCTCCCGGAGGTGGCTCTGCAGGAGCATCTCGGCGACGCCGGCGGTGTAGCCGAAGTTGCCGTCGATCTGGAAGGGCGGATGCGTGTCGAACAGGTTCTCCAGGATGCACTGCTTGAAGAGCTGGGAACAGAGCTTGTGGGCGCGTTCGCCGTCGTGCAGGCGCGCCCAGAAGTTGATCTTCCAGGCCGTGCTCCAGCCCGTGCTGACATCGCCGCGCGCGTTCAGCGTCACGCGCGCCGCCTCCGCCAGCGCGGGCGTGGTCAGCGGGCTGATCTGCCGCCCCGGATGCAGGGCGAACAGGTGCGACGTGTGGCGATGGCGGTCCCCGGGATCGTCCACGTCCTCCAGCCACTCCTGCACCTGCCCCCACCGGCCGACCTTCGGCCCGAGCAGGCGGTCGCGCATGGCCGCGATCCTGGCGCGATAGGGCGCATCGACCCCGAGCGCCTCGGCCGCCTCGACGTAGTTGCCGAACAGCTCCCAGACGATCTGCTGGTCGTAGGAGACGCCGGGGTGCGGCGTGCGGTCGCCTTCCTTGAGCACGATCTTCGCCCCCGCTTTCACCGGCCCGTGCTCCGGCGACCAGCCATCGGGCGTGATGAGCGTGCCGCCGGGGCCCTCGACCAGCCGCTCCTCCCAGAACGCGACGACCTCCTTGATGTGCGGGTAAGCGACGTCGCGCAGGAAGGCCTTGTCGCCGGTAAACGCGTACCGGAACCACAGGTGCTGGACGAGCCAGGCGCTGTTGGGGCGGTGTACGCCCCAGCGGGAGGTGCCGCCCATCGGGTTGGTCGTGCTGTAGCTCGACCAGCCCCGGCCGGGCGCCTTGACGCGTGGGTCGGCGGTCCGCTTGTAGACCACGGCCATGTTGCGGATCCACTGGAAGAGCGGCTCGTGGCATTCCGAAAGGCCCGTGGGTTCGGCGGGCCAGTAGTTCATCTCCACGTTGATGTTCGCCGTGTAGCCGGAGTACCACGCCGGCTTGGCGTCGTTGTTCCAGATGCCCTGCAGGTTGGCCGGCAGGCCGCCGGGCCGCGAGGAGGCGATGAGCAGGTAGCGCCCGTACTGGAAGAGCAGCGCGTCGAGGGCCGGGTCGGCGGCGCCGGCCTTGCGCGCGGCGAGGCGCACCGCCGTGGAGCGGCCGGCGGGGGTCGCGCCGAGGTCGAGGTTCACGCGGCCGAACAGGCTGCGGTGGTCCGCGACATGCGCGTCGCGCAGCTGCGCGCAGGACTTCCGCGAGGCCGCCTCCAGGCGCTGCGTGACGCGCGCGTGCGGGGGCTCGCCGCGCCAGTTCTTCAGCGGGTCGTTGGCGAAGGCCGTGCCAGCCGCGAGCAGCAGCGTCACGCGGTCGGCGCGGCTCACGGCGATGGCGCCCCCCTGCGCCTCCAGGCTGCCGCCCTCGTGCAGCACCCACACCTGCGCCTCGTAGGGCAGCCCGTTGTCCGCCAGTGTGCCCGTCGCCGTGAGGCGGTTGCCTTCGGCCGCGAGGCGGGCGTTGTGGCGGTCGGCCAGGCGGATCGTGCCGGTGTAAGCGCCGGGCCGGTCCGCGTCGAAGCGGAGGACCAGCACCTGGTCCGGATGGCTCGAAAACGCTTCGTTCCGGTAGGCCGTGCCGCCCGCGCGGTAGCTCACGCGGTGGACCGCGTTGGACAGGTCGAGCGCCCGCCGGTACTCCGTGGCGGCTGCGTGCGTCCAGTTTGCATGGACGTCGCCGAAAGGCTGGTAGCTGCCCATCTCGATCTCGCTGCCGGCCCAGAGCGTCTGTTCGTTGAACTGCACGCGCGCATTGGTCGTGCCGCCGTAGAGCATGCCGCCGAGGCTCCCGTTGCCGATCGGCAGCGCCTCCAGCCACTCTTTCGCCGGTTTGTCGTACCACAGCGTGAGGTCGTCAGCGGCGGCGACCGGCAGGGCGGACAGGAGCAGGGCCCCCAGCGACAATGAAGGTAGTGTGTGCATAACGGTGAGCAGCGTAGCGAAGCGAACGGTTCATGCTCCAGTCGGATTTGCGGCGCTTGCTTCCGACTTTGCGCCGGCGCCGGGGGTCAGTCGCTCCGTCTTTACGCCTTTGCGGGCGTCGTAGAGCCAGATGAGGCCGAACACCGCGAGCAGGAGGGCCGGCAGAATCGCCACGCTGCGGAACGAAGTCTGGGAGGCCACGATCAGGACGTCGTTCAGCTTGTCGCCGGTCAGCGCCTTGAACGCCTCCGCCCCGCCGGCGGCCTCCAGTTTGGCCGTGTCGTAGATCTTGCCCATGATCGGCATGAAGAGGTAGATCGCCAGCATCGCGCCGAACCCCATGATGCCCAGGGCCAGCGAGCCCGCCCGGGGGTAGCGGTCGTTCACGACCGCCAGCATGGTCGGCCACATGTAGCAGACGCCGGTGCCCCACAGGGTGGCGCCGAGGAAGGCGCTGACGGGGTCGTTCGCCACGCTCAGCCACCACAGGCCGATCGCCGCCAGGAGGCAGGACACCCACAGGAGCCCCACGGCCGAGAGCTTGCGCACCAGGGCGCCGGCGAAGTGGCGCATCACGAACATCAGCCCGCTGATGTAGATCAGCAGCCAGATGCCCCGGATGCCCACCGTCCGGGTGAGGGCCAGGTCCACCCACTGGCCCGGCGCCAGCTCGGCCGTGGCCGTGAACCAGATGCAGAGGAACCAGACCCAGAACATGGGCCGGCGGAAGAGCTCCTTGAACATCGCGCCGAAACTCACGCCTGCCGCCGCGCGCTCGGTCAGGGGAAACCGGGCGAAGCAGCACGTCACGGCCAGGCCGACGGCCGGCACCAGCGCGACGGAGAGCCGGGTCTTCCAGCCCACGTCCAGCGCGCCCAGGGCCAGGCCGATCAGCCCGCCGCAGACGATGCCGGCCGGCCACCAGGCATGAATCACATTGAGCTTGTGCGTGCGCTCCGCGGGGTAGAGCCCGGCCACCAGCGGGTTGGTGTTGGTGTCCACCAGTCCCCAGCCCAGCCCGATCAGGAGCATGCCGCCCCAGATGGCGCCGTAGAGATGGGCGGCCGCGAAGCGCTCGGCCAGCATGACCACGACCGTGCCGATGGCGATGAGCGTGCCCGACATCTTCATCAGGAACCCCATCCCGATGGCGTCGATCAGGGGGCTGACCACCAGGATGGTGAGCCCGTACCCCAGGAACGCCACGCCGAGGACGCCGCCGACCATCTCCGCGGCGTGCAGTGGATCGACCTTGGCGAAGAGCTCGCCCAGGTTTCCCGCGATGCTGCTCCGCATGCTGAAGTGGAAGCCGATGGTGGCATAGGCGAGGCAGCTGATGATCAGCAGGAGGGTCTTGTTGCGCGGGGAATAGGTCCGCTCATCGTTCGGATCGGTTGGCATGCGTCTCCCTTCGCCCTGGCTTGGACAGTTCCGGCGCCACCCGTCACGGGGACCCGTTTCCCCCACGCTGCGGGAGCGTCCCCCCGCCAGCGTGCCGGCAGCGGCGCGCGCTTGCGGCAGACAGTGCCAGAATAGCGCCACCCGGCGCAAGCGCGACGTTCAACGCGGAAAGGGAGGAATAAGGGGGGGGTAAGGGAGGCTATCAGGCGAACAGTGACGGTGACAGGCATTACTGGGAGCGGGGGCGTCCCGCCCCCGGTCTTCATATTGCGGGGGCGGGACGCCCCCGCTCCCAGTTTCCGGCAGGATTGGGGACGGGCGTCGGACGGCATTGGCACGCGGCCCATCCCCCGCGTTACCGCGGGGACTACGGGGAAATGCGCTGCGGGCGGCGGGATGGCTGCTTGACACAAGACGCCGCCTGGCGGAAGGTTCTCCGAGAGGTGCATGCATGCAGAGATTCCTGCTACCGGTCCTGTTATTCGCCGCCGGCGCGTCCGGCGCGGAGCCGGCCGGGCCGTCCGCGCTGCTGCGCAACGGTTCGTTCCGGGAGCTGACTGACACCGGCGGGCCGGCCGGTTGGCGCATCGTCGAGGAGGGCCAGAAGACCGTCGTGGACAGCGCGGCGGGCGTTCTGCGCGTCGACATCGCCAGCGCGCGAACCTCCGACGGGCAGATCGGGCAGCGCGTGAAGGGCCTCCGGCCGGAACGCGCCTACGTGGTCTCCGCCCAGCTGCGCAGCTCGAAACCGGGCATCGCCTACCTGCAGGTGAAGCGCCACCGCGGCGGGCACGAGCTGCAGCGGATTACCGCGCCCCAGCGCAGCGACACGGCGTGGCGCGACGCCGAGGTGACCTTTCCCGTCGGCGATGCAGACGAGGTGGAGGTGCTTTGTCGCTTCCGGCAGAAGGACGACACGCTGGGGCAGACGGTCTGGTTCCGCGCCGTGCAGCTGCGCGAAGCGGATGCTCCCACCCTCGGCGGCGGCGAAGCCGTGCCCACGTTTCACAGCATCGGCGTGCACCTGAACTACGCCGGCGGCCTGACGGATCAGAGCGCGGGCCGTGTGCGCTACCGGGCGGCGGGGGCGCCGGAGTGGCTGGACGGCCTGCCGCTCGTGCCGTGCGGCAGCGAGCGCCAGCTGCGGGGCAGCCTGCTGGCGTTGACGCCGGATACGGCCTACGAGATCGAGTGCCGGCTGACCTCGCCGGCGGATGATGCCGGCCAGCCACCTGCCGTCGTCATGCTGCGGGCGCGCACCTGGCCGGAAGACGTGCCGGTGGCCGAAGTGCGCACCCTGCCCGCGGGCACGACCAATGGCATGCTGCGCATTGCCGCCCAGGGCAAGCCCGACGGCTGGATCTGCTACCGCCCCGCCCCCGGCGGCGGCGCGACGGTTGACGCGGGCAGTGGCGCCGATTACGCCCTGCTCCTCGAGAACGCGGCCTACGTGCTCGTCGAGGAGCTGGCCTTGCGCGGGGGTCGCCGCGACGCGGTCCGGGTGGCGAAGTCGCACGACGTGCGCATCCGCCGCTGCGATATCGCGGGCTGGGGCGATCCCGGCACGGCGCAGCCGGGGCTCCCGCAGGGGCTCTACGTGGACGCCGCGGGACGCACGATCAACTACCAGGCGGGGGTGCGCGTCTGCGACGGCAGCGCCCGGATCGTGGTGGAGCGCTGCTTCATCCACGCGCCGCGCGGCACGGCCAACTCGTGGGCGCACGGGCATCCGGCCGGCCCCCAGGGGATCATCCTCGACCGCACGGGCGGCAACAACGTCGTGCGGTACAACGATATCGTCGGCTCGGAGACGCACTGGTGGAACGACGCGATCGAAAGCGTCTCCAACGGGGAGGTCGGCGGCGGCCCGTACCGGGACACGGACATCCACGGCAACGTGCTGGCGTTCAGCAACGACGACGGCACGGAGCTCGACGGCGGACAGATCAACGTCCGGTACTGGCACAACTGGATCGCCTGGGCGCTTTGCGGCATCAGCTGCGCGCCCAACCGCAGCGGCCCCTCCTACGTCTACCGCAACCTGATCGCGGGGCTGGGGGATGAGCGGGAGTCCACCGGGTCGGCGTTCAAGATGGGCGGCGCCGGCCTGTCGCCCGGGCTGTGCGTCATCGCCCACAACACGGTGTACGGCCGGGGCGGCGGACTGCGCAGCGTCGGCTACGGCAGCGGCGCGGATCGCGGCGCCTACGTGGCCTTCTCGCGCAACAACCTCTTCGCGGGGCCCGGCGGCCAGGATGTCGTCAACATCTCGACCGATTCCCGCAACGACTTCGACTACGACCTGACCGCGCGGGGCGGCGTACGCCTGGCCGGCGGGGGCGAGGCGCACGCGGTGACGTCGGCCCCGTCCTTCGTCGCCGCGAGCCTGGGCGACTACCGCCTCGCCGCCGGTTCGGCGGGCCTCGACCAGGGCTGCCGCGTGCCCGGGCTGAACCACGCCTTCGCCGGCCGCGCGCCGGACATGGGCGCTTTCGAAACCGACGCCGCCGGACCGGACTTCCCGCCGCGTCCGGACGGCTTCACCGTGCTGCCTCTGCGGGCGACGGTTGCGCTTCCGCCGTCGCGTGGCCGGGTTGCGGCCACGTTCCAGGTCACCGTGCCGGCCGGCCTGGGGGCGACGTGGACGGCATACCCCAATAGCGCCTGGCTCACCTGCGACCCCTCGTGCGGCCCCGCCGACGGCAAGCCCGTGATCGTGCGGGTCGGCATCGGGGATGACGGGCGACCGCGCCCTCGCTACCGCGGCGCGGTGACGTTCCGCACGGACCGCGGTTTCGCGCGAACCGTCATGCTCGAAGCCGGGGACGCCCCGTCCGGCAAGTAGCGTTTCCGCCGCGGCACGACGTGGGACGGTGCTCCTGCGCCGTCGTCCCCCTCCATTCGTGAGGGACAACCCAGAGGATCGCACACGAAGGCCGCCGGGCGCCCCAAGTGGCGCGGGCATTCCTGCCCGCGATTGTGCTTCACGGGGCGGGTGCCAGGCGCGCCATCTGCTCGGGCGCGAGAATGGTCCCGACCGCTTCGACGAACGCGGCGATCTCCGCATGGCGGCGCTGGCTGACCAATCGGATCGCGTCGCCAAGACGCTCGACCGCGCGCTCCTTGACCGGGCCGGGCGGCGCTTCCAGGTAGGCCTGAAGCAGCGCGCCGCTGTCATCGATCGGGTACGCCGGCGGCAGTGCAAGCTGGCGCAGCCGCCCCGCCTGCTCGGCGGTGATGCCGGCCGCTGCGAATCGTTCCGGGTGCAGGATCAGATCGCGGGCGGCTTCCGCGGTCTTGTACATCCGGGCGTACGCCGGCGAAGGCGTGTAGGTCCAGCTCGCTCCGCCGCGATGCTTGGAGGTGCGGAAGAAGCCCGCCTGAATCTCCGCGCCGTTCTCCAGGGGCGTGAGCACCGGCTCGAAATCGATGGGCGGATCGGCCTTGAGATCTGCAGGGCGCTCCCTCTTCGGCCACGCGGGCCGGGCGGCGATCGGACCGGCGAGCTTCTTCAGCTCCGCCAGGACGCCCAGGTTCCTCGCGCAGGTTTCCGGCGTCCCGTTGGCGTTCGGGTCGTGCTCGTAGTTGACCTGCGGCGCGTTCGGACAGGCCTTGACCTGCTCCAGGATCCACCAGTTGCGCCCGCTCCACGCCATGTCGAAGTCGAGTCCGCTGAGGAGTGCCGGCACGGCCTGCGCGCCGCCATACATGCGCAGCAGGCGGAGCGTGTCGTACCAGCCACCGTGATCCTCCTGCCGGCACATCAGGACCGGGAGCAGCCAGTCGGTCTGCAGCGGTTGGCGGAGCTTGTCAGCCAGGGCCAGGACGACCTGGTAGCGCAGCAGGAGATCGCCGTCTTCGGCGAATCGCACCAGCGTTGCGATGGCCTCCGGCCCGCCGTTCGCCACCAGCGCCGGGACCGCGGCCGTCCGCAAGGCGGGCGTGCCGTGTTCCAGCGTATCGGCCAGCACCGACAGGGCCCGCGCGGACTTGGACGCGCCGAGGGCGAGCAGCACGGCTGCCTTCACCGGCGAAGTCTCCGCGGCGAGGGCCTGCAGCAGCGCCTCGACACCGCGCGGGTGCCGCATCTCGCCGAGGGCGGCCGCGGCCGCGCCGCGGATGACCGGATCGGCGTCCTTCAATCCCGCCAGCGCGACGTCGAGCGCCCCGTCGGCAGGCACCAGGGGCAGCGCGGAAAGCGCGGCCGTGCGCCGTGCGGCGGGACCGGTCTGCGCCAGTGTGGCGAGCCTGGTCAGCGCGTCCTCGCGGCCGAACAAGGCCAGGCGCTTCAGCAGCGCGGCGAGTTCCGCCTCCGGCGCGGCCAGCGCGCTGGCGACCGCTTCGTCGAGTACCTGTGCGACGCGCTCCGGCGTCCGCGCGAGGATCGTCAGGTTGTAGCTCGACTGCACCAGGGGCTGTGCCGCGAGGGCGAACCGGCAACTGACCGTGTACGCGCCAGGCTGCTCGATCGTGCGAAACCGCGTGAGGTCAAGCACCCGTGTGAACGTCTCGCCGCCGGGTGTGAGCAGCTCGCGACTCATCAGGCCGCCGAAGTCCGGCGCGTTGGCGTGGGGGTCGGGCAGCAGTCTCCCGGCGTCGTCGGTCACCTCGATCTTGAAGCGATCATGCCGGCCGGTGCCGCGGTAGTCGCCGCCGAACAGGAACTCGAAATCGCCCGGGCCGAGGTTCTCCGCGGTGAACGTCACTTCCAGCGGTTCGCCCCACACGCTGCGGGTCTTGACGGGCACGAATCCGGCGCGGATGGTCGTGCCCGTGACGGCGTAGTCGGCCACGTAGGCGCGCCGGTCCGCGGGGATCGGCGGCGGCGGCACGGGCGGCGGGTCCAGGCCGAGGCCGGTTTCGCGTTTGCGGATCACCTTTTCCGTGTTCCGGCTGAACTCGATTTCGATTTGCCGGCCCTCGCCCAGGGAGTAGTTCAGGAACCGGGCGAGATTTCCGTGTTTGGCGGAGTCCGGCACGCCCAGGCGATTCAGAACGTCGGAGCGTGTCATGCCGGGCTGAATCAGCGGGTAGAGCGTCATCGCCGCCGGAAGCCGTTTCGCGGACGTCGGTCCCTCGCGGAACGCCGCACTGACGCGCTCCAGCGCAGCGCCGGGCTGGAGATCCTCCGGGGCCGCGGCCGCCCCGGACGTTTCCGCGCCGGCGGGAAACGCCGCCAGGATGCCGCACAGCAGTGCAAGGGTCGCTTTCATGGCTTCGAGGGGCCTCCTTGTGCCGCCGCCATTTCGCCGTTTCCCGAGATGTCCACCACGTGACCGCGGATTCTGCCCTGCCAGGCGCCATCCTGTCCAGAAGCGCGTTCAGCAGCATTATGGCCAAGACAGCAGGCTCGTAGCGCCTGCTGTACGGCGCAAGCCAACACAAAGTACAGCGGGGGCTACGAACCCGCTGTTTTGCGGGCGCCGAAAAGCGCCATGTGCGAATCGCTATGCGTTCGGACCTTGAACGTGACGTCGGGAGGCCCCATGATACAAGAGGTACACGCCTGTTGCGCTCTTGTGGATGCGGCGGATTGAAGAGGAAGCGTCCGTGGAATCTCAGGCATCGCGGCAGACGCGGTTTTCAGCTTCGCCGATAGCGGTTTGCTGGACGAACTTGTGGTTTCGAGCGGGATCTGGAATACATCAATATTGATGTTGCATGAGCATGGAATTCAGCGTAGAGTTTTACACATCGGAAACGGGCAGGTGTCCGGTCTTGGAGTTCCTTGACGATCTCAAGGCAACCGATCCGGCAGACCACGCGGCGGTGCTTCGCGGGTTGGTCAAACTGAGGGATCGCCGTTATCACCACGCACCGCTGTCAAAGGCGCTTAGCGACGGCCTGTTTGAGTTGCGTCATGTCGGCAGGCTCAACACGCGCGTTCTGTGGTTCTTCATGAAAGGACGGCGGATTATTGCCGTTCACGGCATCCGCAACAAAGGGCAGGCTATCCAGGCGGGCGACCTCGGGACGGCGTGGGCACGGATGCGCGACTGGCAGGAAAGGTTCGGAGCATGAAGAGGACCAACTTTGACCTCTATCTGGAGGAACAACTGAAGGATCCCGTCTTTGCCGAGCGATTCGAAGCCGCCGGTGAGGCGTGGGATGTGGCGATGCAGATAGCGGCACTGCGCGAAAAGGCCGGGCTTTCCCAGAAGGCACTTGCTCGGAAACTGAAGACATCGCAGCAGCAGATCAGTCGCCTGGAGTCGCCAGCCTACGAGGGGCACTCCCTGAGTATGCTTCGCCGTGTGGCGCACGCCCTCAACGCCGAAGTGAAAGTGGTCTTCGAGCCGGCTCACGGCAAGCATGCCGTCGTGGCCGAGTCTCGCGCAAAATATGGCAGCCGATGATGACGCTGGAACAGAGACAGGAATTGCCGTGGATCATCGGATAGGGCAGAGAAGTCGTCCTCCATCTGGAAGCGCCTTCCATTTGTACATCCTTGTGCCGGCGCCATTTCGCCGTTTCCCGCGCTGTCCACCACGCGACCGCGGATTCTGCCCTGCCAGGCACCATCCTGTCCAGAAGTCGTGTTTGAGCCACCCGGCACGTTGCGATGCCCGCGTCACGGCGCCTTCGGCAAGACTCCGGTCAGCGCCGCGAACCAGCGGGCGGCCATCTTCTCCGCGCCTTGTGCGTTGGGGTGAACCTTGTCGGCGATCGTGTCGGTCCGCCAGTCGAAACCCTCCGCCTGGTTCACGATGATGACCGGCTGCGCGGGCGTGTGCAGCCGTCGGGGCAGCTCGCCCAGCGCCTGATTCAGCGCCGGGATGTACGCGTACTTCGGCAGCTTGCCGCCGGGGATGACCTGCGCGAGCAGCACGACCACCCGCGGGTTTGCGGTCCGGAATGCGGCGATCATCGTTTCGACAGCCGCCACGATCCCCGGCACGGGCTTCTCATCGACAAAGTGGTTGTGCCCGCAGTGCAGCAGCACGATGTCCGCGGGGAACTGCCGGAAGCTCTTCACAGCGGCCGTCGCCAGGAACTCGGCGTTCTTGCCGCCATAGCCCTCGTGCCGCAGCTTGCCCGCTGGCGAATCGCTCTCCCGCGACCCCACGTACTCGACCCGGTACCCGGCGTCGGTCAGCTTCTTCAGCAGCGGGTAGCGGTAGTTGACGAACGCGCTCCCGCCCTCGGTGATCGAATCGCCGACCGGCATGATGCGCACCACGCGTGCCGACGGTTCGGCTGCCTCACCGGTCGCCTGAAGCACGGTGAGCCAGGCGAGGAAAGGGAAGAGGAAGGCAAAGACCGCCCTCCGATCGCCTTGCGAGCTGGTCTGCCCTTCCAGGGAATGTCCGGCGGAAACTCGTTCGGCCCGGTGGTTGCGCTCACGCTGCGGCGGGGACAGGCGGAAACTGGGAGCGGGGGCGTCCCGCCCCCGTGCTTCTTTCTGCGGGGGCGGGACGCCCCCGCTCCCAGTGAATAGCGCTGGGCGATTGGGCAGCATGGTCAACTGTTCGACGCGGATATCCTGATTCTGCAAGCCCGGCATGGTGTCCCCCCCTCGCATGTGCTCAGCGCCCGTCTTTTCGTCGCCGCCCCCCCTTCGCCTTTCACGGGAAGAGGTCGAACTGTCTGATGGGCGCGTCGATCTTCAGGCGCACGCGCTGCGCCTGGACCGGGGCGATGCGTTTGCCGTAAATGCTGCCAAAGACGGCACCCCGGTGCACGGGTTTCCAGGCGCCGTCGGCCTGCGCGACCTCAAGGGTGAACGCGCGCGCCTGGCCGCGCCGGTGCCCCGGGTTGTCGATGGTGAACTCGACGCGCTCGAAGGTCTGCGGCTGGCCGAGGTCCACTTCGCCGTTCGTCGCACTTCTCCCGGCGGTGAGCGAACCCTGCGCCGGCGCGGCGCGCGCAAGGGCCTCCAGGGGCTGGTCGTACGTGAGCTTCAGGATGGCGACGGGCTTTTCCGTCTTTCCGGTGAGGAGCTTGCTGGACACGAGCTTCGCGGCGATCGTCGGGGCTGCCGGCGGGCCGTCGAAGCCGAAGGCGTAGACCGTGCTGCCCGTGTACGTGCAGTACGGCCATGGCCCGGCGTGCACGCCGGTCAAGCTTTCGCCGTACCGCGCCAGCCACCGGCCGGTGGTCTTGCCGGATTTCGGCTGGCCGTCGAGCATCGGCGGCAGGCCGAAGAGGTCGTTGCGGTCGGCGCAGGCGACGCTGACGAGCGTGCGAATCCGGTTCTCCTCCGACGACAGGTCCACAACGTCCGCCCGGCGCGCGGCCGGCGTGACTGTGAGAGACTGGATTTTGCCGTTGCGGTAGTCGCCCTCAACTGTGGTGTTGCCGGCAGCATGCAGCTTGAACGACACATCCCAATCCTCCGGCCACGCCGGCAGCAGGAAGATGCGCTTGCCGTCGCTTTGGAGCAGCATGCTCTGCAGCGCGTTGGCCGAGTTCGCGCCGTGGTCGTTGTCGGGCGTACCGTCCATCTTGCACTCCCAGAACGCCGGGAAGCGCGCCCGGGGCCGCTGCGGAAACGGCGCCTCGGGGTCCACGTTGTCGGTCCAGTGAATGAACCGGTCGTTGAAGTTGATGCTCGTCAGCCGCGCGGCCTCGCGGGCCAGGCCGAGATACGCCGCCTGCACCGGCGCGGACTGCCAGCCGCCGGTTTCGACCGCCTGTTTGTCGTCCGTCCCGTCGAGACTGACGGTGCGGACGTGAAACGACTGCCGGGCCATGGCCAGCAGCGACGGTGTGCCGAGCCCCGCCTGACGGAAGGGATAGACCGAGTACAGTTCCGGACTCTCGCAGATCTCCCGGCCTGCGTCGTAGACGTCGCCCACGGCCAGCAAGTCCATCCCGCGAATCCGCCGCGTCGGCACACCGGGCAGCTCGGCCAGCAGCTTCGTCCAGCGCTGGCGGCGGGCGGCGTCGAGTTCGAACGACAGCAGCTTCGTCAGCAGGAACTTCATGCACCCGCACTCCGTGCAGGGATTAAGCACACCCTGGTACGTTTCCGCGCAGCCCACGCCCTCCATGCGCATCTTGCCCGCGGCGTCGCGCTGGGGGAAGCGGGCGGCGTAGTAGGCGATCCCGGCGTCGGCGCAAGGCAGCAGAACCTTCTCGAGAAACTGCCGGTCGCGCGTGTGCTCGTAGGCTTCAGCCATGATGGCGGGGAGTTCGATCGTGGCGAGTTGATGGTGGCGCAGATGGGCAGGCATGCCATCCCAGTTGAACACGCCAACGTTGTGCCACCAGCTTGCCTCCATGATAAAGGCGCCCTCAAGACCCAGCAGCTTGCGGCAGCGGTCGTAGCCCAGCTCCAGGCCGTCGCGCACGAAGCGCATGCCCGGCTCGATCGTGTCGTAGTCCCCGCGGGCCGCCATGGCCCAGTATGGGTGCCGGGTGTTCTGCCACATGAAGGAGAGCACCGCCCAGTCGCGGCCGTCCGGCGAGACCGGGTGCGGCTTCGGCGCGTTGTAACCGAGCACGCCGGCCGGCATGTCCATGGTGAAGATGGAGCCGTTGTACGGCGGTGGCACCGCGCCGCGGCTCGCCGCCGCTTCGCAGAAGCGCTCCAGCGCGTAGCGCTGGCTGATCTGAAAAGCGTTCTCCGCGCTGCCGATCTCCTTGTGCCCCTCATACGCCCTGGCGCCTTGCGCGTACTGCGTGAACCGGCATGGATCGAGGTTCACCGGCCCCTCGCCACACTTCGTTACGAAGATGTGGCTGCGCTCCCAGAACCCCTGCCACCACCGCCGGTGCGCCGCCCACTCACTGCTCAGCGGTTTCTCCAGCTCCGCAAACCACTCCGGCAGGGTTTCCGTCCGGCAGGACAGCACCCGCACCGTGAGGTCCACCGTTCGCGTGGCGCTCGCGCGCAACGTCCGCTTGCCGTCGCGCACGAACCCCGGCCCGCTCAGCCGGCAACCCGATGTGCGGTTCAGAATCGGGTCCTCCACCTTCGCCGCGAACTCCGGCGTGTTCTGCGCGCGAACGCGCTCGATCCAGGCCGACTTCGTGTTCCGGTAGCCCCACGCGAGCCGATGGGCTTGGTCGTCCTGTTCCACACACTCCCGCAGCGTCTCGAACTCCGCCGCGACAGCCATCGCCGTCGGGGTCTCGCCCGTGACGCGGATGACGGGTGCGTTCGCATCCACCCAGACGCGCAACGTGACGCCGCCGGCGCGAATCGCGATGGCGCCCTCCCGCAACACGAGCGTCTGCTCGAAGTCATCCGTCGGCAGCGGCGGTTCGAACCGCACCCGCACGCGCCCCAGCTTCGGCAGCAGATGCCCGGCGTCGAACGCGTCCACCTTGCTGACATAGAAGACGAGGTCGCCCTCCGGCTCCACCCACACGTTGGCGCCCACGTCGCCATTCCCCAGCGGCATGGAACCGAACGAGTCCGCGCTGGGCGAGCGCCAGACGGGATTGCAGTCGTCGAGCGACTTCACAACCGATGTTTTGGCAGGAACTTCTGCCGCGGAAACAGGCGGGGGTGGCGGCACACCCGGGGACTGGTCGAGCAGGAGCAGCGCATTGATCTGGCTGCTGAACCAGTTCTTCCCGTTGAAGAAGCCGGCTGTCGGCGTGAAGGTCAACGTCTGGCTGGTCTTGTCCGCGGTGAAGACGCCGCGGGCAAATTGCGCCGTGGGGTGCTTGTCCCCTCCTTCCCAGTGCAGCGTGGGGACGTCGGTGTCTGCGCTCGAGCCGTGCACGGTCTCCGCCGACGACGAGAAGGCCGGGCTGAGTCCCGGCCAGCTCCGGTTGTCGGCCACCCAGACCTGGACCAGGTACTGCCGCCCCGGCGTCAGCCCTCTCAGCGTCAGACGCCGCGGCGTCGGCGTTTCGAGGTGGTCCGTGTCATAGACGGCCCCGGCCAGCAGCTGGTTGCAGGCCGCCGACAGCGAGGGGTTATGGTAGAACGCAGCCATCCCGGCGGTGAAGGCGTGCGTGTCCGCGGCCTGCGCGCGGAAATCCCGAAACGCGACGCCGTTCACCGTGGGCTCGTGGCCGCTCGCGAACGTGTAGGCCTTGACGACCGTGCCATTCGTGGCCACGTCGCCGTCGCCGGCCACGTCGCGCACGGGCTGCCAGGCGATCGGCGCGGCGGCCGCGCTCAAGTGGGCGCCCAGCAACGCTAGCGTCAGGATTCTCGTCGCCAGTGTCTTCATGCGGTTCCTCGGTTCGGGTGTTGCCCCGTCACAAACGGATTGACCAGGCCGCTGCCGCAGTCGCCGTCAATATCGCACGTATGTGTGGCCTGTGCAATGGTACAGGCGCCTCCTGGTACAGGCGCCTGTGCGCGTGGCCCGGCCGCCTCTGCACTTGGTGGATTGATGTCGTCTGGCTGGTAGCCCCGCCTTCTCCGAAGGCGGGGGCCGCTGCCCGCAGGAAGCCAGGCTGCGCACGCAGCGCCACCGGGCGGCGCTAGGCCTCGGGAGGCCCGCGCTACACGGCGCCCACCGCTTGGCTGTGCCCAAGCGCAGTTATGCGCCCGTGGGGGTTCCATCCCGGTAACGCCACAGTGGCGCAGGGGGGCATAACGGCGGAGGATCGCCGTCTCCACGCTTCGTCGCCTGCCCACGCGATGGAGACGGCCGTCCCCGGCCGTTATGTGCTATGTCAGCCCCCTTACATCACTGAGGCATCGCCCATCCCGGATCATTGTGCTTGCCTTTACGATGACGTTGCTGGCAATGATGGCTGGAGCGCCTGTGCGCCGGGGCGCACAGCATGACGTCAGGAGCAAGGGGGTATGATGAAAGCACAGACACTCATTCCTGCCCGGCGAGCGTACGCCGGGATCGCCTGGTCCCTGCTCGCCGGCGGCTGGCTCCTCGCGGCGCAGGCCCTGTCGGAAGACTTCCTGCCCATCCGCCTGCATCCCGACAATCCGCATTACCTGCTCTGGCGCGGCAAGCCGGTCATCCTGATCACATCGGCGGAGCATTACGGCGCGGTGCTGAACGCCGATTTCGATTACGCGAAGTACTGCGACACCCTCGCGCGCGACGGCCTCAACCTCACGCGCACGTTCACGGGAGGCGCGTACCTCGAGCCGGCCGGCGCGTTCAGGATCGAGCGCAATACGCTTGCGCCGGCGCGCGGGCGGTTCATCGGCCCGTGGGCGCGTTCCGACCAGCCCGGCGCGGCCGATGGCGGCAACAAGCACGACCTGGCGCGTTGGAACGCCGCTTACTTCACCCGCTTCAGCGACTTCGCCAGGCACGCCTCGCGGTGCGGCGTCGTCATCGAGGTCAACCTCTTCTGCCCGTTCTACGAGGAATCCCAGTGGCGGCTGAGCCCGTTTCACCCCGCCAACAACGTCAACGGCCTCGGCGGAACCACGCGCACCAACGTCTACACGCTCGACAGGCACGGCGGCCTGCTCGCCGTGCAGGAGCGGCTGGTGCGGAAGGTTGTCGAGGAGCTGCGCGGCTTCGACAACGTCTACTACGAGATCTGCAACGAGCCGTACTTCGGCGGCGTGACACCCGCGTGGCAGCGCCACATCGCCGATGTAATCGCGGACGCGCAGCAGGAGCATCCCCATCCCAAGCTCATCGCGCAGAACATCGCCAACAAGACGGCCAAGGTTGGCGATCCGCACCCGCGCGTCTCGATCCTCAACTTCCACTACACCTACCCGCCGGTGGCCGTGGCCGAGAACTTCGCGCTCAACCGTGTCATCGGCGAAAACGAGACCGGCTTTCGCGGCACGCGCGACGAGGTGTATCGCGCCGAGGCGTGGGACTTCATCTTGGCCGGCGGCGGCCTGTTCAACCATCTCGACTACTCGTTCACCGTGGGGCACGAGGACGGCACCTTCCCGTACCCGCCGACGCAGCCGGGCGGAGGGGGCGTTGAGTTCCGCCGGCAGCTCCGCGTCCTTTGCGATTTCATCAACCGGTTCGACTTTGTGCGCATGCAGCCCGCCGACCACCTCGTGCAGGGGGGCGGCGACGACCGTTCCATCCGCGTGCTGGCCGAGGCGGGGCGGCAGTATGCGGTCTACATCCACAACAGCCCGGCTTCGCGCTGGAAAGACAAGAACAAGCTCAACACCGGCGACTTCCAGGCGGAGTTCGCGCTCGAGGCGCCGCCCGCCACCTACCGTGCCGAGTGGCTCGAGCCGGCTGCCGGCAGGGTGTTGCTCGACGAAACGAAGCAGCACGCCGGCGGTGCGCTTGCGCTCGTTTCGCCACGCTACACGCAGGACGTGGCACTGCGGCTGAGCTTCATTCGGCAGCCTTGATTGTGCGCGCTTGCGTTTGCGCCTGGCCGAACATCGCGATGGTGGCGGGCGCGAGGGCGCCCTCCTGCCCGATTTCGAGGTTGAAGATGGGAACGTTCCCGCGCGCGCCGAACTGCGCCAACAGCGCTGTCATCTCCGCGGCGGTCCAGCGCGGACGGCCGGGCTCGGCATTCTCCCGGAAATGACCCCAGTCGCCTTCCGTGATCAGCGTCGCGCAGGCCTGCAGCCCGTTGGCGTAGCGTCCGCTGCCGCCCTCCGGCAGCGTTCCGTCGCCGGCCGGGTCAGCGAACCCCTCGCCGCAGAAGAAGTCCTGGAACTCCGTGGGCGACGGCAGTTCCCACGGATTGTAGCCGACCAGCCGCCGCGGGTTGCCGGCCTTGGCCGCGCGGGTCAGCTGCTCCCACGGCGCGCTCCGGTAGTAGTAACTGATGGCCCCGTCGTCAAACCACCAGCCCGCCAGCTTGTCGCCGTAGCGCTGCCCGACTTCGCTCACGACCGCGACCCAGTTGGCGAACACGCGCGCCGTGTCGGTCTCCCAGAATCCGCAGGCCCGCAGCCACGCGGAGTCATCGCCCGCGCCGAGGTGGTAGTACAGCATCAGCCGGATGCCCCTCCTGCCGAGCGCCGCCGCCAGGTCCGCCACCAGGTCGCGCTCCGTCGTCCGCCCTGGCAGGATGCGGTCCAGCGCCCGGATGGGGGCCGGGAAGTACATCTCCGCGTGAGACGTTGTAAACACCACGAACCCCGCGCCGCCGGCCTGCGCCTGGCTCGCGAACGCCTCGACGTCGAAGTCCCGCACCGCCTCCGCGTACGGCTTGCGCGGGCCGTGGCGCGGGCAGCTCCGGGATGTCCAGTGCACCATGAAGCCGTAGCGCGCCGCCTGCAGCCACGCCGTATCCGCCCGCAGGGCCAGCGCCGCCTGATGCAGCCGCTCGCGCACGGCCGGCCGCACCAGCTCCAGCGACATCACCGTCAGCGCGAAGTTCGTCCCGCGCGCTTCCAGCGTCACCGTTTGCCGGCCCGCCGGCAGGCGCAGCACGCCGTCGAGCGCCTGCCGGCGCCAGGCCTGGCCCGCCGCTGCCAGCCACCCGCGCGCGCGCTGCGTGCCGCACGAAACCGTGAGCTCTGCCGGCGCCCCGCCCTGCCGGCGGGTCAGCACGTTGACGGCGTATGCGTCGTCCGCCGGCACGGTGATGTCCCAGCGGAAGACCTGTTCGGGCCGTGTCCAGCCCTCCACGTAGAACTTCCCGTGGCCACCGGCTTGGAACCGTCGGGCACCCTCCGGCAGCGGTGCGTCCACGGCCATCAGGACCGTGTAGTCGTCGGGGTTGACGCGCCCATCCGGCACGAACGACTCCGCGCCGGCCCCTCCGGCCAGCAAGGCACAGCACCCGCACAACACAACGATTTCCGCGGCAATCGTGCGCATAATTCCTCGATCTCCAAATGCCCTTTTCAGGCCGAACAAGAGCGCCCGCGCATGCGGGTGTACTCCCGGGTGGCGGGAGCGGGGGGAGGGGTCACCGGTATTTCGGCGCCGGCGGTTCCCTCGCGACGGGGGGCTCCTCGCCCGGTTCCAGCGGGAAGTCGAACACGTCTTTCAGCGTAATCTGCAGCTCCGGGAATGACGGGCTTACCAGGGTCTGCTCTTTCCCGAGAACGTCGTGGACCTCGAAGCGCTCCCCGCGCAAGACAAACACCTCCACCATCGAAGGCCAGGGCGTCACGATCCAGAACTCCTTGATACCTGACCGCGCATACAAACGCATCGTGAGCATGCGATCCCGGAAGGCCGAACTGGCCGAAAGGACCTCCACGGCAAGGGACGGTGCTCCGGAAACATGCGTGCGCTTGACCTGGGCGGGATCGCACACGATCAGCAGATCGGGCTGTACCACGTCCTCCTCCGAAAGCACCACGTCCATCGGCGAGACGAAAAGCCGGCAGGACTTGCCCTTGAAGAAATTGCCCATCTGCCGGCTGAACTCCGCCACAATGCCCTGGTGCCGCGAGGTTGGACTGGGCGACATCAGGTAGGCGTTCCCGCCGATGACTTCCCAACGTTGGTTGTCGTCCCACGCCTGGTAGTCGGTCCATGTGTACCGCGGAGAGTAATGTGCGGCCGCTTCGCTCATAGGAGAGAAGCCTAGTCGCTCGGCCTTTCAGAGCGCAACAAAAGAAAAGCCACTCCCACCCTGCGCCCGGCCAGGCGCGGTTCGGCCGCCGGTGCGGTGGCCCGGTCCGGGCCGTCACAGGTCCGCCGTGAAAGCGTGACGTCCCGGGCCGACTTCGCGCAGACCGCCGTTCCCGCCGGGGACGTGTACGGCTGCCGTCGTGTTGGCTGGGACGGTGACATTCAGGGTCAGCTTGTTCCCGTCGCGCTGCCAGTTGCTTTCGATGCGGCCATAGGGGCAGTCGTGGTGGGCCTTGACCCAAGTGAGGTCGCCGACCACGGCGGGCTTGATAGTGATCCTCTTGAAGCCCGGCGCGGCGGGACGGATGCCGGCGAGCACCTGGTACAGATACGCGCCGATCGGGCCGCCCAGCGAGGGCATCTGAACCTGGCCGCCGTTCCAGGTCTCCATCTGCACGCCGTTTTGCACCAGCGTGTTCCAGCCGGGGAAGTCCTGCTGCATCACGATTTTGTGGGTCAGTTCCGCCTGCCCCAGCTCCGGCAAGCCCAGCAGCAGGTGCAGCGTGCCGATGAAGCCGGTGCTGAGGTGGTCGCGGCGTTCATGGATGTTCGCCACGAGGCGGTCCAGGACAAGTGGCCGTTTGTCCGGCGGGATCAGGCCGAGGTAGAGCGGGAGAATCTGGGCGGTCTGGCTGTCGGGCTGCGGGCCAACCTGCCCCGTCCCGGGGTTGAGGAAACGGCGGTTGAACCCGTCCTTGATCGCGC
The DNA here is from genome assembly GCA_964402115.1 of uncultured Victivallales bacterium. GTDB lineage: Bacteria > Verrucomicrobiota > Kiritimatiellia > UBA8416 > CAYOBW01 > CAYOBW01. Next base: position 25,905 of record CAYOBW010000037.1, read on the forward strand.
CGGCCAGCGTGGCGTAGCGCTCGGCCTCGCCGGTCTTGCCGAGAAGCGCCGCCGAGCGGCTGAGGATGGTGGCGTAGAGGTAGTAGCCGCAGGTCGAGGTGATGGCGACTGCCGTGCGCTTCGGCGCGCTGCTCGCACCCACCTCCAGCCAATCGCCGAGGCCCCACGCAACGACCTTGTCCGCGTCGGCCTTGGTGGCGAGCCAGTTCAGGTACGCCGCCATGGCCGGGTAGCTCTCTTCCAGGAACCGCGTATCGCCATAGTACTGGTAGAGCATCCAGGGCGTGTAGACGAGCATGCCGCTCCACCAGACGCAGTTGCAGTCGTCGAGCACGCGGTCCACGAGCGGCACGACCGAGCCGAGGTAGCCGTCCTGCCGCTGGTTGTCGCGCATATCCTGCCACCAGTTCCAGTAGAAGGCCGCCACGTCGAAGTCGTAGGCGCTGGTGTCGATCATGGTCATCACGTCCTGGGTCCAGCCGGACTTCTCGCGCGTGGGGTCCAGGGGGTAGTCCATGTTGTAGTTCCGCTGGGTCCGCAGCAGCGCCCGGTACTGTTCGTTCAAAAACGCGCTCGAGCAGGCGAAACCGCCGGCTCGCGGCAGGTCGATGCCGACCGAGCAGCGGGTCAGGGTGTCCCGTTCCGGCGTGCCGCGCAGGCCCTCGACGCGGACGGCTTTGCCGATTGTGTGGAAGATGAACTTCGGCTCGAACGTCTCTTCGCCGCCGCCCCTGAGGGTGCACTCGGCGCCCATCTGCCAGCCCACGGCGGACCAGCCCCGGTCGGCGCCCGGCGTGCCGGCGCTGTAGTCCACGACGATCCGGTCGCCCGCCTGCCCCCGCGTCTTCAGGCGCAGCCAGCCGGTCCCGACTTCCTCGAAGTGGAAGACATTGCCCTCGATGCGGACGGGCGCGGCGGTTTCCAGCACGCGCACCGGCGCGATGGTCCGCGCGAACAGCTTGCCGCGCGGAGCAGTGACGGGTGCGGCGGCGAGCCAGGATTCCTCCGCGAAGCCCGGCTTGTCCCACCCGGGCTGGGCCAGCCGGGCGTCGATCTTCTCGCCCACCCACAGGTCGTTGAAGGTGATCGCGCCGGTCGACCACTTCCAGGACTCGTCCGACACGAGCGACTGGCGCGTGCCGTCGGCGTAGGCGATGTCCATCCGGAAAAGCAGGCGTGGCGCCCCGCCGTTGCCGTACCACTTCAGGTAGCCGCGCCCCGGCGTCGCCGAAAACCCGTTGCCGAGCACCACGCCGATGGCGTTGGCGCCCGGCCGCAGGGCGGCGGTCACGTCGTGCATGACGTAGGGCACGCGCTCGTCGTAGTCCGTGAACTGCGGCGAAAGCACCGCGTCGCCCACTTTCGCGCCGTTGAGCGAGAGTTCCGACCACCCCAAGCCGCTCATGAAAACCAGGGCCCGCGCGACCGGTTTGGGGACGGCGAACTCCTTGCGCAGGAGCAGCGCGGCATGGGGCTGCGCTTCCAGCCGGGCGGGCAGGGGTGGCTGCAGCACGCCATCGGTCAGGTGCGCCTTCCCCCAGCCGTAGGCTTCGACGCTGGCGCTCGCCGCCACCGGCATGTTCAGCGCTACGTTCTTCCCGCCGGAGATGACCTCGATCTCCGCCAGGGTGAGCACGTGCGGCAGGCTGCCGCCGCGGTGCCAGAGCCGGGTCGCCGTCAGCCGGACGTAGCGTCCCGCCTTGCCGGCGGCATCGCACGCGACCGGGGCCTGTCCGGGATTCTGAAAATCCACCGCCGTCCGGTCCGCGATCACGGTCGCGGCCGTGAAGTCAGGGTCGTCCGAGACGGCGACCTGGAAACGCAGCGGGAAGCCGTAGCCCTTGATCCAGCCGCCCGCCGTGGGATCGTTGTGGTACTGCGGCTGCAGCACGACGCGCTCGATCGGCCGCACGGCGCCGAGGTCCACCTGCACCCAGGTCGTCGCATCCGCCCGCTGGGCTTCCACCGCATAGCCCAGCTGGCCGACCCCCGCGCTGCTTGCCGCGCCGATCCACGTCCCTGCCCACGCCCCCAGCCCGGTGGTGAACACCGCCGGACGGCTCCACGCCGACGGCTTGCCGTCCTCGTCCCAGACGCGCACTTTCCAGGCAAAGGTGGTCGCCGGTGGCAGCGCCGGCCCCGCGTAGGCGACCGCGACGGACTGGTCCGACTCGACCCGGCCGGAATCCCAGCCGCCGTCCACGACGACCTGGTACGCCGTCTGACGGCCCGCGTCCAGTATCCAGCCCAGCCGCGGCCGCGGCGCCTCGACGCCGAGCGGATCGGTGCGATACTCGCAGCGCAGGCCGCCCACCGTCACCGCGGCGAGCGCCGCCATGTCCGCGACCCGCCACGCGACGACGGCCAGGCACCCGAGCCCGGTTGATCGGAACCGCAGGCCGAACCTCGTTGTCATGCCATGCCTCCCCGCCACGCGATACCACCATCCCCGTTATGCCTTCGCCGCCCCCCCGCATGTGCTCACGGGCCGCGGCCGCCTCCGGTGCCGGTTGGGGCAGAATAGGGGTTGAAACGCGCCGGCGCAAGACCGCAGAACGGGAGTGCGCACGGGGCGGGATGTCCACGTGTACGTGTCAGCCGTGCCGGCTGGGTCAATGTCCCCGCGCGGTTCCCCCTCACTTCACGATAAACACCGTGCCTTGCGAGGCTTTGTACAGATAGCCGCCGGCGTCCAGGTCCACGGGGCTGCCGTTGAGGCTGATCTTCTGCAGTTGCTCGGCGGTCAGGGCATTGTGGCTGTTGCCGAAGCGCACCGTTGTCGGGCCGAGCGTGCCGGTCAACGTCAGCGTGCCGGGCCAGGCCAGCGCGTAGCTGTCGAGGAAGCGCAGGCTGCCCGCGCCCAGCACAAGCGAGCCGGCGCCGGTCACCGCGAGGGTGCCGAGCTGATTGCTGAACCCGCCACCATCCAGCGCGCCGCCGGCCAGAACGACGTTGTTGTCGGCGTCCAGCGTATTGTCAGCGCCCAGCCGCAGCGTGCCGGCGTTGACCGTGGTTGTGCCGGTATACGTGTTGGCGGCGGACAGTGTCCACGTGCCCGCGCCGGTCTTGGTCAAACCGCCGCTGCCGCCGAAGGGTGTGTTGAGCAGGCCGTCGTGCGCGCCGGCGAGCGTGAGGCTGCGGTTGTTGTCGGCGATCACGTTCCAGCGGGTGTTGCTGAGCGTAAACACGGCTGCGCTGCTGTTGGCGTCCAGCGTCGCGCCACCCGCCCCGATCACGAACTGGCGATCCATGTCGCCCGAATCGGCCGCGATGGCGCTGTAGCGCACGGTACCGCCATCGAGCACCAGGTTGGCGGCGGCAAAGCCGAGCTGGCCCAGCCCGCCGGCGCTCTGGCTGCCCCCGTCGCCCCAGGCACCCACCTCCAACACGCCGCCGCCATGGACGGTCACCGTCGCGCTGCCCCAGCCGAAGCTGGTGTACAGCCGGCCCGTCACGAGTGACAGCGTGCCGCCACTCACCGTGGTCGCGCCGTCGAAGGTGTTGTTGCCGGTGAGCGCCAAGGTTCCGGGGCCGGCCTTGATGAACGCGGAAGCGGGCACCCACCCGACTTCCGGGTATTGATCGGAGAGGGCGGCGTCGATCTGGAGATCGAGCGCAGCCGCGCCGTCGGCCACGGTAAACGTGTGGTTGGCGCCCGCGTCCGATCGCAGGACCAACGTTCCAGACACGGTGCTCGTGCTGTCGCCCGAGGCGCTGAAGCTGAGCAGGCTGTCACCGTTCCACTGCCAACTCCCCGTGATCGTGCCGCCGTTGTTTAAGGCCACGGCGACCGCGTTGCCGAATCCAATGTGCGCACTGCCGGCACTGACCGTCCCGCCATTCACGGTGAGACTGGAAATCGGGTTGTTCCAGCCGAAGCCGGTGCCGTCGCCTCCGGTAAGGGTCAGCGTCGCCTCCGCGTTGACGATGACATCGCCCCGGAGCAAGCCCCGGCCGCCGCTCGCGCCGCTGATTTCGAGCACGCCGCCGTTGACCGTCGTGTCGCCGGTGTATGTGCTGTAGCCGGAAAGCACCATCGAGCCGGCACCGAGCTTGGTCAGCGAGCCGCTGCGAATCGGGCCGGTGAAGTTCAGAATCGAGCCTGCACCCACCGTGATGTTCCCGTTGTCGAGATTCACCTGCCGGGCGCTGACGGTCGAGGTCGTGCCGCCGGTGACGGTGGTCGCGTCGTCGAAGGTCCAGCCGCCATAGGTGCCGTCAACCGCCGTGCCGCCCAGCTCGCCGCCGGCCAGGGTGAGGTTGTGGATGTGCGTGTGGCCGTTGGCGGTGAGGAGACCGCCGGCGTTGATCGTCGTCGAGTCAACCGCCCAGTAGTAGTTGTAGGCGCCCCCCGGCTGCTGGACGAGCACGTTGCCGCCGTTGATCGTCACGTTGCCGGCGCCCGACGTACCGCCCGCCACCGTGCCAGTGATGCGCAGGGCGGCGGCGGCGGAGTAGCCGTCACCCGCATTGAAGCTGTAACTGCCGCCATTCCATGCGTCACCGCCGCTGACGGTGATGACGCCGGTCGCCAAAGCCCCGCTGAGTGTACCGGTCTTCACGGTCAAGTATGGAGACATCGGCCCGGAGAAATGCAGTTGCGAGCCGGCGCCGCCGATGACGGCGAGGCCGTGGTTGCTCGCCGGGTTGTCCACCAGGCTCTGCAGGGGCGCACTGCCAACCCCCCAGCTCACGGACGCCCCGTTGCCATACGATCCGCTCGCATTCACCGCGCTGCCGATCGGCGTTGCGCCGGGGACCGGTTGCCCCGCCCCCGCGGTCCAGGCGCCGTTGGCCGCGGCGACGAAGGAACCATCCACGCCGCCAAGCCAGGTTGCATTGCCGTTCTGCAGCGTGATGTAGGCCGGAGACACGACCGTCTTGCCGGAAAGCGCAGACAGATCGAAGTGCAGATACTGGCCGTCCCCCGCGGAACCCCGCCAATACAAGCGGCCCCAATCGTTGGCGCTGTTGAACGTGGAGACTCCACCGACGTAATCTGCCCAGTCGGTGGCGTTGATGACGTGGGTCGTTGTGTCGCTGGCGGCGTAGCCATCGAAGTTCACCACCTCGCGCAACTGAACGGAGAGGTTATCGTAGTGCCCCAAGGCCCCGTTCGCCTGGAAGCTGATGTAGCCATCGTCGGCACTCAGCTGGGCCAGCGTGTGCAAACCCACCAGTGAGCCGTCGATGTAGAAGCGCGCCACCGAGCCGTTGCCATCGAACGGCGATCCGGTGCCGGCGGTATCCGAGAGGATCAACACGACCGTGGAGCCGGCCGGATTGAACGTCGCCGTCTCCCCGATCAGGCCGCCGGACGCAAACTGCTGCGTGCCGCCGTTCCGGCGAAACAGGCTGCTGAACTTGTTCGCGCCGTCGTTGACAAAGGCGTTCTGGGTGCTGCCGACGGCAATCGTCGCCCAATTGGAGGCATCCGACGCGTCGGAAACCTTTACGAGGAACTGGATTCTCAGCGGTTTGTCGGCCGTATTGGCGTCCGCCGCGAAGTTGCGGTTCAGGCTGGCACGAAGGTCCGCGCCGTAGCCGCTCCAACCTCCTGCCAGAAGCATCACCCCGCCATTGCTGTGCTGAATCTGCCATCCCTCCCACCAGCCGGCCAGCGTGTAGCTCACGGTTGCCAGCGTGCCGCCCTGATCGGTAGCCAGGGTGTTGTTGAACGTCGATGCGTCGTTGTTAACCGTGTCGAAGTTGTCCGACAGCAGCAGCGTGTCGGCCCGCCCCCCGACGACCATCAACGCCAGTGCCATAGCCACTGCCGGACACTTCAGCGGTCCCTGATTGATTCCTCGCATCGCACACCTCCGCGTTGCAGACGAGCTCGCAAGCCACCCACCCAGCCAGAACCGATTACCACCGCGCTAACAATGATAGGCGAAGGAGCCGATTTGGGTCATGTCGGCAGAATTGCCGACATGGGTGCAGTGGCGTAGATGCACTCGTCCCTCTCCCCGCCGGGGAGCGGGAGACTGGCGAGAGGCCCGCGTCCTCACCGGTACGGTGCTGTGCATGTGCAGAGAAAGGGTGGAGGGCTACTTCCGTTTCCAGGCTCAACCCTGCGCATGCAGCCGGCGGGCCACCGCCTGGGCGCGGGAGCGGACGTGGAGCTTCTTGTAGATGCGCTCGATGTAGGTGTGCACGGTGCCGTAGCTGATCCCCAGCCGGTCCGCGATCTCCTTGTAGGCGTGGCCGCCCGCGAGCAGATCGAGCACCTCCGTCTCGCGCGCGGACAGCGCCGTATCCGCGGCCGGCGCGTCGGCCGGCGGCTTGCGGCGGAAGGCTTGCACGACCTTGCGGGCGATGCTGCTGCTCATGGGCGCGCCGCCGCCGTGGACATCGCGCACGGCGTCGATCAACTCCTGCGCCCGCACGGGCTTCAGCAGGTAGCCGGACGCGCCCGCCTCCAGCGCCTCGAAGATCGTGTCGGCATCGTCGTGCACGGTGAGCATGAGCATCTGCGCCTCCGGCAGCAGCGTCGCGAGCTGTCGGACGCACGCCACGCCGTTCATGCCGGGCAGGCTGACGTCAACGATCGCAACCTGGGCCGGTCGCCGCGCGAGGCCTGCCACCGCCTCTTCGCCGCTGCCGTACGCGCCCACACACACGCACTCCGGTGCGCGCTCCAGCACGGCCACCAGGCCGCGCCGCACCCGGGCATCGTCCTCGACAACCGCCACGGCCAGCCCGGCCTCCCGCGGAGACGCTGTGTCGTTCATGGCGTCACCCCCACCTCCAGCACGACGGCCGTTCCCTGTCCCGGCGCGCTGTGCAGCCCGAGGGCGCCGCCACAATCCGCCATGCGGCGGCGCATGTTGGCGAGGCCGTTGCCGCCGCCGGGGCGGCCCTCGACCCGCTGCGCCTCAAACCCGCGGCCGTCATCGCGAATACTCACGCTAAGCCGGTCGCCGTTTAGCGCCAGCGCGAAGTGCACGCGGCGGCACGCCGCGTGGGCCACCACGTTGTGCAGGGCCTCCTTGACGACCAGGAACAGGTTGTGGCGCACGGCCGCCGCCATGCCGCGCGCGGGCAGCTCCGACGGCAGATCGAGCGTGCATGCCACGCCGGCGGCGCGGAGGAAATCCTGCACGAACTGGCCGACAAAGGCCGCGAACTTCTCCACGGTATCGTTGGCCGGATTGGCGGCCCAGACGATTTCGTCCACCGCCCGCGCGAGCTTCCGGGCCGTATCGAAGATCTCCTCGGCGTGGCGGCGGGCGGCTTGCGGGTCGTGCGCATCCGCCTGGGTCAATTCGCTCAGCAGCGCCATGTGCGTCAGGCCCGCGCCGAGATCGTCGTGGAGGTCGCGGGCGATGCGGGTGCGCTCCTCGGCCAGGGCGGTTTGCGCGCGCAGCACGGCCAGTTGTCGCGCCGCGCGCCGGCGCGTGAGGGTGCGTATCAGGCCCGTGACCAGCAGCAGCGTCCCGGCGCCGACGCCGCCCCGGAATAGGCCGGTCTGCCAGAAATGCTGCCGCGCCAGGATGGGCAACCGGTACACGCTGGCGTCCCACTCATGGTCGCTGTGCAGCGCCTGGGCCTCGAAACAGGTCCGCCCCGGGCGCGGGGCCGGCAGGTCAACCGTCATCAGCCGGGACGCCTGCCACTCCTCCAGGTCGCCGCGCACGCGCCAGCGGAAGGCCGCGCCGGCCGGCAAGCCAAGCTGCGGGATGCGTACCTGGAGCGAGAGCCGGCGGACGCCCGGGGGCAGGTCCAGGCCGTTCGCCACCGGCAGGCTCCGGCCGTCCGCCAGGGCTGCCACCACCTCGGGCGTGCGGGTCTCGTACACCTCCACCTCCGCCAACTGGGGCGAGGACGGCACCGGGCTGTCCGATGACAGCCGCAGATAGCGCCCGCGAAAAACCCCCTTGCCCAGAGGGGCGCGCACGATGTCCGCCGTCCCGGCGTCGGGATGGCTGCCATCGGCCCGATCCAGCCCTTCCCAGACCGGCGCCGCGCCCTGCGCGGGGTCGTCGGCATACAGGCGCACCAGCAGGCGGGTGAACCGGTCCAGGTAGCCGTCTCCGCGCGTGCGCAAGCCGACGTGGTCGATGGCCACGCTCCGGCTCAGGTCGATGTCGAAGTGGAATTCCGGGCCGACCCGGTCGTCGGCGGGATGCGCGATCGTCGCGGGCAGTCCATCGACGAGCGCGCCGGGAACCTGCAAGCCGCAGAGCGGATGCGAAGCCCGCACCCGACTGTGCAGGGCCACGTTCGTGCTCTCTCTCGCGCGCACCTGCACGCGCAGTTCCGTGAGCACGAAGTCATGCGGACTGCCCCAACTCATCCAGGGCTGTGCGCCCTCGAACGCGAAGACCGGGAAGACCTGCAGGCGGAAACCGCTGGCCCGGCCGCCCGGCAGCAGCACGCCGATGCGGTAGGTGTCGTCCGGGACGATGCCGGTGATTTCGTCGGGCATGACCGCGGCCCGCAGGTGGCCGCCTTCCGTCCGCTGCAACGTCGCGACTTCGGCGGTGAACCGCTGGATGTCGAGCGGTTGCCAGTGCCCCTGCAGCGAGGGTTCGGCGTCGGTGGTGTACGCCAGGGCGAACTCCGCAATGGCATTGTTGGGGCGGCCCGAGAGAAAGAACAGGGTGACGTCCAGCTCCGCGGCCTCGACGGGTTGGGCGCAACGGACCACCAGCGCCTGCGGTTCGCCGATCCTGGGGGCGACAGACCAGCCGCGCGGTCCCGCCTCGACCCCGTCCGCGACACACGCCAGATCGTTGGTCGTGCCGGCCTGAAACGAGGCCCGCGCGTGGCTGAGCGCGAGGGGTTCGGCGGCGGGCGCACCCGCCGCGGCGAACCACCCCGCCGCTGCCATCCCCGCCCCGCCCCATAACGCTCTACACCGCACGGCTACGCCAGATCCTCCGCGCGCCAGCCCTTGCGCGCCTCCACTTCAATCAGCGCCGTCGCCTCCGGATTGCCCTTGATCTTCAGATTCGCGGCATCCCATTCGAGTCGCTTGCCCGTCCGGATGGCCAGGGTCCCGAGCAGAATGACTTCGGTCAGCGGTCCGGAGTAGCTGAAGTCCGAGCAGGCTTTCTTGCCGCCCTTGATGGAGTCGAGCCAGTCGGCATGGATGCCCCGGAGGCGCGGGAGGGTTTTCGGCACCCGCTTGGCGGGGTTCCCCTTGTACTCCTCCCACTTCGCCTTGGGATAGAGGAAGGGGCTGTCCGGCCGCATGCCACCGTGCATGATGCCGCCGTTGGTGCCGACCATGATCAGGCCGCCTTCGCCGTGGATCGCGCCGTCGTAGCCCGGCGGCGGCTCCGGGCGGCTGGGACCTTCGTACCACTTCAGCTTGACCGCCGGCCGCTTGCCCCTCGCCGGAAAGTTGTAGGTCACGAGCGAGCCGTTGGGCGTGTAGAGGGAGTTGGCCGCGTGCTGCATCGCCACATCCACGGCCTCCGGGGCGCCCAGCTCCATGGCCCAGTACGGGGTGTCAATGGTGTGGCATCCGATGTCCCCGAGGCCGCCGCAACCGAAGTTCCACCAGGGCCGCCAGCAGCCCTGCGGTCCCATGTAGGTGTCGTTGTACGCGAGCTCCCTGGTCGTGGGTCCCAGCCACTGATTCCAGTCGAGATGGCTGGGGACCGGTTGGGCCGGCGCCGGTTCCTTGAAGCCTTCCGCCGGATGAGCGGGGAAGCCCCACCCCCCGGCCGGGCGGTCGGTCCAGGTGATGACCTCCCGGACTTCCCCGATCAGGCCAGCCTCGTACCATTCCTTGACTAGGCGGGCACCCTCGAACGCATGCCCCTGGTTGCCCATCTGTGTGACGACGCCCTTGGCCGTGGCCAGTTTCTGCAGGGCGCGGCACTCCGCCAGCGAATGCACGAGCGGTTTCTCGACAAAGACGTGCTTGCCCTGGCTGATCGCCCGGTACGCGATGGCGAAATGGGTGTGATCCGGCGTGCCGATGCCCACGGCGTCAATCTTGTCGCCCATCTCGTCCAGCATCTTCCGGAAATCGCGGTACCGCTTCGCCTCCGCAAACTGCCCGGCCTTCTCCAGCACCTTGTCGTTGCAGTCGCAGAGGGCAACGACGTTGTGGCCGTTCGCGCAGGTGCGGAGATCGCTCCACCCCTGGTTGTTGAACCCGACCCAGGCCAGGTTGATCCTGTCGTTGGCGCCGAAGACGCGCTGCGGCAGGATCAGGGGGACGCTCAGGGCCGCGGCCGTTCCCTTGAGGAACGTGCGGCGGGACAGGTTGGAGCGGTGCTTGGCGGACATGCTGTTCTCCTTCGTGTTGTCGTTGCCGAATGCCTGCGCCGCAGGCCACGGCCGCCTCCGGCACCGGCGTGGGCAGAATAGGGTTTCAGGCGCGGCGATGCAAGGTCTCAACGAATCCCCCAGGGCAAACGCATCTTATCCCACTGAGATCTGTCGGGTGTTGACCTGGATAGGGCACCGCCCTGCCCTGAACCCGCCGAAAGGCCGCCGGAGCCGATCCGG
>CAYOBW010000038.1:0-36019 GCA_964402115.1 uncultured Victivallales bacterium
GGGGTGCGACGAATTCGGTTTTCTGAAGGGCTGCCTCCTGATCACTGACCGTGTCTCTTTTGCCGGAACGCCATGCGGAAGGCGTCGCTCAACCCGGCGTCAATGGCGCTCTTGGGCATGCCGTCGAACTTGGCCGCGGCCGGATCCTGCACGAAGACCACTCCCGCCTTCCCCTTGATGGCTTTGAGACCCAGCGTGCCGTCGCTGCCCATGCCCGAAAGAACCACGCCGATACTGCGCTCCGCCGCGTCCTCGGACAGGGAGCGAAGAAAGAAGTCAATCGGCAGGCGCAAGCCGCGGGGCGCCACCGGATCGAGCAGGTGCAGGACGCCGTGCAGGATGGACATGTCCTTGTTCGGCGCGATCACATAGACGCAGTCCGGCCGGACCCGGGTGCGGTTCTTGACCTGCATGACCTTCATGGGGGTGGCGCGCTGGAGCAGCTCCGCCATGATGCCCCTGTGCGTCGGGTCCAGGTGCTGGACGATGACAAAGGCCATGCCGCTGGCCTCCGGCACGCTTTTCAGGAACAGTTCCAGGGCCTCCAACCCCCCGGCCGAAGCGCCAATACCGACTATGGGAAACGGCGCGGCGGCGGCAGAACGGGTCGCGTGGGCGTGCGTGTGTGTGTGGAGGGGGGGGGGCGCAACGGCGCATCCGACCGTGCCTGACCCGGTCGTCGGCTCTCAGTCGCTCGATCAGACTTTGTCGCCATACGGTTCTCCACGAGTACGAAGACATGCTGGCAGCATGCTCGTGCGCCCGCTATGGGGTGTTCACCCCATTGCAGGTTTTGCGAAGCGGCAGCCGGCGACGCCCCCGCCTTCGTTCGGGAACTATGGCGAGGCAAATCGGAAGAGGCCCGCCGACTTCCCGCAGACGGGACTATGGCGGGTAAACTCCGCGCGCGCCGCCTGTCTGCGTGCGATCACGCACAGGCAGGCGTGCTGCGATCAATCCTGCTTTCCGTATGCCTGACGGTCTTCGGCCACGCGCATTGCCGTTGCTCCCGACTTGCGATGAGAAATGCCCGGGAACGCACGCGCGGCCTCCGCGCGCATGTACCGGAAGTAGTCCACCCCGCGCAAATGGCGGGTTTCCTCGCCCACCATCCGCTTGGCCTCCCACACTTCCGATAGCGTCTTACTCGCTGTCTGTTTCATCGCCCATCAACTCCAAAGGCGTCAACAGCAGGAGGGGTTTCAAATACCCCTCACTCTGATTCGCCGTGTTAATCCGTATCTGTTTCTTGACGTTCGCCAGATGCTGGAAATTCCAACTTAACAGCACGTCGAACTCCAGAACGGTGCAAATGGCGACGTGCATCGCATCATCGCGCTTGCTCGGCGGAATCACTCCATGGCGGATATAGGCATCGGCCATGCTGTCGATTTCTTCAGCCTGTGCATTGGTCAACTCAACGGAAACCAGTTCATGGGTTTCCACTGCCTCTTCCAGGATGCGGCGTCGATGCTCGTCCCGCGTTCGCGCGATTTCAACAAGTACAATGTCCGAGATGGCCACATCGAAGCCGCTAATATGCGTCTCGAAGAATTCGCGCGTGGCATCCCTCTTCTCCGGCGCATCGTCGGCAAACAGGAAGTTGATAACCGACGTATCGAGGTAAACGCGAAGCTTCTTCACTGGCCGTTCACCTCAAAACGCGCTTTGGCCACCCTTTGGCGGGCGATCTCGAGTTCAGCGCGCATAAACCGTCTTCCCTTCCCGCAACGCTTGCGAAACGAAAAGAAAGGTGTCCGGCAGCCCCGGCGCACCTCTTCGGGCGTGTAAACGACGATATCCATGGCGAACACACAACTGAGGAGCCTTCTACCACTTGCCGGAGGCAATAACAAACCCGTTCTTCGCGCAGGTGCGAAACCGCCGGTCCAGTCCATGACCGGCAGCAATCCGCCGGTCTGCGTGAGAACGTGCTGGGCATCCGACAGCAAAAGTGGCATGAACATAACCTGGTGCCACTCATAGTCCGCCACGCGCACCGTACCGGTCTGCCTGCGCGCGACGCTCCGCACCAAGAACCGGTGCCACGATCCCGCCGGGCTGGATCCGCAATGTCGTTGCCTTTGACCGTGGGCAGGCGTACAAGACGGGATCGCGAAAGACGCCGGCCCTCCTGCGTGAACCGTGTGGAAACCCCTTTGGCGCGCGGGGATGGTGCGGCGATATCGATGCGGGGAGGGAGCCTGGCATGCAGCAGTCGGCAGTCTGGTGTGACCGTTTGGGCGGCAGTCGGCGGGATTTCCTGAAGACGGCGGCCGCGACCTGCCTGGTTGTACCGGCCTGCGTGGTCGGGCGCGGCGAGGAGCCGGCGCCCAGCTCGCGGCTCAACATTGCCGCGATCGGCTGCGGCGGCAAGGGCGAGGGCGACGTCGCTGGCGTGGCGGCCGGCAACAACATCGTCGCCCTGTGCGACGTCGATGCGCGCAACGCCCAGGGCTCTTTCAAGCGGTTCCCGGACGCGCGCCGGTTCACCGATTTCCGCCGGATGTTCGACGCCATGGAGCGCTCCATCGACGCCGTCACGATCAGCACGCCCGATCACATGCACTTCGCCGCCGCGTGGTGGGCCATCCAGCGCGGCAAGCACGTGCTCGTGCAGAAGCCGCTCACGCACTCCATGTGGGAGGCGCGCCAGTTGACGGTGGCCGCCCGCGAGAAGAAGGTTGTCAGCAAGATGGGCAACCAGGGGCAGGCTTCGGAGGAGACGCGGCGCACGATCGAACTGCTGCGCGGCGGCGCGATCGGGGTCGTGACGGAGGTCCACGTGTGGACGAACCGGCCGATCTGGCTGCAGGGCGCCGACCGGCCCGCGGGGTCGGACACAGCGCCGGCCGAGCTCGACTGGGAAGCCTGGCTGGGGCTCGCGCCGGCGCGGCCGTTCGTGGGCCGGTGGCCGGACGATCATCCGGCGCGCAAACTGGCGTCGTTCAAGCAGCAGCAGGTCTATCACCCCTTCGTCTGGCGCGGGTGGTGGGATTTCGGCACTGGCGCGCTCGGCGACATTGCCTGCCACGCCGTCAATCCCTTCTTCTGGGCGCTGGAGGACGTCATGCGGGGGCCGTTCAGCGTCGAAGCCGAGACCGGACCGTGGAACGCGGAGATGTTCCCCGAGTGGTCCATCATCCGCTACCGTTTCAAGCGCCCGGACGGAAAGCCGGACCTCCAGTTCGTGTGGTACGATGGCGGCAAGCAGCCGCCGCGGCCGCCGGAGCTGGAGGCCGAGCGCGACTGGCCCCTGGAGGGCGGCAGCCTGTGCGTCGGCGACAAGGGCAAGTTGCTGGGCACGCGCCTGATTCCCGAGACGCAGATGCAGGCCTACGCCCCCCACGCGCCGCCCCCGACGCTGCCTCGGTCGCCGGGGCATTACGAGGAGTGGATCGCGGCCATCAAGGGCGCCCCGCGGGTGGACAACTCGTTCGAGCATGCCGGCCCGCTGACGGAACTGGTGCTCGCGGGCAACGTCGCCATCCGCGCGAAGAAGCGCCTGGAGTGGGACCCGGTCAAGTTTGCCTTTACGAACGCCGCCGACGCCAACGCGTATCTGCGCCGCGCGTACCGGCCGGGCTGGGTGTGAGGCCGTCAATGACCGGGAACTGAGCCAGGCGAAGGGGCAGGGCGTGAACACCCACTCAGCTACCCGCTCACGCGCCCGGCGGCGGCGATTGCGGATTGCGCTCTGGACAGCGGTCAGCGTCGTCCTGGCCGTCCTGGCCCGGGCCTACTGCGCCTATCGCGATCGGGTGCCGGGATACGTCCTGAACCTTGCCCCCGACGGCGTAGCCGCCACCGCGGCTCCGCAGCCGCTCCGCGCCGGCTTTGCGCGGGTGAAGATCAATCCCGACCTCTCCGATCCGCAGCGGCCGGTCTACCTGGCTGGGTTTGACCAGAACCGCAGGGCGACCGCGATTCACGACGATCTCTGGGCCATCGCCTGCGTACTTGACGATGGTCGCTCACGGCTGGGGATCGTGGCCCTGGACGCCATCGGCTTCTTTCACGATGACGTGGTGCGCGTCCGCCGCCGGCTCGCCGCCGAGTGGAAGCTCGATTACACGATTATTTGCGCGACCCACAACCATTCCACGCCCGACCTGATCGGCTTGTGGGGCAGGGATTTTCTGCACACCGGCGTGGATGCCCGCTACAAGGACCAGGTCATTGCCGCGTGTGTGACCGCGCTGGGCGGCGCCGTGTCGAACTTGCAGCCCGCGCGCCTGGCACTGCACGAGATTCCGTGCCCCGGCGCGAACCTTGTGGCCGACACACGCCGGCCGCACGTGCCGGATCCGGACATCCGCGTGCTGCACTTTCTCAGCGCCACAAACGACGCTACGCTCGGGACGGTGGTCGGCTGGGCGAACCACCCGGAGACCGTCTGGCGTGGCAACACCGCGATTACGGCGGATTTCTGCGGCTACCTGCGCACGGCGCTGGAGCACGGCGTGACGAGCGACGGTACGACGCTCGCGGAGGGCGTGGGCGGCGTGCACCTGTACATCAACGGAGCCGTGGGCGGTTTGCTGACCACGCCGCCCGACGTCACGGTGCGCGACCCGTATCTGGGCGGGGATTTCCGGCAGCCATCGCAGGCGAAAGCCCGGGCGGTCGGCCACCAGCTCGCGTCGCGCATCCTGCCGCGGTTGGCCACCCCCTTCGGCCCGCTTGACGGGCGCGTGGCCCTCGCGATCCGTGCCCGCACGATCGAAGTGCCGTTGGCCAACAACCTCTACCTGGCCGCCGGCTTCCTCGGTTTGCTGGATCGGGGTTACGTGCGCTGGCGCACGCTGCGCAGCGAAGTGGCGCTCGTGACGATCGGCGATGCCAGCATCGCCTGCGTACCCGGAGAACTCTATCCCGAAATCGCCAACGGCGGCGTCGAGAAAGCGCCGGGCGGCGATTTCCAGGTCGAGCCCGTCGAAGTGCCGCCGTTACGCCAACTCATGCCGGGCCGGGTGAAGTTCCTGTTCGGCCTGGCTAACGACGAGCTGGGCTACCTGATTCCAAGAACGGAATGGGACCGTCAGCCGCCCTACCTGTACGGCGCGGAAGACCGGCCGTACGGCGAGATCAACTCGTGCGGGCCCGCTGCCGCAGGCCGTGTGCATGGTGCCTTGGCGGAGCTCTGCCGGGCGGCGGAGGGGCTGACCTTCAGCTGCGGTCTGCTTGACACGGCGCGGGCGTGGACCTACTCTCTTTTCGTCGTAACGGCGACGGTTGCCGGTCCAGACAACAGCCCAAACAGACCGCGAGGAGGTCCAGATGAAGAGCAAGGAAAGCAGGAAAGAAGAGCGCAAGAAGCCCACCATGACCATGAAGGAGCGAAAGGCGGCGAAGAACCTCAAGAAGGCGGCGAAACTGGCCCGAGTGCCAGGCGTCGGTTGAGTCGTTCCACGGCGGGTGCGTCAGATGGGTTCGGCGCCAGAGGGCCTGGCGCCGGGCGGGCGCTGCGGGGCACGTGACGGCGCTGTCCGCCTTGGCGCGGGTTAGGGATGCTTCTTCCCTCCGATCAAGCCTCACACGAGGTGGCAGAGCGGGGGTTTGCCAATGGCAAAAACGTTGAAGCCCAGGTCGAAGAGCGCGCGATGCGGCAGCCGGTTCCGGCCGTCGAACAGGAAGGCCGGCTTCAGCATGCGCTCGTAGATGCGGGCGTAGTCGAGGGCTTGGTACTCGCCCCACTCGGTCATGACGGCAATCGCGTGGGCGCCCTCGGCCGCCCGGTACGGGTCGGACTCGAACTGCACCTGGTCGAGCACGTCGGCAAGGTCGGTCCGTGCGTTCCCCAGCGCTTGGGGATCGTGGATGACTACGGCCGCCCGTTCCGCGAGCAAGTGGCGCGTGACGCGCAGGGCGGGGCTCTCCCGCGTATCGCCCGTGTCCGCCTTGAAGGCGAAACCGAACAGGGCGATCCGTTTGCCGGCGACGGTGTTGAACATCTGCTTCAGCATGTTCCGCACGAAGCGGTCCTGCTGGAAGTCGTTCATGGCGACCACCTGCCGCCAGTACTCGGCCACTTCATCCAGGCCGTAGGTTTCGCTCAGGTAAACCAGGTTCAGGATGTCCTTCTTGAAGCAGGACCCGCCGAACCCCACGCTCGCATTGAGGAATTTCGGCCCGATCCGGCTGTCCATGCCGATCGCGCGGCCCACCTCCGTGACGTCGGCCTCCGTGGCTTCGCAGAGCGCGGAAAGGGCATTGATCGAGCTGACGCGCTGGGCCAGGAAGGCGTTGGCCGCCAGTTTCGACAACTCGCTGGACCAGACGCTCGTGGTCAGGATGCGGTTGCGCGGCACCCAGTGCGCGTAGATGTCCACCAGCACCTCGACCGCCTGTCGGCCGCCCGGCGTGGAGGGGCCGCCGATCAGGACGCGGTCCGGCGACTCCAGGTCGGCGACCGCCGTGCCCTCGGCGAGGAACTCGGGATTGGAAAGCACCTCGAAGGCGACGCCCTTGCCGCCCGAAAGCAGGATGCGCTCCATGGCCTTGGCGGTGCGCACGGGCAGCGTGCTTTTCTCGACAACGATCTTGTTGCGGTCCGCGTGCTGCAGGATTTCCCGCGCGGTCTTCTCCCAGTACTGCAGGTCGGCGGCCTTGCCCGCCCCCTGCCCGAAGGTCTTGGTCGGCGTGTTGACGCTGACGAAGATGATGTCGCACGAGCGGATGCCGGCGGCGACATCGGTGGAGAAGAAGAGATTCTTGTTCAGGCAGGCCTTGACGACCGACCCCAGGCCCGGTTCGTAGATCGGCAACTCCTCCGACTGCCAGGCCTTGATGCGGCGCTCGTTAATGTCCACGACCGTGACTTCGTAATCGGGGCACTTCCGGGCGATCATGGCCATGGTGGGTCCGCCGACATAGCCGGCGCCGATGCACAGGATGCGTTTGTTCATGGTGTATTCCGTCCTTTGCGACGCCCCGTTTGCGCGGCCTGGCCCGGATGGCTGGCCTCTACCGTGATGGCAATCCCGCCGCGGGCCTTGAAGGCCCCCTGGATGCACATCTGCCGTGGCCGGATCGCGCGGACGAGGTCGTCGAGGATGCGGTTGACGGCTGCCTCGTGGAAGGTGCCGTGATTGCGGAACGCGAACAGGTAGAGTTTCAGCGACTTGCTCTCCAGGCAGAGCTGGTCCGGACAGTAGCGGATCGTCAGGTGGCCAAAATCCGGCTGGCCGGTGATGGGGCAGAGAGCCGTGAATTCGGGGCAGTCGAACGTAACCCAGTAGGCGCGGTCGGGGTTGGGATTCGGAAAGGCCTCGAGACGTGCCTCGTCAGGTGTTTCCGGGTAACGGGTCTGGCCCTGTCCGAGCAGGGTCAATGTTGTGTCTGTGCGTGTTTGACGGCCCATATGGTTATGTTCCCTCGCTGGCTGAGAAACGGCCGGCAGCATACGTCACCCTCCGCTGAATGGCACGCAAAAAGCGCAAAACCACGTGCAACCGACCGGGCGGGGGCAGTATAGTGGCCGCGCAGAGAAGAAGCGCGGTAATCGGTGTGAATAGACGCCGGCCGCGCAGCGTCAACCATATGACGGACGTGGATACAGCGCTGATGGATAGGGCCTGCCAGGGTGACATGAACGCCTTTGCCGAGGTGTTCGAGCCCCTGCGCGGTGTGTTGCATGCGGTGGCGTGCCGACTGGTTGGCCCGGACGATGCGGACGACGTGGTCATGGAGACGTTCCTGCGAGCCTGGCAGGCCTTGCCGCGTTTCAACCGGCGGTCAGCGTTGAAGACCTGGTTGTACCGCATCGCCCGCAATGGCGCCGTGGATGTGTTGCGCCGGAAGCAGAGGCGGAACGAGTTGTTCCTTGGCAGCACCGAGGCCGATGAACCGGTGGAGTACGATCTCCCCGACACGACGCACCCGGGACCCGACCAGCTGGTGGCGCAGGCGGAGGACGCGGCGTGGGTGCTGGCCGCCCTCGCGCGCCTGCCGGCGTTGCACCGCGTGGCGCTGGAACTGCGCTACGCCGACGGGCTGGCGTACGGCGAGATCGCGGCGGCGACCGGCGTTTCGATCGGCACGGTCATGTCACGACTGTTCAATGGCAAGCGAAAGCTTCGCAAATTGCTGGAAGAGAAGGAGAAGCGATGAAAACCTGGAACGATTTCAGATTGCGCGACGCACTGGCGCGCACGCCCCGTCCGACTCCCGGCGAAGCGCCCGCGTTCTGGGCGACCTTTCAAGAGCGGGCACGGGTGCGCGAACAGGCGGCAGAGGCAGCCGTGGCGGCTGGTTGGCCGGTTTTCGCGCGGTGGGCGACCGCCGCGGCGGGGTTGCTGGTCATGCTGTCACTGGCCGGCATTCCGCTCTGGCTGCACCACGATGCGGTTCCCGGTTACAGCCGCGTCCAGTCGCTGGAAGTAGTTGCATCGCACAGTGGTGTCGTGATAATGGATGACGAGGCCTCGCAGAGCACCATTGTCCTCATCATGGACATGGACAAAGGGGGCGGATGAGGGAGTGCGCACCATGAGACGTCTTCTGCTGCTGGCCGTCGCGTTGAGCGGTCTGCTTGTGCTGCCGGTTCTGGCGGCGCAAAGCGTGTCCATCCGTCTGGTGCATGCCACCAACCAGTCCGCGCCCAGCACCAGCGGTGTGGAGGATGTGGCCAGCGTGCTGTCGCGCACCTTCCCCTTCAACCACTTTCGCGTGCTTGCGTCTGCCTCGCAGCGGCTGCCGGCCAACGGCGCCAGTTCGCTGGATGGCTATTCCGTCAGCTGTTCGGGGCCGCAGGGTGCGCTGAAAATCACGGTCCGGCGTGGCGGACGCGAACTGGTCAACACGACCGTGGGCCTGCAGGACGGCAAGCCCCTGGTCCTTGGCGAGTTGCCGTGCGACTCCGGCCGGATGTTCCTCGTCTTTGTCGCACGGTGATCAGCGTGGATTGACACGCGCCCGCCCTTGGCCTACGCTTTCACCCTTACGTTATGCATGAGGGGATTTCCGCAACGTGGTCCGCGAGTCGTACCACGACGACGGCGTCCCGACAGCAAGGGAGGATAGAAGCATCATGAAAGGAACCTTTCACGCCATGACTTGCGCAGCACTCGCATTCGGCGCCACCGCGCTCGGACAGTCCAACACCGCCCCGGCCTCCGCGGCCGTTCCGGCGACCGGCGCCAAGCCGGTCGTCGTCATCGAGACCTCGCTCGGCACGATCAAGGCCGAGCTGTGGCCGGACAAGGCGCCTGCCACCGTGCAGAGCTTTCTCGCTTACGCCGACGAGAAGTTCTACGACGGCCTGATCTTCCACCGCGTAATCAAGGACTTCATGATCCAATGCGGCGGTTTCGCGCCCGACATGACCCAGAAGCGGACCAAGGCCCCCGTCAAGAACGAGGCCAAGGCGGACGTGACCAACGAGCGCGGCACGCTGGCGATGGCGCGCACGGGCGTCGTGGACAGCGCCACCAGCCAGTTCTTCATCAACCTCGTGCCTAACGGCTTCCTCAATCACCGTGACGAGACGACGCGCGGCTTCGGCTACTGCGTGTTCGGCAAGGTGATCGAAGGCCTCGATGTCGTCGACAAGATCGGCGCCGTCCAGACCGGCAACCGCGCCGGCATGCAGGACGTCCCGCAGACGGATGTGGTCATCAAGAGCATTCGGCGCGCGCCGTAGGCTGTCACGCGAGCGGCGCCTGGCCGGCCTCCGGCGGGCGCGCCGCCTCCCGCTCCTGAAAATCCAGGCACCAGTCCGTGGCCTGCACGGGTTTCTCGTGCAGGCCGCAACGCTGCGTGAACGGGTTCACGACGTAATGCGTGCAGTAGCGGCAGTTCTTGCGCCGCTCGTCGGCCCGGAACAACTCCACCTTGCGCGGCACGTCGTCCGCTTCGAAGACGCGCGGCCCCGTCTGCTGCCGGAACGGCACGTCGCTTTCGCCGGCATAGGTGTGGCCGCAGGCCGCGCAGCGGAACGAATCGCCGACCTTCTTGAAGCCCTCGTAGACGGGTTCGCGCCGCACGAACGTGGCGGCGCCGCAGGCTGTGCACGTGATCTCCAGTTTTGTGCCTGGCATGGCAGTCTCCTTGCTCGCGCCACGCGTGCCGCTCAGTTGCCCAGGCTGCGCAGCGGCGCCGGCACCTGGCCGCCGCGGTTCACGAATACCGCGGCGCCGTGCGGACTGTTGACCGGCGTGATGGTGCCGGCCCCGAACAGCCCCCCGAAGTCGATCCATTCGCCGGCCTTGCCGCCGGGCACGGGGATGACGCGTACCGCGGTCGTCTTGTTGTTCACGACGCCGATGGCCGCCTCGTCCAGGATGAGGCCCGCGATGGCCTCGGGCGGCGTGTCGCCGGGGATCAGGATCATGTCCAGGCCCACCGAGCAGACGCTGGTCATGGCTTCCAGCTTCTCCAGGGTGAGCGTCCCCTCTGCCACGGCCTTGGCCAGGGCGTGGTCCTCCATGACCGGGATGAAGGCTCCCGAAAGCCCGCCCACCGAACTGGAAGCGAAGGCGCCGCCCTTCTTGACCGCGTCGTTCAACAGCGCCACCGCGGCGGTCGTGCCCGGTGCGCCCAGCTGCGCGATCCCCATGGCGTGGTAGATCTCACCCACGCTGTCTCCCACCCGTGGGGTAGGCGCCAGCGACACGTCCACCACGCCGAACTGCACGCCCAGCCGCGCCGCGGCCTCGCGGCCGATCAGCTCGCCCGTGCGCGTGACGCGGTAGGCCGTGTGCTTGATCTCCTCGGCGATAGCGTCGAGCGTGCAGTCGGGCGAGGCGGCGGTCAGCCGCTCAATGGCACGCTTGATGACGCCCGGGCCGCTGACGCCCACGTTGACGACGCACTCCGGCTCGCCGGCGCCGAGATAGGCGCCCGCCATGAAGGGGCAGTCCTCGGCGCTGTTCGCGAAAACCACCAGCTTGGCTGCCCCGAAGCCGCGCTGCGCCGCAGTCGCCTCGGCCACGCGCAGAATCACCAGGCCGAGCCGCTTGACGGCGTCCACGTTGATGCCGGCTTTTGTGGTGGCCACATTGACCGAGGCGCAGACCCGGTGCGTGGCGCTGAGCACGTCCGGCAGGGAGTCGATGACGAGCTGCTCGCCCGGCGTGATGCCCTTCTGGACGAGCGCCGTGAAGCCTCCCAGCAGGTCAACCCGGGCCGCTTCGGCCGCGGCGTCCAGCGCGCGGGCGAGCTTGAGGGCGGCGGCGTGGTCGTCGGCGTGCTGCTCGAGCAACTGGCTGGCGGGGGAGACGGCGAGGCGTTTGTTGACGATCGGCACGCCATACTCGGCGGCCAGCTGGTCGCAGACGCTGACCAGGCTGCCGGCCTTGAGCGTCAGCTTGCGCTGCACGGCCTCGGCCATGGCGTCGGCGTCGGGGTGCGCGCACGCGAGCAGGTTGACGCCCAGGGTGACGGTCCGCACGTCGAGGTTCTCCTCCTGCAGCATGCGGAGCGTGGTCATGACATCGTTTGATCTAATCACGGTCGGTCTCCCGCAGCAGGGACCGGATCGGTCCGATTTCGTTCGTGGCCCTGAAGATGTTGGCGTGCTGCAGGCTGGTGCGCAGCCCCATCGGGCTCAACAGCTCCTGCAGCTCGTGCTGCACCTGGCGGATTTCCAGGCGCGGCGGTACGGTCAGTTCGGCCAGATAGGTCACCGTTGCGTCCTCGAGTCCGCATTCCCAGCTTTCGATATTGATGGCGTGCGCGGCGAGGAACGTGGTGGCGCGCTTCAGGATGCCGGGCTGGTCGCGCCCCGTGATGCAGAGCACATAGCCCTGGCCGCCTCGCAGCTTCGGCGACCGCCGGACGGGCGCGAACGGGCAGACCAGGATGCCGGCCTCGCCGGAACGGAAGTTGCGGGCGATGGCCGCCTGCACGGCGGTCGCGGTCTGGGCGTCGGCGAACGTGACCGTCAGGGCGACTGAGAAATAGCCTTCCACGACGGTCTGGCTGACGCTGTTGATATTGGCGCCCAAGTCCGTGACCGCCGAGGTGAGATCGCGCATGATACCCGCGCGGTCCGGCACGAGGATCGAGATGACGAAACGCTTATGCATGGATCTGTCCACCCTACTCCTGTTTGACCAGGGTTTCGAACTGCACGGTTGCCTGGCCGTTACCGCGCGCCTGCGCCGAGCTCCGGATGGCGCACTTGATCACCCGCCAGGGCGGCCGCTCCGCCTCGGCCGCCCGCATGAACGCGGCGACTTCGGCGAGCGGCGCCTCAGGCAACGAGAATTCCCGGCGCAGCGCCACCCAACCGTCCACGGCAGGCTCCCGGGTCTCGCGCACGTCCACCGGTGTACGCCCCGGCAGCGTACGCCCGAGGATGGCGCCCAGATCGCTGGCGGGCTGCCCCGCCAGCGGGTCAAACAACTTCCGCACCTCCCGGTCCCGTCCGGCGGTTTCTGAAATCATACGCAATTCGTTCAAGTCGTTAAGTTTGCGATGCATGCGCTGCGCCTGTTCGGGAAGCCCCTGCCACGTACGCCAGGCTATGGTCAGGCCGGTTGCGAGGGCCAGACCGCCCAGCACCCAGACCAGGATCGTCGTGCGGAGCGCGTTCATGAGCCCGCCTCCTCGACGGTGAAAGGGATGCGCGCCTCGTGGTTCGCGTCGAGGCGGTTCAGATTGACGCGGTAGCCGCGTTTCTTCAGCAGGTTCAGTAGCGTTTCCGGCGGCTTCCAAGCGCCGGCCGTGCCGCTGACGCTGACCCTGTCAGGCGTCACGGAAAGCAGCTTCAGGCGCAGGTTGTTGGTCTGCGCGCAGTTGACGACGGCAACAACCGTGTCGCACAGCGACGGCGCCAGGGCGGCATGGAAGGCGTACTCCCGCTGGTGTTGCTGTTCCTGCCGGCGGCGCACCATCTCCACGGCGCGCTGGCCTTTCGCCGTCTGGGGCGACTGCATCAGCGTGTCGCGCAGCTGCGCGAACACGGTGTCAAGCGCCGCCTCGCGCCGATGCAACTCCGTCCGGATCCAGAGGCAGCCAACGGTCAGCAAGAGGCCGCTCGCGAGCAGTACGGAGGCCGCGACGCGCGTGGCGCGCCGGGTGCGCTCACGCAGGAGCGGATGCGTCAGGGCTCCCGTGCGTAGATTGCAGGCAACGGACTCGCCCAGCAGCGCGCGCGTGGCAAGGGCCCGTGCGAGAAACGTGGCCGGGTCGCTGACCACGGTGGCTGGGCCGCTCCAGCGAGCTTGCAGGGGCGCCTGGGCGGCTGCCAGGCGCACGGCGTCCGCGGCCCCCGGCCCGGTCCAGATCCATTGTGTGGAAGAGCCGGCAGGCGCGTCGCCCAAGGTCCCCTGCAGCACGCGCAGGGTCTGGTCGGTTGCCTGCTCGCGAATCGGGTGACAACTCTCGAATGTGGCGCCGGAGCCGATAACAAGGGCTGAATCGTCGCCGTTGAGGTGGACGATCACCCGCCACCCCGCCTGGGCGCGGGAGTGGGCCGTCACTTCGCGCACCGTCTGTGACCAGAGTGCCAGCCCCTGTTGGTCCAGAACGACCGGGTCACCGCCGGCTGCCTGGCATTCGCGCAGCCGCCGTTCAACGTCGGTCTGCCGGGCGACGGCCACCAGCCATTGCTGCTTGCCTGCCGATGTACGGCGGCTGGAAACCAGCGCGTAGAGACAGGATTCCAGTGGAAAAGGCAGTTGAATATCGAGCAGGGTCGGCAGCACTTTCAAGGTCTTGGCTGCCGACCGAAAGGGTGCGTCGAGCCAGCGCGTAAAGCTCTCCCGCACCGAAAGGCCGGCCGCGCAGGGCGCGGCGTCCGGCAGCGTGGTCAGACGGGCGCAGACAATCCTCCCCCGGCGCCTTTCAGCCTGCACGACGATCGTCTGCCGGGCACTCGTATCCAAGCCTGCCCAGGCACTGCGCCGACTGATTTGACCGACAGAGGTACTCATGGTGCTTGGCGGCTTCCGGCGGCGCAAGGTGCGGGCGGAAGACCGATCGCCTTGACGTGTAACCGTCAGTGCTTCACGTACTTACGCTTCATGATCTGATGGACGCGCTCGCGGATGGCCCACGCGGCCAGCAGGATGAGCGCGCCCAGCAGGTAGCCCATGCCGATGACGCGCAGCTTCGGGTTCTGTAGCAGCCAGGAACAAACAGCCAGAACCAGGCCCAGCACCGTTCCTGTCAGTCCCACGGAAAACAACACGCGTCCCAGGCGTCGGGAACGTTTGCGGACTTTCTTGAGCCGCGTGTGCCGCACTCTCTCTTCCGTTTGTTCCATAAGGCGAACGTTCATAGCCCACTGCGAAGTGAATGTCAAACATCGTTGCGTTGGCCGGCTTCGCGCGTTATAATCCGTATCGCGAATGGAGTGTGTGTATGCGCATGTGCCGTTTCATTATCTCAGGCGTTAGCCTGGTGTCGATCGTTGCCTCGGGCGAGCTGGTGCGGACCGATTTCTCGCGCTACGAGCCGATCCTGACGCGCAAGCCTTTTGGCGTGCCGGCCGTACGTCCACCCGATGGCGGAACCAATGCCGCACCGCTTTTGGCGCGTGATGCGCTGACGCGCACCCTGCGTCTCTGCGCGCTCCGGGAGGACGCCGACGGTCTGCGCGTGGGGTTCCTCGATACGAAGGTGAATCCACCCAAATCGTACTACCTGCGCGTGGGCGAGACCGAAGACGGTTACCAGGTGATGGAAGCGTCTTTCAGCGAAGACAAGGCCCTGATCGGCAAGGATGGCCGTGAGGAATGGCTGAAAATGGGCAGCGAGACGACGCTGCCCGCGGGATCGGGGCCAGCTGTCGCCGCCTCCGCCGCTGCTGAGCCAAGGCCCACGGGCGCGCCGGCGGCTTCGTATGCAGACCGTTTGCGGCAGCGACGTGAAATGTTGCAGCAGCGCACAGTCGAGCCGCCCAAGCTGTCCGGTCCCGCGCTCGAAGACCATCTCCGCACGTACCAGATGGACTTGATTCGCAAGGGTCAGCCGGCGCTGCCGATCCCCTTGACCAAGGAAATGGACGATCAACTCGTAGCCGAAGGCGTGCTGCCCCCCAACGAGACGCCGCCGCAGCCATAATTGGCTGTTCGCGCCTTGACGCGCACGGTGAAATCACGTACGTTCTCCTCAGAGAAAGCCGGAAAACGCAGGTTATGCGAGCACATGCGAGCAACAACCGATTAAGTCACGAAAAAGGACAGAAACCTGTTGACGGTCTCAGGGATCAGTTATATATTCAGTCTCGTCAGGTCAAGTAAGGCTTGGCGGTATACGGTAAACGAGGGAGGTCACGTAATGAACCGAATCTCTACAGCAGTAACGGCGTTGGGGCTAGCGGCGACTGTAACGCTCGCAGCTACTAACGAAGTGGTCAGTGTGAACGTGGTTGGCTATGCCAAAGTCAACGTGCCGGCGCAGAAATATGTGCTGGCCTCAATCGGGTTCAATGCGATGGACCCGAATGCAACCGTTCAGGAGTTGTTTGGCGATCAATTGACGGGTGGATTCGGCTTCGCGGATGGCGATCACATCTACATGTGGGATGCCGCGCAGCAGAAGTACATCTTGCTGTACAAGCAGTCAACCGGTGGCGTATTCCCCAATGACGGCTGGCTGAATGGCGAAACGCTGGAACCGGCGACAAACAAAGTCACGCCTGGAATGGCATTCTGGCTGGAGAGTGTTCAAGTCGCCGATCAGACCGTAACCATGCTCGGTGAGGTTGTGTCTGCGGCCACGATGCCTGTAGCGCTAGTCGAAGGGTTCAACTTCGTGTCCTACCCATACAGCGCCGATCAGGCACTGACAAACACGACGATGCAAGCCGATGGTGCGGTCGGTGGTTTCGGTTATGCCGATTCCGACCATCTCTATTCATGGGATGTTGCGAACCAGAAGTACGAGATCTTCTACCTGCAGAATTCCGGCGGCATATTCCCCAACGACGGATGGATCAATGGCGAAAGCCTTGAGCCCGCAACGAAGGTTCTGGCCTTGGCTGAGGGATACTGGTACGAGCGTCTGGCTGGTAACGGGGTTCTGACCTGGTCCCCGACGATCCCGTACACACTGTAAATCTCCAGCGTCTTTAACGTAGTAATCCGTCAGAAAGGAGCACAAGAGTGATGAGGAAATTCACTGCAGTTGTTGCGGGTTGCATAGTGGCTGCCAGCAGCTCGATGGCTGGTACGGCGATCAGCTACTTTTCGTCGTATCACGGTACGCCAACTGGTGGCGTATATGCCAACGCTGCGTTCACCACCGTAGTCCCTGGTGACAAGCTACTGTCGACGGTAGGTTGTTTCATTCAGTTGATCAAAGACGATGGCGGCAATGGAATCGGGGCAGCGGACGCCTCGAAAGCCAATGGGCTCGCCGACACGGCCGACATGGTCATTGATAAGACGTGGATGGGCGGTGGAACAACAGCAAACCCAAGTGGATGGTTTCAGAAGCTGAACTTCAAATACGTTCACGCGCAAGGTGACGTATTCTATGTGCGTATCTGGAACAAACCTGCCACCGACTTCGCAAGTGGCACTATTCCGCTGGCAGACGCCGTGGTAGGGACATACTACCATGACTACCGTTTTGTGGCTGCTAGTCTGGACATAACGTCCATGAACGTGAATCAGCCGACTGGGCAGGCAGCCGCTGGTAAGACCTATACCGATACCCTGCTGCCCGTTCCTGAGCCCGCAACAATGGCTCTGTTCGGTCTCGGCATAGTTGCGTTGGCCGTTCGCCGCATCCGCAAGTAATCGCATTACAGACCGACTCGTATACCGTGCAAGCGCCCCTGGTCTCCAGGGGCGTTTGCGTTTAAAAAATGAGTAGCGGGTAACCGTTGAACAATCAGGGGTGCGTATGCGCGGCATGCAGGTCTCTCGGTTGGTGCTAGGTCTTCTCTCTCTCTCTCTGCTGGTGGCGGGTAGCGCGCTTGGCGCAACCAACGCCGTTACGACGAAACCGGTCATCACGCTGCAGCCGGTCGGGAAACTGGACGTTGCCGTCCTGACACGGGTGAAGCAGCATGTCGAGAAACAGTTGTTCGTAGCCGTCGCCCTGGCGCCCGCCAGTGTCCCCGCTGCCGGTGGTCCTGCCGGGGAGGCCAAGCGGTTCGGCGTTGCCTCGAACGTCATGACCTATACCGTCTGCCTCGTCGCCGTTGGAAAGCCAGGCGAGGCACGGGGGACTGTCTTCCCAAAGGAAAAGGTTGCGGTCCTTAACGTGGAGGCCTACAGCGAACTGAATCCAGCCGCAGGGCCACTGGACGCACAGGAAATCATTGCCCGACGCATCGAGAAGGAGTCGCTGCGCGCTTTGGTAAACATGATTGGCGTGCCGCCATGTCCGTTGGCCCAGTGTTGTCTCTGGCCCGCGCAGACCTTCAAGCAGATTGACGAAAAGGGGCGCGGTCTCTGTCCGCCCTGTGCCCGCAAAGCGGACAAGCTGATGACAGCCCAGTCTATTCCGCGCATCTACCCGGGCAAGCCCAAGCCCGCCGCACAAAAGCCCTGATGACCAGCAATTCGCAGTATGGCGTCGCAGCGGGCTCGTAGCGCCCGCTGTACCGGTCCTCCGCACGGGAGAAGCACAGCAGGCGCTACGAGCCTGCTGATCGACTCTGCCCATTCGGCGCCATACTGAGAATTGCTGTCTGACGACTCTTGTCACTCGAAGTAGCTTGGTGTATAGACTTCAGCCATGAGATTGACGAAGCTAGGACGTTTGGACATTGTCTTCGGTCTGTTGCTGGGTGGCTTGGTCTTCTCGGTGTATCTCTTCACGCTCAGCCGCGGCGTGTTTCCGGGACCTTCGGCGGGGGTCGTAGTTCAGCAACTCGGCCTGATGCCCCGGATGAATCCCGACCAGCCGATCTGGCAGGTCGTTGTGCATGCCGTCAGCCGGTTACCGTTCGGGAACCTGCCCTTGCGTCTGAACTTCTTCAGCGCGCTCTGCTCGTTTCTGACGGTCTGGCTCGTTTACGACGTGACGGCCCGCATCGTCATGAACGTCATCGTGCTCTGCCGGAAGAACGAGGCGCACAGCCTGCTGGCGGCGCGGCTGGCGGGTGTAGCTGCCAGTCTCTTTCTCGCCTTCTCGGTTCCGTTCTGGGTGGCGGCGACACGGGCCGGTTCCGAGGCGTTTGACCTCCTCCTTCTGCTGGCCATGACCCGACTGTGGCTCTCGGCACTGGGCAGCGAGCGCTCGTGGCCGTCGCTGGTGTTCGCCTTCCTCCTTGGCGTCGGCGTGACTGAATTCGCAACGCTGATCCTGCTAGCGCCGCTGTTCATCGTTTCCCTCCTGTACGGACTCTGGCGGCGTGAAGTGCTGTCGATTGGGGCCGCCGTTCAACTGCTGCTGGCTGCGCTGGCCGGCGCCTCCGTGTATGTCTTCGCGGCCTGGCAGTTCACCGGTTCTCCCGGCTATGAGTTGCGCGAATACAGCAGCATGTGGGAAGTCCTGCTCTTCATGTGGCGCTCGCAGTACTACATGCTGACGCAGAGCCTGCCCAAGGTGGGCTGGCTGGTGATCCTGGTGCTGACCGTCGCGCCGTGGGCGACGGCTTTGCTCGTGGCCCGCAAGGCGCTGAACGAGGAGAAGGACTGGTCCTTCTACTTCCTGCACCTGATCATGGTTGCATGCACGGTGGTCGTGGCACTGCGGCTGCCATTTGTGCGCTGGCCCCTCTACCTTGTGACCCCGCTGCTGCTGGCGGCGGTCCTGTTCGGGTACCTGGTTGCCTACTGGTTCCTCGTGCCGGCGGTGTGGTGGCCCGAAGACGATCGCCCCGTGGTGCAGTGGCTGCGGCGTTGGTTCGGGGCATTCCTGGTCCTTCCGGCCTTCGGGCTGCTGGCCGTTGTGCCCTTCCGTAACCTGCCGGTGGCGGATGGCCGGCCTGCCCTGTACCTCACGCGACTTGCCAATGCAATCGTGGATGGTTTGCCTGAAAACGGCTGCTTGGCCACAGACGGTACGCTGGATACTCAACTATTCGTGGCTGCTCGCGAGCGGGGTCGCACGATCAACTTCGTGGATCCCTCTGCCGGCAACAACCGCGTCTATGTCAAGTTGATCAGCGAGAAGCTCGACAACCCGCGGCTGCGCAATCAGGCGCAGATCAGCCTGATTCAGATGTTGCAGACGTGGATTGCGGACGAACCGGATGCCGAGGCGAAGCTGGCTTTGATGACGCTGCCCGATTTGTGGATCGGTGGTGGCAAGATTCCCCTCGCTGATTGCTTCTGGTACCGCGGTGTCGCGCGGCATGCCGACGTCAACATAGCGGAGACGCTGACCAGGCACCGTGCCTTCTGGGGTGAACTCATTCCCAACCTGCGAGCGTTTCAGGCTACCGCTGGTCCGGAGTTGACCCCCTTCGCGAACTACCTGGTGCGGCGGGCTGGTTCCGTGGCGAATAACCTGGGCGTGTTCCTCGAAGATGCGGGTCGCCCCGCTGAGGCGTTGGAGGTCTACAACAAGGCCCGTGAAATCGATCCCGAGAATGTCAGCGCGCTGCTCAATCTCATGGGTATGGCGGAGCGTAACCAGGCGGGCGATCAGAAGGACCGGATCGCAGCCGAGATGAAGGTTTTCTCCGAGCGCAAGCAGGAGTACGAGATATGGGGCCTGTCGCAGGCATATGGCTATGTGCGGCACCCCGACGCGTTTCTGCAATTGGGATGGACGTGGGCTGTATCCGGGCGTGCCGGCCTCGCTGTCTCCGGCCTCGAGCGCGCACTGGCGCTTGCTTCGGACAAGAATCGCGGCGATATCCAGGAAACCCTGGCCGATGTGTACCTCAGCCAGAGCGAGGACGAGAAGAGCCAGGCGATGTACGAGACGGTCCTTCAACGCGAGCCCGGCAACTATCGCGCGCAGATGGGCTTGGCGCGCCTCGCATTGCGGGCAGGGGATTTTGCGAGGGCCAAAGAGCGGTACGCACAGGCGCGCGCGTCGGGCGCACCCCAGACGTTGCTGGCACTGGAGACGGGCGCCATGCAGATCATGGCTGGCAACGACGCCGAGGCGCGGGTCGTGCTGGAGGAACTGGTCAAGAACGAGCCCACACTGACGCGCGCGTGGGCGTTGCTGGCGTCCGTGCGGCTGCGCCTCGGCGACGAGAGCGGCTTCGACGATTGCATTCAGCGCCTGAAGTCCGCCAAGGATGGTCAGGAGCTGGTCGCCCTCTTGCGTGCGGATGCGGCCTGGAAGAGCCGCGACTACGTGGCCGCCCGGCGTTACTTCGAAGACGTTCTGAAACGGCAACCGGCCAACCGCAAGGTGCTGGAGCGGTTGCTGCGCATGGACATGGTTCAGGCTCGCGAGAAGGAGATTCGCGAACATGCCCGTAGCCTGTTGCAGGTGGATCCCCAAAGTGCCATGGGATTCTACGCGCTGGGGTCTGTGCAACTCAACGCGGGCGAGTTGGCCCTGGCGGAGACCTCCTTGCGCCAAAGCCTGGCCTACCAGAAATCGCCTGAGGCGCTGAACGATCTCGCTTGGGCCTTGTTCAAGCAGGACAAGTTCGAGGAAGCGGAGCAGCGGGCCCGCGAGGTGGTCGCCTTGGAGCCACGGCTGGCGACGGCCTGGGACACGTTGGGGGTGGTGTTGCTGAAGAAGGGAGCCCTCGCCGAGGCTCAGCCGGCGCTGGAGAAGTGCCTGAGCCTGAACCCGAACGATCTGCAGGCGCACCTCCACCTGGCCGAGTTGCATGTTGCGGCCAAGAACGTGGAGCGTGCGCGCGAAATGACGAACATGCTCGAGGGGAAACGTACGTACCTCCCGCCAGAGGACCAGGCCACGCTCGCAGCCCTTGTCAGGCGGCTTGACCAGGCGCGCTGAGCGGGTGCTCGCTGCAGGGCCACACGCAGCAACGGTCTTGCAGTCTGGGGATATGCGCAAGATGCGATATACTAACTTGCACTTGGCAGTTGCGTTGGTCGCGCTGAGCATCGCGGTTCGCGCGGACGATACGCCCCCGCTCCGGCAGGTGGCGCTCATCGCCGGTCCGGCCTCGCACGCGTTCTCTGAACACGAACCCTACGCGGGTTTGAAGGTGCTGGGCGATCTGCTCAATGCGCAACCGGAGCTTGGTGTTCGGGCTGTCGTCCACAAAGGCTGGCCCAAGGCGGCCGACCTGACGAACGTCGCGGCGATTGTGGTCATGGCGGATGGCGGGCCGGATGGTTTGCTGCCCCAGCACCTTGGCGAACTCGATCCGGTGCTGCGTCGCAAAGTGGGCCTGGGCGTGTTGCACTGGGCGCTGGATGTGCCGGCTGGTGAACCGGGCGAGCGCCTGCGCGGGTGGATTGGCGGATGCTACGAGACCAACTGGTCGGTCAATCCCAAGTGGGAAGCGCGATTCGAGCAGTTGCCGGCACACCCCATCACCCGTGGCGTGCGGCCATTCAAGCTGCACGACGAGTGGTACTACCACATGCGCTTCTGCGCGGACATGGCCGGCGTGACGCCGCTGCTGTGGGCTGTGCCGCCCGATGCGACGCGCGAGGATCCGGACGGTCCCCACAGTGGAAATCCGGTGGTGCGCAGCCGGAAAGGGCAGCCCGAGCATCTGGCCTGGGCGTATGTGCGCGCCGGGGGCGGCCGCGGTTTCGGTTACAGTGGCGGCCACAAGCAGTGGAACCTCGCGCATGACGACGCACGCAAGTTACTCCTGAACGCCCTTGTTTGGCTGGCTGGCGGCGAAGTGCCAGCGGACGGAGTGCGCTCGCCCCGGCCGGACATGCCACTCCTATTGCGCGACCTGGAGAAACCGGCGCCCCCCAAGTTGAATCTTCCCCGCTTTGAGCGGATGCTCGGGGAGTTGAACGCGCCGCTTGTCGAGAGCGCCCAGGCGACGCCATAGGGTGCATTAGCGTCTATTAGCGTGCATGAGCGGTTCAACGGCTCCATCTGGGTTCATTTCGACGCGGACGCGGTAGAAACGGGCGCGAACGGCATCCAAGCGGACGGTGGCCGTGTTGTACGGGGGAGTAGCTGGCAGGGCGCCGGTGACCATGCTCCACGCGTCGGTTGCAGGTGTTGTGCAGGTATCGACGGCGTACAGGCGCGCCGGCGTACTGCTCCAACGCAGCAAGACCCGCTCGCCGTTCTCCGTGGTCAGCCCGTGAAGGCGCAGAACACTGGCGGCATCGGTCGGATCGGTGCCCGCAGCGAACTCGGCCCGGTCTTTCGCGCCGTCACCGTCACTGTCCGCCGTTCCATCATGCGTGAGATCGCCGAAGTGGTGCAGTTCCCCCGCGTCAGCCAGGCCGTCTCCATCCTGATCCGTGGCCGTGTCCCAATTCCGGAACGCGCCGGTTACCACCAGGGCGAAAGTCTGTGTCGGCTGTGGAACCACCCAGGACGCTACGCTGATCTCGACCAGGCCTGTGGCGGGCGTTTGCCACAGAACCTGTTCGACGTTGTTCGTGCGATCGGCAGCGCCTCCGGGTGTCGACCAGCCGCCGGCCAGTGCGTTCCCGCGATACAATTGCCCAGGCGCGCGGACGACCAGGTCGAGGTCGTTGACCAGGTGCTTGGTGGCGCCCGCCGTGGCGGGGTAGTCGGTCCAGACCAGCGTGACGCGCAGCGGCTGCGTGGCGGAGGTGACGTCCAGGTACCAGGACGGCACGGCCTGGATCGGGTCAGCAAAACCCGTTTCCTCGTCGGACACGAGGAGTGCATGCGAGCTGTTGGTGAACACGAGCGTGCGCGCGAGGTTGATGCGTCCCCAACCCTGGTCGCGGGCCGGAGGAGGGCTGGCTGCGCCAGTCATGGGCATGGCGCTGTTGATGAGCACCGCTTTCACGAGCGCGGCGCTGGGGTGGGGCCGTGCGTGGGCGGTCGTGGGCGCGCCGGTGGGGTGGAACCCCTGGGCGAAGTAGTCGCGCACCAGCGCCGCCATGCCGGCTGCCATGGGTGAGGAGTAACTGGTGCCCGAGCCCGTGGCAATGTCGGTGTTGTTGGTTGCGGCCAGGTTGCTGTTTGCGGACGTGACGCCCGCGCCCGGCGCGGCCAGGTCGGGCTTGTACCGGCCGTCCGAGGCCCAACCGCGGCTGGAGAACGAGGCGATGGTGTCCTGATTGGGCCCCGTGCCTGTCGCCGCGACACTGAGGGCGTTCTTGGCGACAGAGGGACTGGAGACATCCTGGTAACCGTCGTTGCCGGCGGCGCAGACGACCAGGAACTCGCGATGCGTCCACGTCACGAGATCCAGTTCGCGGCACGGCTGGGTGTAGGTGTTGTGGGGGTGGAAGTTCTCGCGGTCGCCCCAACTGTTGTTGTGGATGGTGGCGCCTTGGGCGACGGCCTGGATGAGTGCCGGATAGAAGTTCGTCACCGGGGTTCCCAGACCGGGCAGGTCGGCGTAGTCGTCGATGGCATACCCCGCGTCCTGGACGACTAGCTTCGCCGCCGGCGCCATGCCGTTGTAGATGGACTTGCCGAACGGGTCATCCAGGCGGCTGCCCAGGGCGTGGCCGGCTACGCGGGTGCCGTGGTAGTGGCTGCCCCAGTGCTGCAGGTTGGCAGGATTATCGGCGGCCCACAGGAAGTCGGCGGCAATCACCTTGCGCAGCCCCCTGTCAACGGTGGTGCCCCCGAGGCGGTTCGTGGGTGGCCACTGGCCGCCGGGATCGCGGAAGTAGTCTGAATCCGGGTCAATGCCGGTGTCGAGGATGGCGATCACCTGGTTCGAACCGTACAGGCGCTGGTCCCAAAGGGGCGTCGTGCCGGTGAAGCTGCCCGACTGCAGGGTGCGGATCCCGTAGTTGTTAAGGAGGTGCGCGCCACCGCCTGGCTCCACAAACAGGACGTCAGGATGTTCGCCGACGGTGTTCAGGAAGCGGTCGAGCGCCGCGCCCGCGACACAGCCTGCCAGCAGCGCCCCCTGGGAGCGCGGGCAGAGACCGGGCCCTTCCATCGCTGCCGCGCGGAGGGCGGCCTGAAGTTGTTCAGGATGGCAATCGGGTAGCAGGTGCACGTAAAGCGGCACCGGCCGCGCGCGATCAGCCTGCTGGAATCGCGTTGACACGCGCAGTCCGGCGTCGAGCGGGCGGCAGACCGTTACCGCGCGCAAGGGCGGCTGCGGGCCGCTGGCGACACGCGCGATCCAGCCTTGGTCGGCAACGTACGCCAACAGTGTGATCCCGGCCCGGCGCAGGGTCACGCGCAGGCCGGCCGTCGCGGGCTGGGCGAGTCCAAGCAGGACGACGGCCGTCTGGTTGGTGGCGAGTTGTCGCTGGAGTGCTGCCAGTCGGGTTGGAGCGTCGGCCTCAGCGGCCAGGGTGCGTCCGTTGAAATGGATCGTGACCGCGGGGCCGGTGCGTGCATCCCGGGGTGCGGGCTGCATGGGCGCGGGCAACGGGCGGTACCCGATCAGCCAAGCCACCAGTAGAGCCAGGGCGAGGCAAAGCGCGACGGTCGATGTGGTTGGGGAGGGTGACTTCACCGTGCTGGTAGTGTAGCGCAGAACTCGCGGTGGAGCAATGACCGCTCTCGCCCCCGCGCTTCCCCGCCCGACAGCCCTCGACAGCGTCCGGGTGTGCCGCGCAAGCTGCGGGGGGGCAAGGCTCCCGTCTACCCGCCGGTGCGCACGCCGTCAGCAGCGCTTGACGTAAACGACCTTGTCGTCGGCAGGGGCGTAGAAATCCACGACGCGCGACTCCTCAATGTAGCCCTGCTTGAGGTAGAATTGGCGCGTGGAAGCGTAGGCCGAACGCCCCGAAGTTTCCGCGACGATGAGCCTTCCCCCCCGTTGGCGGATCAGCGACTCCGTATGATTCAGTAGCACCTCGCCGATGCCCAGACCCTGCACGGAGGGATCCACGCCGATCCAGTAAAGGTCGAAGCAGCCGACCGAGCAGGGGGTGGGGCCAAAGGCCGCCCAGCCCACCGTGCGGCCTTCCCACTCGGCGACATAGGACTGGTAGTGGCCGCCGGGCCCGTGGGCCAGGCCGTCGTCCAGGACTTCGCGAGCCGTCTCGAGCTCGTCCGCGCGGAAGAAGCGCGTGGCCTCCAACAGTTGCAGCACGGGATCGCGGTCACGCGGTTCGGTCCAGCGCAGCACCGGTGCGGCAGTCGGTGCCTGCCGCGCGCGGGTGCGGCGCGCCACGGTCCGCGCCATGCGCCGCTGGGCGGCGTTGTGCAACATGCCCTCGACAAACGCCTGCAGCGTTACTCCGCCCGCGTGCAGGGCAGCGGCGAAGCCGCCTGCCAGGGAGATGTCGGGGTTGGGATTGACCTCGATGACAAAAGGACGTCCGTCCTCCGCCACCCGGAAGTCCACGCGGGCATAGTCCTGACAACCCACGGCGGCCCAGGCGGCGGCCGCGACCCGCAGCACCTCATCTGCCACGGTCTTGGGCAGTTCGGCGGGAATGCGTCGAGTCGTGTTCTCGTATTCGAAGCTACCTTCGAGCCACTTCGCGGCATAGTCCACAATCTGCGGCCGGTCGGCCGGGAAGTTCGTGAAGACGATTTCCGCCGGCGGAAACACGTGCAGCTGCCCGTCGGTTTGCATGAGCGACACATTCACCTCGCGCCCGGTCACGAAGGACTCGACCAGAGCGGGCTGTCCGAACCGGGTGTGCACACGCGTCACCGCGTTGGCCAGCGCCGTGAGGTCATCCGCCGAACGCACGACGGAGGCGGCGTCAATGCCCTCGCTCGCGTCGGTGGCGAGGGGCTTGACGATGACGGGGAAGGGCGGCAGGCCGCGGTCGACGACGGCGGCGCCGACAGGCACGACGCAGGCGGCCGGCGTGGGGACGCCGTGCGCCTGCAGCGCGGCTTTGGTCAGCCACTTGTCCAGGCAGAGGCCCTGGCAGGCTGCCGTGCCGCCCGTGCTGGGGCGGCCTAGCGCCTCGCAGATGGCGGGCACGAAGACCATGTCCGCGGGGTTGCCGTGCAGGCTTTCGACGAGATTGAAGACGAGGGTCTCGGCGCCTTCGCTGATCGCCGCAGGGATATCGTCCAGCCGCCGGATGCTGGCAGAGCGATAAGGGTAACCCAGGGTGGTCAGGGTCTCCTCGACCACGCGCACCTCGTCCAACACGCCGGCGTCGGATTCGGCATGCTCCCCCTTGCCGGCTGGGCGCGGCTGGTTGTAGAGGATCAGCACGGACGGACGTTTACTCATCGCTTGCCGCTCCATTGCGAGGCGCGCGGGTAGGCCTGCCGCCGTTCCGTGGCGCTGGTGACGATGGCCTTGATCAGGTCGGCGTAGGACATTCCCTCCTGCGCAGCGAGCATGGGCAGGTCGGAGTGTCCCGGGTTCAGGCCCGGCAGCGGATTGTGCTCCATCACCTGCGGCCGCCCCTGGGCGTCCAGGCGGATGTCCACCCGGCCGGCATCGCGGCACTCCAACACGCGGTGGGTGGCCAGCGCCAGCGCCTCAACCTCTGCACGCAAGGGGCCGGCTGGCATCGGGAAGTAGTCCACGTACTTCTCGCACTGCTCCTTCACCTCCAGCGAGTAGTCCGCCGCCGGTGCGCCGGGCCTGATCGAGAACTCCATGGTGCCCACGACACGCGCGGCCCGCCCGGTGCCGAGCAGCCCTGTTGTGAATTCGCGTCCGGGCAGGTACTCCTCAACCAGCACGGGTTGAGTAAACGTGTGCAGCAATCGCAAGATCGTGGCTTGCAGCTCCGCGGGTGTGTGTATGCGCGACTGGTGATCCACGCCCTTGCCGGTGCCCTCGGCCACGGGCTTGGCAAAGAGGGGATAGGTCAGGTCGACCGCGGCCAGTTCCTCCGGCGTGGAGACCAGGCAAAACCGCGGCGTGGCTATGCCCGCAGCCTGCAGCAGGCGCTTGGTGACGGCCTTATCCAGCGTGACGGCGCAGACCAGCGGGTCGGAGAACGTGTAGGGCTGGCCGAAGAGCTCGAGGATGGCCGGCACTTGCGCCTCGCGGCTGCGCCCCTCGACGCCCTCGGCGATGGTGAAGACGAGGTCCCAGCGGTCCCCGTCGAGCAGTCGCTTGCAGAGTGCCCGGGCGTGCCCAATGCGCTCGGCGACGTGCCCCAACTCGCCCAGCGTGCGCTCGAGCGACTCGATGGTGATGTCGGCATCGAACTCCGCCACCTGCGTTTCGGAGAAGCCCTCCTTGAGGTAGTCTGAGCGCAGATCGTAAACCAAGCCGATTTTCATGCGGTTCTCCTCCTGCGGATCACAAATCAACCGGGCCGGGACGTGCGTCCCGGCCCGGTCAGCAGTCAACGAATCCGTGGCCGCCTGGTCGCGGCTCCTACGGGCTGATCTTGAACTCGAGCTGGTGGGCCGGCTCCGCGGCCTTACGCGCCACCGTCCGCCGCGGCGGACGATTGCGTTCGGCCGGCGCGTTGCCCGTCGCCAGCCCCCACACCCCCGGCACGCGCACCGTGCCCCTGCTGCGGCGGGCCTTGACCGGGAGATTCCCCGGTTCCGGATACGCCACCAGGTTGCCTTCGAAGTTGCGCACCACGGTGTGTGTCGGGCTCATCGACACGATGTAGTTGGGCAGCACCGGAATCTTGCCGCCGCCGTGCGGGGCGTCCACGACGTACGTGGGAATCGCCAGTCCGCTCAGACGGCCGCGCAAGTACTCCATGATCTCGATGCCGCGCGTCAGCGGCGTGCGGAAATGTTCCACACCCCGCACCAGGTCGCACTGGAACATGTAGTAGGGACGCACGCGCCGCTTGATCAGGTTGCGGCAGAGCTCCTCCATCAGCAGCGGATCATCGTTGATGCCCCGCAGCAGAACGCTCTGATTGGCTACCGGAATGCCGTTGTCAATCAGCCGCGCGCAGGCCTGCGTGGCCTCCGGCGTCAATTCCACGGGATGGTTAAAGTGGGTGTTGACGAACAGCGGCTGATACTTCTTCAGCATGTTCACCAAATCCCCCGTAATGCGCATCGGCATGGTGACCGGGGTGCGCGATCCGATGCGGATGATCTCCACGCTGGGCACAGCCCGCAGGGCCTGGAGAATCCGTTCGATGGCAGACGTAGCCATGGTGAAAGGGTCGCCCCCCGACACCACAACGTCCTTGACCTCAGGATGTTCCGTCAGGTACTGCGTCACCTGCGCCAGGCGCAGCGCGGAGATGCACTCCTCGCGGTGCCCCGCCACACGCTTGCGCGTGCAGTGCCGGCAGTACATGGCGCAGGTCGAGGTCGCGATCAGCAGGGCGCGATCCGGGTAACGGTGCACAAGGCCCGGCACCGGCATGTCCTCATCCTCGGCCAGCGGATCGTCCATCAGGCATTCGGGATCGTACAACTCCTGCCGCTGCGGAATGCACTGCTGCAGGATCGGATCGCTCGAATCCATGGTCCGGATCAGCGACGCGTAGTACGGTGTGATGGCCAGCGGGAACTTGTCCGCAGCATCCGCCATCCCCTTCGAGATGGGCAGGTGCGGCATGGACTTGCTCAACTGGGCCAGCGTACGAATCCGATTCCGCATCTGCCAGCGCCAGTCGTTGAACTGGTCTTCGGTGGGATTCCCCGATGCGGTCGCATCGAAGATGACGGCGGTCTGACGGGAATCCTGGTCGGATTCCTCGTCTACAGCCGGAGGGGGTTCATCAGATGGGCTGCTCAGGTCTCGATGATCTTGCGAGCTGAGCCCGACACTGTGGTCTTCTGATGGTTTCATTTTTTTGGAACGTCCGCGTCTCCTATTGGGCGCCGCCGGTCCTATTTCCGACAGCAACCGATTTGTTGTCTCGCCATCTATCACAATGGGTCGGGTTGTCAACAGTGAAACATGAAAATGAAGTAAGAAAGTGCTGAAGGGCATCCCGGACACGCGTTCACGCGAGGACGTCCCGCCTCCCATCCGCCCGTTGGATCGCTCCCTCAGCGGTCAGGACGGGCGGTCGGTGACGGCGCCGGTCGAGGCCGGACCCACGGAGCGGGCGTACTTGGCCAGCACACCCCGCGTAACGCGCGTCGCGGGGGGCCTCCAGCGCGCCGCCCGGCGTTTCATCTCGGCGGCGGCGATGCCCAGCACGAGCGTGCGCGCGACGGCGTCAATGACGATCGGGTCTCCGTTGCGCACCAGCGCCAGCGGACCGCCGACCGCCGCCTCTGGCGTAATGTGTCCCACGACGAAGCCGTGGCTGCCGCCCGAGAAGCGGCCGTCCGTGATCAGGGCGACCTCCGTCCCCAGTCCCCGGCCCATGACAGCTGCGGTGGGCGAGAGCATTTCGCGCATGC
Source organism: uncultured Victivallales bacterium (assembly GCA_964402115.1). Taxonomy (GTDB): domain Bacteria; phylum Verrucomicrobiota; class Kiritimatiellia; order UBA8416; family CAYOBW01; genus CAYOBW01. Next base: position 29,146 of record CAYOBW010000038.1, read on the forward strand.
CCGGCCCCCCGCGCGGCCCTTCGTAGCGGATGACGATGACATGGCCCTTGCGGACCGTTCCGTCCAGAATCGCCCGCAGGGCTTCCTCCTCGGACTCGAACACAAGCGCGCGACCCTGGAACGTCGTACCTTCCTTGCCGGAGATCTTCGCCACGGCCCCCTCCGGCGCCAGGTTCCCGTACAGGATGACCAGATGCCCCTCTGGCTTGACCGGTTGATCGAACGGCCGGATCACGGTCTGTTTCCGCGGATAGGGACGCACGCCGCGCAAGTTCCCGGCAAGCGTCCGCCCCGTGACGGTCAGGCAGCCGCCCTCGAGGAGCCCGTGCGCGAGCAGGGTCTGCAGCAGTGGCGCCGTGCCGCCAATGCGCACGAGGTCGGCCATGACATGCCGGCCGCTGGGCTTCAGGTCCGCCAGAACGGGCACGCGTTGCCCGACCCGCGTGAAATCGTCCAGCGTCAGCTCCACCCCCGCCGCATCGGCCATGGCCAGCAGGTGCAGCACGGCATTCGTGGATCCGCCCAGGGCCGTCACCACGGCGATTGCATTCAGGAACGCGTCCCGCGTGAGGATGTCGGACGGGCGAATCCCCCGCCGCAGCAACTCGACCACGGCAGCACCCGCCCGTCGGCAGTCGTCACGCTTGGCGGCGGACACCGCGGTCTGGGCGGAGCTGTTGGGCAGGCTCATGCCCAGCGCCTCGATGGCGGAGGCCATCGTGTTGGCCGTGTACATGCCGCCGCACGACCCCGGGCCGGGAATGGCGACGTGCTCCAACTCGCGCAGACCGCGGTCGCTCAGTGCCCCGCGCGCCCGTGCCCCCACCCCCTCGAAGACCGAGACAATGTCCACGTCGCACCCGCGCAGCCGGCCGGGCAGGATGGTGCCGCCATAGACGAATACCGACGGCCGGTTGAGCCGGGCGAGCGCGATCAGGCAGCCGGGCATGTTCTTGTCGCAGCCGCCGATAGCCACGAGCCCGTCGAAACCCTCGGCGCCCGCGACTGTCTCGATCGAATCGGCAATCACCTCCCGCGACACGAGCGAGTACTTCATGCCCTGCGTGCCCATCGAGATGCCGTCGGAAACCGTGATCGTGTTGAAGATCACGGCCTTGCCGCCGGCGGCGTCGCAGCCGGCCGCGGCGGCGCGGGCCAGGCGGTCGATGTGCATGTTGCAGGGCGTCACCATGCTCCAGGTCGAGACGATGCCGATCTGGGACTTGCGGAGGTCGGCGTCGGTGAAGCCCACGGCATGCAGCATGGCCCGGCTGGCGGCGCGCTCGACCCCACCTGTGACAGCGGCTGACCAGTGGCGGTGCAGACAGGTTCGGCGTTTTGCGGCTGCGGCAGGTGTCTTCTTCATGCCGGCTACTATGCGCGCGCCCCTTCCGGCCTGGCAAGCCTGAAGGGCGCAGGCTCGACCGGGGGACGCGTGCCGTTGGAGCGAGGGTGGGAGCGCGGCCGCTCCTTCACCGTTCCCCGCGCACGCCGAACGCCACATTCGCCGTGCGCGCGTCGTCGCTTTCCCCGGCCCGCGCGCGGCGCCGGTGCCACAGCAGGAGCAGCAGGGCCAGCAGGGCGTACCAGGCCAGGACGGAGACGAGCGGCGGGCTGGGCATCACGATGTTGCCCCCCGGCAGGCGCGCGGTCCAGATGGTGATGCCGACCATCAGCTTGATCAGCACCAGCGAGGCATGGTTGAAAATGCTGGCGATGGCGGTGAAACACGCCCCGAACACGAGCGACAGGCAGCCGCTCAGCAGGACGACGAACGACAGCGGCACCACCGCGAGGTTGCTCAGCAGCGCCACCGGCGTGAACCGGCCGAAGTACCACGCCGATACCGGCGTGGTGGCCAGCCACGCCGCGCACGAGACCGCCAGCGTGGACCAGACCGACTCCGCCACGAGGCGCGCCAGCCGGGTCGGCCAGCGCTCCGGCTGCAGGCGCAGCGGATCCGGTTTGAGCCGGTCGCCCATCAGCCCCATGATCGGCCGGTACAGCAGCACGATGCCGAGTACCGCGGCGAAGGAGAAGATGAAGCCCAGGTCGCGCAGGCTGCCGGGTGCGGCCAGCAGGATCAGCAGCGCGGCGAGGGCCAGCGCACACAGCGTGTTGGCCCTGCGATCCACGACCGGCGCCACGAAGAAGACCACGGACATGACGCACGCCCGTGCCGCGCTGGGCGCAAGGCCGGTGCCGAGCGTGTAGAGCGTCAGGAGCGGCGCCAGGAACAGAACCCAGCGCACGCGCGGAATGCCGGCGGCCTGGAGCAGGATAATGAAGAACGCCGCGATCATGCAGACATGCAGCCCGGACACGGCGAAGATGTGGAGCGTGCCGGACGCGACGAAGGCGTCGCGGATCCGGTAGCTCAGGCAGGTGCGGTAGCCGAGGACGAGGGCCTGCAGTACGCCGCGCTCCGTCGGGTGCCGCTCGAGGCCGGCGCCGAGCAGCGCCGCAGCCTGCCGGCGCGCCTCGTAGATGCGGCCCAGCAGGCGCGAGCCGCCGCCGGTAGCCAGCCGCGCCGAGCCACCCTGTCCAGTGACAAACAGGGGGGGGCGGGCGCCCGTGCCGCGCCCCCGTCCCGGACGATCCGGCTGGAAGCGCCCGGTCAGCGTCCACTGCTCGCCGTAAACCGGCGCGGCGGCCAGTCCGCCATGCCAGCGCACCCGCGCCACGGCCCGCGCAGGTTGCCACGGCTCACGCCCCTGGCGGCGCAGGCCGTCCGCGCGCAGGGTGAAGTAGACGACGCCCTGCAGCGGCGAGCGGCTCTGCGCGGCGTCAGGGTCGTCGGCGACAAGGCCCCGGAGCTGCAGGCGCTCGCCGACGGGCGGCGGGAAGGGCCAGGCCGCGTTACGCAGGGGGCTGAACGGGTGTACGACGCATACCCACCATGCCAGCAGGACCCCTCCCGCCTGGGTAAGGGTGAAGCGCAGGACGGCCCCCCCGCCGCGTGCGGACGTTCCCGCCCGTCCGGCCCGGACCGCCAGCAGCAGCGCGCCGCCGAGCCCCAGGACGCCCGCGCCACCCAGCCAAGGGGTCCAGTCTCCGGCTGGGACCTCCAGCCCCAGGGCCGTGCCCAGGAGCCATGCCAGCGTGAACGGAACGATGGGCCGGCGTGTTACTGCGCTCAGCATGTTGCCGTCCTCCGCTGCGCCTCTCCCCCGCTGTCGTCAAAGGTTGACCAGGGCGCGGCGCAGACTTGCCTCCTCGCCCGGCGCGCGCTCCGGCACCATCACCGCCAGGGCCAGGCGGCCTGGCCGCAGGGCGTCCTGCGCCAGCGCAGCCATGTCGGCAACGGTGACCCGCCGCAGGGCGTCCACGATCTCGTCGGGCATGACGATGCGGTCATAGGCCAGCAGGTGCTCGCCGATCCAATTCATGCGGTTCGTCGTGCTCTCCAGCCCCAGTTCCAGCTGGCCGATGGCGTAGTCCCGCGCCATCCGCAGGTCGCGCGGACTGACCGGGCGTTCGCGGAACCGCGCCAGCTCGCGCAGGATCAGGGCCAGCGCCTTTGCGCGGCGCTGACGGTCGATGCCCGCGCTGATCACGAGCACGCCCGTTTCGTCAAAGAGCTGCACCGTCGACTGAATAGCGTAGGCCAGCCCGTGCCGTTCCCGCACCACCTGGAACAGCCGCGAGCTCATGTTCTCGCCCAGCAGGACGTTCAGCAGGCGCAGGGCGTAGCGGCGCGCGTCGTGGCGGCCGAAGATCCGGACGCCGAGCGCCAGGTGCGCCTGCTCGATGGGCCGCTCCAGCAGGGTCAGGGGGGCGGGCGGCTGGCGCGTGTCCGCGGCGCGCTGGGTCGGCCGGCGGCCGCGCGGCAGCCCGCCGAGCGTCCTCGCGACGCGCTCGACGCAGGCGGCATGCTCCACCTGTCCCGCGAAGGCGACGACAGTGTTGCAGCCGCAATAGGTCCGCGTCTTCCACGCCAGCAGGTCGGTGCGCCGCAGTGCGCGTACGGTCTCCGGCTCGCCGCTGACCGGCCGGCCGAGGCTGTGCGCCGGCCACAGCTGCCGGCTCAGCTCCTCCTGCACGACGTGCGGCGGCTCGTCGCGGTACATGAGGATCTCCTCGACGATCACGTCGCGTTCGCGCTCGACCTCCGCGCGGTCGAACGAGGCGTGCCGGAACATGTCGCACAGCACGTCGAACGTGTGCCAGAGCTGGGCGCCGGGCACCCGGGCGAAGTAGCACGTGTTCTCCTCCTGCGTGCAGGCGTCGAAGTAGCCGCCGCGGCCCTCGATGGCCCGGGAAATGGCCGCCGCGCTGCGCGTGGGCGTGCCCTTGAACAGCATGTGTTCGACGAAGTGGCTGATGCCGCTGCGGGCGGCGGGCTCATGGCGGCCGCCGGCGGCGACCCACAGGCCAAGGGTGACGCCCGCGGCGTGGGGCATGGGCGCTGTGACGACACGGATGCCGTTGGGCAGCGTGGTGAGGTGCGTTTCCAACGCGAGGCTGGGGCCGCCGCTCACGGCGTACCTGCCGGGGCCGGCGCCCGGGCGGCGGCCGTCAGTTCCGGCAGCGTCGCGGCGCCCTCGTACAGGGCCTTGCCCACGATGCAGCCCGCCAGGTGCGGGTGGCCCAGCCGCGCGAGCGCCGCCACGTCGGCGGGGTGCGTCACGCCCCCCGAGGCGATCACCGCGCAGCGGACCGCGCGGCAGAGCGCGTCCATGGCGGCGAGGTTCGGGCCCTGCAGCATGCCGTCGGTCGCCGTGTCGGTGTAAATCAGCGTGGCGACGCCAAGCGCCTCCATGCGGCCCGCGAGGTCCAGGGCGCGCGTCGTCGTGGTCTCGACCCAGCCCTGCACCTGGACGAACCCGTCGCGCGCGTCGATGCCCACCGCCAGTCGCGCGCCGAACCGCGCCACCCACTCCGCCAGCGTTGCCGGCGCCTGCAGCGCCCGCGTGCCGACGATCGCCCGCGCCACACCGCAGTCGAGCACCTGCTGCACCGCCTCCGCGCTGCGCAGGCCGCCGCCCACTTCGACGGGGATCGGGATGGCCGCCGCGATGCGGGCGATGACGTCCAGGTGCGCAGGGCGGCCCTGGAAGGCGCCGTCCAGATCCACCACGTGCAGCCAGGCGGCGCCTTGACGGACCCAGTGCTGCGCCATGGCGACGGGGTCGGACGAGTAGACGGTCGCGTCCTCGGCCCGCCCCTGGCGCAGGCGCACGCATTTACCGCCCTGGAGGTCTATCGCAGGTATCACCAGCATGTTCAGTTGCTCCGCGGCTGGGGTTATAGGGTGCCCTTGCTGGACGGCACGCGCTTGTCGCGCGGGTCGGGCTCGCAGGCCATGCGCAGCGCGCGCGCAAAGGCCTTGAACACCGACTCGTAGGCGTGGTGCGCCTCCTGGCCGTACAGCTGGTGAATATGCAGGTTCAGCCGCGCTTCGACCGTGAACGCCTGGAAGAAGTCGTTGAAGAGGCCGAGCTCGAACTCGAGCAACTTCTGCTTGCGGCACGCCATCTCCTTTACGAGGTAGGGGCGGCCGCCGAGGTCGATCACGACCCGGCACAGCGCCTCGTCCATCGGCACGTAGCACAGGCCGTAGCGGCGGATGCCCTTGCGCGGTCCGAGCGCCTGGTTGAGCGCCTGGCCGAGCGCCAGGCCGAGATCCTCCACGAGGTGGTGGTAGTCCACGTGCAGGTCGCCCGTCGCCTTGACGCGCAGGTCGATCAGGGAGTGGCGCGACCACAGCTCCAGCATGTGATCCAGAAACGGCAATCCCGTGCTGACCGCATAGACGCCGGTGCCGTCGAGGTTCAGGTCCAGGGCGATATCGGTTTCCTTGGTCTTGCGGCGCAGCGCCGCCGTGCGCTTCTTCATGCCAACTCCTTCCGCAGCCACGCCAGCAGGGTGTCAACCTGTCCATCCGTCCCGACCGTGATGCGGACGTAGTCCCCCGTGCGCGGTCCGGGAAAATAGCGGATGTAGATCCGGTCCGCCCGCAGGCGCTCGAACAGGGCCTGCGCCGGGAGGCGGGTGGGCCGGGTCCAGAGGAAATTCGTGTCCGACGGGCAGACCGCGAAGCCGAGCGCCGCGAGGGCGGCCGCCAGGCGCTCCCGTGTGGCGACGATGCGGGCCGCGTTGGCGCGCATGTAGTCGAGGTCGTTCAGGGCCGCCAGGGTCAGGCGCTGGGCGAGGGCGTCCACGTTGTAGGAGTCCTTCAGCTTGTAAAGGGCGGCGATCAGCGCCGGCGTGCCGACCAGGTAGCCGACGCGCAGACCGGCGAGGGAGAAGGATTTCGAGAACGTGCGCCCGACAAGCACGTTGGGCAGCGTCAGCGCCAGTTCCAGGCAGGATGCGCGGGCGAAGTCCACGTAGGCCTCGTCTATCACGACGACGCCGGGGAAGCGCCGGCAGAAGGCGGCCACCGTGTCCGGCGGGAAGAGCATGCTCGTGGGCGCGTTCGGATTCGTCAGGAAGAAGAGCGAGGCGGTGTAGTCCGCCGGCATCTGCCAGCCGAAGCCGGCGTCCAGTTCCACGGGCCGCTTCGCCACAGCCTGGATGTCCGTCAGCACGGGGTAGAGCGAGTAGGAGGGCTCGAAGTAGCCGATGGCGCCAGCGGGCTCGACGAAGGCGCGGGTGCAGAGCGCGAGCACCTCGTCGGAGCCGTTGCCGACGAAGACGTGGTCCGGCGTGCAGCCGTGGATCTCCGCCAGGCGCTCGCGGATGGCCCGGCAGACGGGGTCCGGGTAGCGGCGCAGGTCGTCAAGGGGAGCGGTGCGCAGCGCCTGTTCGACGAGGGGGGAGGGGGGATAGGGGTTTTCGTTCGTGTTGAGTTTGATGACGCCCTTGTCCGAGGGCTGCTCCCCCGGCACATACCCCTCCATGGCCATCACCGCCTGTCGGATCCACGCGC
>CAYOBW010000039.1:0-35968 GCA_964402115.1 uncultured Victivallales bacterium
CAGGTTGCCCTCAAAAGCCATGGCCACGAGTTTCTTGAACCGCCAGGTCAGGCTTCTCGGCTGCGTGCGCAGCAGTGCCGCGGCCTCGGGAAATACCAAGCCGGTCTTGTCCCGCTTGCGGTGCTCGAGAACCGCCCGCAAGGGACTGAAGATGGGAATCTCCACCTGTGCCCCGGTCTTCGATGCTTTGGCGGTCAACATGCCGCCGGCGAGATCCACATCGGCCCACCGGAGCCGGCACACGTCGCCGCGGCGCATGCCGGTGCAGGCGGCCGTCACGATCAGCGGGTACATGAACTCGTCGCCACGGGCGACCTCCAGCAGGCTCCTTAGCTCATCGGGAGTAAAGGGTTTGCGATGCACCGTGCCGTCGACGCCGGCTGTGCGGCGTCCCACGAAATCGCTGAAGGGGTTTGCCGCCCCAACGGGCAGGAAACGGCTCATGGCCTTCGATATCAGGCGGATGCCATACTGGGACGTGCCCCGCGCCAGTTTCGCACGCAGTTCCTTCACGAAGGCGGCGGCGTCTGTCGGCGTCACCTGGTAAAGGAACGTTGCGTCGGCGCTCCGCTGCTGCATGAACGTCGTGAAACGGCGGAAGTGCGCATCGCAGTTGCCCAGATGCCCCTCACCGGCCGCGACTTCCCGTCCCATGTTACGCCAGCGGTCGGGGAGTTCGGCAATCCGGGTGTACTCGACCACGCGGCCGGTCTTCGCTTCGATCAGCCGCTCGGTCAGATGTTCCGCGCGCCCTTTGTGTCTGGCCTCCTCGGCATGCCCCTCGAGAGCCTTCAGTGCCAGCTTCCGGCTCTCTTCAAAATCCTCGTCCCCTGGCTCAGCCACCCGTCGCGACGCCGGCGGGTTGCCCTGCACCTTCACGCCCAGATTGACGACCTTCCGGCTGCCGTCAGCGTCGGTATAGACCCCATACCAGCATTCGCGTAGAGTCCCGTCCCGTTGGGTTTTCAGCATCAGTGCCATGGCCGCTCCCTCCAAATAGAAACATTGGGAGCAGCATAGAACAATCTGAACAGACGCGCAACCGAAAAACACCCACAAACGCACCCACAAGGCGGAAAGTGTGTTGGAAACTCATCAAAGACCAATAAACAGCACGGTTCCGCCGCAGCCTTCCAAGCTGGTCACACGGGTTCGATTCCCGTCACCCGCTCCACCTAAAAGCCCAATAAAGGCCAAGTATCATGCCCGGTTGCTGCTGAATGGCGAGAAGTCAAAGGGCGACCGGTCGCGTGCGATCATCGAGGGCATGACCTGCGGACGGGCTCCCGGTTCCAGGGAGATCCAACTGGCGTTCATGCGGGGGACACAGCCGTGTTGACACTGCAGCGCCTGTCTCAGCGGCGGACCTTTCCCCGGTGTTGAAACAGTGGTGCAGCGAGACCGGCCGGCTTCTCGCGGTTGCCTGCCGTTTTCGCGCCGAAGGCAGCACCCGCCAGCGCGCGGACGGGAACTCACACACCCGCAAACGAGGAGAGTGCCCTCATATCGCGGTATCCCGACCAGACAAACCACATGCTACCGACGGGATCCTGAGTCAGTGTTGGCAGAGGGGCGGGAGGTGGATTAGACTGCAGGGCGGTTGTTGGCACGGGCGTCTTCCGGGAAGTGGAGGAGCATGACGACAGGCGCGAAACAGACGGAGCAGGCGCGGAACGCGACGGCGGGAACGGGATGTTCGGCCGGCCGCTGGCTGCTGCTGCTCGCGCTGGCAGGGGCAAGGCCGTTGGCTGCGTCCGCTGCCGATTCGGCGCCTTCCATGACGGCGAAGCTGGAGGCGAACGGCCGGTCCTTCTCCGTCAGTGCCGCCGGGATGACCGAATTCTGCGCGGGCTGGAGCGCGACCATCGAGCGCGGTCAGCAACGGAGCGTTTTGTCGTCCTTGGACGGCGTGTGTGACGGAGCGGCGATTCGTTTCGCCGAAAGCGGCGTGGACCTGTTGTTTCGCTTCGAAACGCCCGCCGGCGCTCCCGCCGTGTTGGCGCAGGCCGGCATCCGCAACACGGGCAAGGAGCCGGTCCGCCTGGTCGAGATCTCCCCGGTCGAGGCCGGTTTCCGCGTGGCGGGGGATGCCGCGGAGTGGCTGGTGACGCGGCTGGATACCAGTGTCGAGACGGCGCCGCCGGTGGCGGCGCTCAGCGAGTTGGCCGCGCCGCACACCGTGCATGAGTATGGAGGGCTGTACCGGCAGGACGGCGTCGGCTTCCTTTTCGGGCCGGCAGGCGCACCGCTCGCCTACGTCAGCGCCCGCATCCGACACGCTGGCGCGGGCCGGGTGACGTTCAGTCTCGCCGCCGACATGAGCGGCGTACGCGTGGACCCCGGGCGGACGCGCTGGGGGCAGCAAGTGACGTTGTTGCTGGAGCCGCCCTCCCTGGCGCTTCCACGTTGGGCCGAATGGGTGGCGCAAAGCCATGGCGCGCGCACGGGCAAGCCCGCGCTGACCGGCTGGAGCAGCGGGGTCGTGCAACCAGGGGCGGATGCCGCTCAGGTTCTACTGCAAGTCGTGGGCGCCGTGCAGCGCTCGGGCGACAGACTGCGTCCGACGGTTGTCCAGATGGACCGCGATTTCGGTTCTCTGGCCGATCGGCTGATCGAGGCGACCAACGCGCTTCCTGAGTTGACGACCTACGCGCAGCGGATTGCGGCGACTGGCGCGCGCCCCGGCCTGCTTCTGGAGTTCAGCGAAGTCAATTACCCCGGGGAAGCGCCGCCGCCCGCCGCTGTCGTCCAGAGTCTCCGGCGCGCCGTTCAGACGGGATTCACCTACTTGAAACTGTCCTATCCTCTCGCCGGCAGCCACCGCGGCGAAACGCAGACCTCGTTCGAGGCCGTGCGGGAGGAGTACGCAGCCATTCGGAAAGCCATCGGGGAAGACGTCTACCTCCTCGACTGCGACCGCGCGCCCAACCGGGCGGTTGTCGGTTGGGCGGATGCCAGTCGCACGGGCACCAACGCCCTGCGGGACCGCGTTACGCAGGCTCCTGCCGATGTGCTTCGGTCGTATGCCCTTCAGGAGCGGTGGTTTACCGTTGACAACGACGGGTACTACCTGGGAACGGACGATCGAATGGCTGGCCGGATCGCCGGCGACTGGCCGTTCGCGCGCACATGGATGAGCATGGTCGGGCTTTCCTGCGGGACGGCGATGGCGTCCGATCCCTGGCACTGGTTCAGTTTCCGGCCCTATTGGCGGAACATCGAAGTGATGACACCTCCCGCCCGCGAGCGCACCGAGGTGCCGGACCTGGGCCTCCGCCGCGACTGGCCGCGGTTGGTGGGGCACGTGGAACGTCCGTGGGGCGAGTGGACCGTGGCGCTCCTGTGGAACCCCTCGGCCACCGGGCAGACGGTCACGCTCGATTTCGCCCAGGCGGGGCTCGACCCGCACCGCCGCTATGCCGTCTGGTCGTTCTGGGACAATCGCTACCTGGGAGTGGCCCGGGGGCAGTGGACCACGCCCCGTCTGGCGCCGCTGTCTTGCCAGCAGGTCTGTCTGACCGACCTGGACCGATTCCCCTCGAAACCGGTCCTGATCGGTTCCAACCTGCACATCTACAACGGCGCCGCGGAGCTCGAACGGGTGACGGCTCTGACCACGGGGATGGAGATCGAACTGACCGATGCCGGAGCCCGGGACGGCGATCTGCTCGTCTACAGCCGCCACCCGCCCGCACTGGGAAGGGTCACGGGCTGCCGCGTCGCCGGCATCGCCGATGGCGGCGAGAACGTGTGGCGCATCGCCCTGCAGGACCGGCAGCGCGGCTCGCCGCAGCGCATCGAACTGCTGATCAACGTGCCGCTGGCCCGGCAAGCCTGGTTCTGGCTGCTGATTGCGACCGCGGCGGCCAGCGCAGGGCTCGCGGGCTGGTGGTATGTTGACAGTGTGCGGGTCCGGCACCGCCAGTCCCTGACGGAGGAGCGGGCCCGGATCGCCCGCGACCTGCACGACGAGATCGGCAGCCAACTCGCCAGGCTGTCTATGCTGGGGGAGATGGCCGGCGACGAACTGGCCGAGAGTCCGGAGGACCGGCGCCGCGTGCAAGAACTTACCCGCGGCATCCGCGAGGCGGCCGGCGATCTGGAGCGCGTCATCTGGTCCTTGAACCCCAGGCATGACCGGTTGGATGAGGTCGCCGACCGCGTCTGCAAGGAAGCGGAGGACTTCTTCTCGGATACGCCCGTGCAGTGCCGGTTCACCTGCATGCCGGCTTTGCCGCCGCTGGCGGTCCAGCCCGGCGCGCGGGCTGCCCTGCTCAAGGTTGTGAAGGAAGCCTCGGCGAACATCCTGAAACACGCCGGGGCCACCGCCGCGGAGCTCACGCTGCGCGTGGATTGCGCTGTCCTGGAGGTGCGCGTTGCCGACAACGGCTGCGGGTTCGATCCGGGCCAGCCGGCGCCAACGGCCGGGGGCAACGGCCTGGCGAACATGCGCGCGCGCATGTCCGGCCTCGGGGGCGAATGCCGCCTGGAGAGCGCGCCGGGGCAGGGCACAACCGTGATCCTGCGCGTGCCGCTGGACAAAACCGCCTCAAAAGGGTAACGAGCGCCATGACCGTTCGCGTATCCATCGTGGAAGATGACACGCCGTTCCGGCAAACCCTGGAGCGGTACCTGAACAGGGCCGCAGGGTTTGCCTGCGTGAGCGCTTACGGCGACCCGCGCGAAGCCGTGCGCCAGCTTCCGAACGACCGCCCCGACGTCGTGCTCATGGACCTGCAGATGCCGGGGATGACCGGCATCGACTGCGTGGCCGCCCTGCGCCAGCAGGCGCCGGCGATCCGGGCGATCATGTTGACCGTGTTCGAGCAGGACGATCAGGTGTTCCAGGCGCTGGCGGCCGGCGCCTACGGCTACCTGGTCAAGCGCACGCCGCCGGCGAAGATCCTGGAGGCTATTCGCGAAGTGCAGGAGGGCGGCTCGCCCATGTCGGCGCACATCGCCCGGAAGGTCGTGGCTTCCTTTCACCAGGCGGCGACGGTCACCCTTTCCCCGCGGGAGCGCGAAGTCGTCACGCACCTGTCGCACGGTCAGACCTACACCCTTATCGCGCAGGAACTCGGCATCACCATTCACACGGTCCGCAACTACATCCGCCGCATCTACGAGAAGCTCCAGGTTCACAGCCGCACCGAAGCCGTCGCCAAGTACCGCGGGCGCTGAGGCGGGGGCGCCGCAGGACGGAAGCGGCGCCGCTCGCAAAGCCGCTTGCGCGCGGTTCCCGGGGGGCGGCAAAGGGCCTGTGGCCACTTCATGCCACATGCCCCCTGCCTGGCCCGGTGGTAATCTGTTCCTGCTGGACCGCGAACGTGAGCGTGCGCCTGCGCCGGGGGCCGCGGCTCTGCGGCGACAGGAGGGCGGCTGCAGGAGGCTTCTCTTGAAGCCAAGCGACGGCACACTGCGGGTTCGGGCCGTGGACGGTCGTCGGCGACGTGGGCTGCTGTATGTATGACGAGCCCGGGGCACGCCGCGTTGTGGCGCGGGCGAAGGGTGGCCTGTTGATCGGTGGGCGGTCGCGGGAAGGGCGTGGAATGAAACAGGCAATGGCGGTTGGACGCGGAGTGACCTCGCCGCAGGCGGGAGCGGGGGGCGTGTCGCTCAGGAGTGCGAGGGGCCCTCGGCTGGGATCTCGCGCGTGGCTGAAAGGGGCGGCGGTGGCGTCGTTGGTCTGGCTTGCCTGGCTTGGCCTCTGCGCCCCGCTGGCGCGCGCGGCGGAAGTGGCCGGCGGGACCCTCGTCACGACGGAAGGCACGCTGGACGTGCTCATCGCGGACGACTTCGAACGCAACCGCTCCGAAACCCTGTACGCCCTGACCGAAGCCCGGAGCGGCCAGGTGTTCAAACTGGCGTTCGAGGGGCCGCCGCCGGCCGACCTGCGCACCGGGATGCGGGTCCGCGCGCGGGGCCGGACGCTCGACGGCCATCTGGTCGTGGCCGAAGGTTCGGGAGAGGCGGCACTGAGCGCCGAGGGGGATTTCCAGGTGCTGGAGACCCCGCCGCTCGCGGCGCAGGCCTTCGTGGCCGTGGACACCCACACGCTCCTCGCCATCATCGTGAATCTCACCGACGCCTCGGTAACCGCTTCGTCATCCTCCATCAACAGCCGCCTGTTCTCGACGACGAGCGATTCAGTCAAAGGTTTCTACGAGGAGTGCTCCTACGGCGCGATTACCTTCTCCGGGAAGGTGGTGGGGCCCTACAAGATCAACATGAGCAAGAGCGACGGTGTCGATTACTTGGGCTGGGCCCGTGCCGCGGACGGCAAGGCCCGTGACGGCGGCAACAACCCCGACAACTACGATCACGTGGTCTACGTGGTGCCGGCGGGGATCGCCTCCTGGGCCGGCCTGGCCACGGTCGGAGGGGACAGGTCCTGGATCGCAGCACCCACCTCGCTTCACGTCTACTGCCACGAAATCGGGCACAACCTGGGCATGCTGCACGCCTCCTCCGACTCGGACGACAACGGCTCGGTGAACGTCGAGTACGGCGATACGTCCTGCATCATGGGCACAGGCCCGGTGGTGCATCCCAACCTCCCGCACAAGCGGCAGATGGGCTGGATCTGGTCTTCAAAGGTCAAGACCGTCACGTCGTCCGGCACCTTCAACATCGCTCCGGCGCACGCCGATCCGTCGGACACCGAGCGGTTGCAGGGGCTGCGGCTGGACATTGACGGCTCCTCGCAGGATTACTACTTCAGCTATCGCAAGCACTCCGGGTACGACGGCGACCTGAGCAGCAGCTTCGCCGACAAGGTCTCGGTGCACCGCTGGAGCGGCAGCGGCAACACGCTCCTTGTCAAGACGCTGAGCGAGGGGCAGACGTTTGACAAGTGGTCCTCCAGCGACTTCAAGGTAAGGGTTGCGGAGACCTCGAGCAGCGGGGTCATCTTCGATGTGCTGATTCGCGGTTCGGTGATCACCCGGGTCTGGAGCGACAGCGGCGGCTACCTCTGGAACAGCACCGCGCGCTGGAGCGGACTTGATATACCCAACAGCACCGACGAGAACGTGGAGTTCGGCGGCGACACCGGGTCGGAGCAGAAGGTGTCCGGCGTGGTCAACGGGCAAACGTACACGCTGCATCGCGTCGGCCTGAACGGGATCTCACCCACCGTCAACCAGCTGCGCTTCCAGGACAACGCTGCGGGTGCGGACGGCTGGCTGCTGAACTGCGGCGACGGCACGAGCACGTTGACGGTAAACGCCGACCCCGCCATTCTCACGACCTACGCACCGCACCTGATCGACTGGGGCGGCGGCAGCGCGAGGCTGAATCTCAAGCTGGGCCGCAGCGGAGAGAATACCGTTCAAGTGGGCAGCGGGCTGCAGATCAACGCCGCCATCAGCGGGGCCTCCTCGGGCTCCGGGCTGACCAAGACCGGCTCCGGGACCCTGACGCTCGGCGGCGGCAGCTCGAACACGTACCAGGGAACCACGCGCATCAACGACGGCACGCTGGTGTGCGCCAAGACCGGCGGCGCGGCGGCCTTTCGCGGCGACGTTGCGCTGGGCGATGGCGGCGGCGCGGTTGTGCTTCGCGCCGGGCAGCCCGACCAGTTCGGGGCGGGCGCCGCCCTGGCTTTCCAGAACGGTACGCAGAGCGCCAAGTTCCAACTGCTCGGCTGCGACCAGACGCTCTACGGCCTGTCCATGTCCGGAACGCTGGCGATCATCCAGAACGCGGAGAGCGAGTCGGGCATCCGCGATGCGACCCTGACGCTCGACCTTGACGCCAGCGCCACCTGGTCCGGTTACCTGCGCGACAAGGCGGGCGGCACCAGCGGCAGCCTGGGGCTCGCCAAACTCGGCGGCGGCACGCTGACGCTCTCGGGCAACCAGATCACCTGCACTGGCAGCACGACCGTGTCCGGCGGCAGGCTGAAGTTCGCGAACACCGGCGCGCTGAACACCCCGATCGTCAACCGCGCGACCGTCGAACTCAACGCCACCAGCGGCGACAGCTGGACGCTGAAAGACAGCAAGACCCTTTCGGGCAGCGGCGCCTGGATCAAGACCGGCTCGGGCCGTGCCACCCTCGAGAACGCCACGCTGACCACCACGGGCCGGTTCGAGCTTCAGGCTGGCGCCCTGCGCAACAACAACAACGCCGGGAACTGGAGTGGCAGCACCGCCGACATGGACATCGACGCGGGCGCCATCCTGGACCTCTATGGCGACGCGGTTTACGTCGACCAGCTCACCGGGAGCGGCGTCGTGCAGAACGGCTACGGCAACGCCTCGGGCCACTCCGGCGCCGCCCCCTACGTCGAGAAGTTCGTCGTCGGCGTCGCCCACGGCAGTTCCTCCTTTGCGGGCGTTATCCGCAACAACGCCGGCAGCAGCGCCCCGGCCGCCGGCACGGCCGGCGGCGGCGTCCAACTGGAGAAGGTGGGCGCGGGGACGCTCACGCTGACGGGCGCCAACACGTACTCGGGGGCGACGCTGGTCAACGGCGGCACGCTCAAGGTGAATGGTTCGAAGAGTGGTGCCGGGGCGGTGAGCGTGAACGCCGGCGGCACGCTGGCGGGCACGGGCAGCGTGGCGGGCACGACCACCGTCAACGGCGGCGGGCGGATCGCGCCGGGCGACGGCGGGGTCGGCACGCTGGCGGTGGCCGAACTCACGCTGCAGGACGGCGGCGCGCTGGTGGTTGAGTTCCGCGCGGGGTCGGCGAACGACATGATCGATGCGGGCCCGGGCGCCGTGAACATCGCCGCCGGCGGCGTCTATCTCGTGGCCGAGGGCACGGACACCCCCTGGGCGCCGGCGACGCTGCCCGTGACGGTTAACCTGATCCGGTACGGCTCGCTGGTCGGGTCGCCGGAGGGGCTCTTCGTCCTCAACCCGGTGGCCGGCCTTAACTACATCTTCGGGACGAGCGGCAACTGGATCACCCTGACGATCGAGACGGACACGACGCCCTCCTGGACGGGCGCGGATGCGAGCCCGAACTGGAGCGTGGCCGCGAACTGGACCAACGGTCCCGCGGCGGCGGGCGAGGGGCTGAGGTTCGGCGCGGCCTCGCCGACGGGCACGGACAACCACAACGATTTCGCCGCGGGTACGCGGTTCCGCGGCATCGCCTTCGCCAACGCCGGAAGCTACGCGTTGAGCGGCAATGCCGTGAACCTGATCGGCAGCGTGGTGAACGCCACGACGAACCGGCAGACGATCGGCCTGGAAATCGTCATGGACGGCGCAGGCCGCCTGTTCAGCGTGGCGGAAGCGGCGGGCAGCCTGACGATCAACGGTGCCGTGGGCCAGGACGGTAGCACGCGCGGGCTGACCAAGACGGGCGCCGGCACGCTGACGCTGAACGGTCCGAACACGTACGCCGGCAACACCACCGTGCTCGACGGCGCGCTGGTCATCGGCCCTGCCGGGCGGCTGAACGGCGGCGCGTATGCGGGCGCGGTCGCCTTGAGCGCCGAGCGCAGCGTCTTCGCTTACAACGGCACTGCGGATCAGACTTTGGGCGGAAACGTGACGGGGCAGGGTTCGCTCGCGAAGGGTGGCGCCGGCACCCTGACGCTGACGGGCTCGGCGGGCAGCTACACCGGTGCGACGACAATCGACGGCGGCTGGCTGCAGTTCGGCGATGGCACGGCCAGCGTCCCGCTGCTATCCAGCGCCTACGCGATTGCCGGCGGCGCGACGCTCGGCGTCAACACCCTGAGCGCGAACACCGTGGCGTCGCGGCCGAAATGGGCGGCGACGACCGGCGCGGGCACGCTGGTGCTGCGGACGGCGGGTGCGGGGATCGGCGCGGGCGACTGGGGCGCGGCGGCGCTGCCCGCCGGCTTCACCGGCACGCTGAGGATCGAGCGCGGCCGGGTGTACGCCCCGAGCGGCGCCAGCCTGGGCGGCGCGGCGGCGGTGGCCGTGGAGGCCGGCGGCCAGCTTGGCCTCTGGGCGGGCGGCACGTTCCCGCAGGCCATACGCCTGGCGGGCGCCGGCCACGGCGAAACCGACTACGAAGCGGCGCTGCGCCTGGCGGGGTACAATGCGCCCGACACGATCCTGGCCGGCGGCATCACCCTGGGCGGGGACGCGACGCTGGGGGCGGGCGGCAGCGGGGGAACAGCCGGTCAGGGCAGGGGGATCATCCGGGGCGTGATCTCCGGCGATTATGCCGTGACCTTCGGCACGGCGGCCCTTGACGGCACCGTCGTCCTGGAGACGGGGAACACCTACACTGGCGCCACCGCGCTGCGGGCCGGTGTGCTGCAACTCGCCGGCGGCGACAACCGGCTGCCTGCGGGCACCGTGCTGGACTTCGGCGGAACAACGGTCCTCGATGTCGCGGGCTTCAGCCAGACCGTGTACACCTTGATCTTCCCGGAGCTTGAAAACGTCACGGCGACCGTTACGGGGGGCGGCACCCTGCGGGTCGGCGGAGCGACGGACCTGCAAATCGGCCCCGGCGGCGTCAACGTCGGCAGCAGGACTTGCCTCACAACCCTGAACATGTCGGGATTGAGCCGTTTCGCCTTTGACGCGCCCGCGAACGTCTTCCGCATCGGATTGAAACCGGGAACATCGAACGCCGGGGCGCTGGGTACCGTGGCCTCGGTTACACTGGCGAAGAGCACCACCCTTAGCGCCGCCACCCTCGCCATCGGCGATGTCGGCGCCAGCAGCCACGGCGGCACATCCGTGCTGCGCCTGGGGGCGGACAACACCCTCCAGGTTACCGCGATCGGCGTTGCGCTCAGCGGACGCAGCAATGGGAGCCTGGAGTTCGCCGGAGGGTTGACCGATCCGGCGCTGCTCGTGCGCAACACCGACGGCGTGAGCGCGGTGTCGTCGTGGGAGATCGGCGCGGTGTCAGCCGACAGCAACACGACCTGGACGGCGGCCGCCAACCTGGCTGGGGGCAGCGTGGATGCGCTGGTGACGGGCATGACCGTGGGCAGCGCCGACACGCGCGGTGCCGCCAACCGCGCGGGCACGATCAACGCGTCATTCACGATGGGGAGAGGGAAACTTGCGGTGGGCACGCTGACGGTCGGCCTAATTGCCGGCGGCGGATCCGTTGCCGACGCCTTTGCGGCCAACGGCGCGTTCACATTGAACCATGCGGACGGTCTGCTGGAGGCAGGCACGCTGAACCTCGCGGGGAATACCATTGCCGCCACCGGGAGCGGTGCGAAGGCCGTCACCGGCACCTTCAACCTGACGGCCGGCACGCTGAGGGCAGGGATTATCCAGAAGGGACCGCAAACCGGAAGCGCCACGGCCGTGGACGCGGCGGTCGTGTGGACCGCCGGGACAATCCGGAACTACGACGCAAGCACGGACCTGACCATCAGCAGCGGACTGACGAAGCTGGAGCTGACCGGTACAGGCCTGCATGCGTTCAACATTGACGCCAGCCGGCAGGGCACGGTCAACGCGGTCATCTCGGGCACGGGCGCGCTGACCAAACAGGGCGGGGGCATCCTGAAGCTGAATGCGGCGAACACCTACGGCGGCGCGACGAAGGTGGAGGGTGGAACGCTGCTGGTCAATGGCGCGCACCGGGGCGGCGGCGCGTATGCAATCAGTTCCGGAGGCACGCTGGCGGGCACGGGAAGTGTGTCGGGTACGACGACCGTCGGCAGTGGCGGACGAATCGCGCCCGGCGACGGCGGCGTGGGAACGCTGACGGTGGGCGGGCTGACGGTGCAGAACGGCGGAGCGCTGGCGTTCGAGTTCAACGCGGCGCCGGCGAACGACACGCTCGATGCGAGCGCGGGGACCGTAACCATCAACGGCGGGGGCGTTTATCTCCTTGCCGAGGGCACGACCTCCCCCTGGGCGCCTGAGGAGCTTCCCGTGACGGTCAACCTTGTCCGCTTCGGCGCGTTGGCCGGGTCGCTCGACGGGCTCCACGTTCTCACCCCCGTGGCCGGCCTGAGCTATGTCTTCGGAACCAGCGGCGCATGGATCACCCTGACGATCGCGAAGGATACGTCGCCCGCCTGGTCCGGAGGGGATGCGAGCCCGAACTGGAGCGTGGCCGCGAACTGGAGCGAAGGCCAAGCCGTGGCGGGCGCTGGGGTGAGATTCGGGGCGGCCGCCATCACCGACGCGGATAACAACAACGATTTCGCGCCGGGTACGCGGTTCAAGGGAATCGCCTTTGCCAACAGCGGGGTCTACACGCTGCGCGGCAACGCCGTGAACCTGATCGGCAACGTGGTGAACGCGACGGCGAACCCGCAGACGATCGGCCTCAACCTCGTCATGGACGGCGGGGACCGCGCGTTCAGCGTCATCGACGCAGCGGGCAGCCTGACGATCAGCGGCGCGGTGGGGCAGGACGCGAGTGCGCGCGGCTTGACCAAGACGGGGGCGGGCACGCTCACGCTGAACGGGCCGAACACGTACGCCGGCGGCACGGTCGTGCTGGACGGTGCGCTGGTCATCGGGGCCGCCGGGCGGCTGAGCGGAGGCACGTACGCGGGCGCGATCACGTTGAGCGTGGAGAGCAGCGCTTTTGCCTACAACAACAGCACCGCGAGTCAGACCTTGAACGGCGCCGTCACAGGGTCGGGTTCGATCTCAAAGGCGGGAACGGGCACGCTGACGCTGAACGGGTTGAACACCTACACCGGCAACACCACGGTCCACGACGGTGCGCTGGTCATCGGCGCCACCGGACGGCTGTGCGATGGCACGTATGCGGGCGCGATCGCGCTGGGCGCGACAACCAGCGCCTTCGCCCACAACAGCAGCACCCTGAACCAGACCCTGAGCGGCCCCATTGAGGGGTTGGGTTCGATTTCAAAGACCGGTGCCGGGACGCTGACCCTGACCGCCGCCAACACCTTCACCGGACGAACCACGCTGAACAGCGGCACGCTGATCCTGACCGGCGGCGACAACCGGCTGAATCCCGCCTCGACGCTCTGCTTCACGGCCTCCGGCACATTGACCCTGGACCTTGTGAACCAGACGCTGGGCGAGATTCTCTTCAGCAATGCCGCGACTGCCTCGCACACGTTCGGCGGTGGCGGATCGCTGACGGTGAACGGCGCGGCCAACCTCGATATCGCGGCGAAGGCGCAGAGCATCGGGCTGACGGTGAACATGTCGGGGCTGAACGCGTTCACGTATGACAACGCGTCCGGTTTCTTCCGGGTGGGCGGGGTCTCCGGCGCCGACGATTACCGCTATTCGTGGGCCGACGTGACGCTGCCGGCGGTCACCGCGATTACCGCGTCGTCCCTGGGGGTGGGTGACAACGGGTACGGCGGCGGCAACGCGGCCAACACGATCTGGCTGCGGCTGGGGCAGGAGAGTACGTTCCACGTCGACGCGCTGGTGATCGGGAGCCGTCTGGCCAGCGCAAGCTGCGTCTTCCGCGCGGGCCTGGAGTCGCCTTCGCTGGTGCTGCGGGGGGCAGATGGCGGCACTAGCGTCCGCACGATCGTGGTGGGGCAGCAGAACAACAATGTCGCAAACAACATCACCCACGCCTTCGATGTCTCGACGGGCAGCCTGGATGCGCTTGCGGATACGGTGATTATTGGCCAGTCGCTGGATCGTCTCGGCACCGAGAATGGCGTTTTCAGCATGGGCGCGGGATCGCTCACGGTCACCAACGTCATGGTGGTGGGCCAGGTGCAGGCAGCCACGGCGGCCACCCGGGCCGGGGTCGGCACATTCACCTTGACCGGCGCTGGCGTGGCACGGGTGCGGACGCTCCTGCTGGGGGACCGGCAAACGACGGTCAGCACCGCCACGACCACCGGGAGCGTGAACCTGTCCGGCGGCACGCTGTACGTGCAAACGCTCGGGCCGGGGGCAGGCGCCGGCACGCGCAGCATCAACTGGTACAACGGCACGTTCCGGAACTACGATGAGCACACGGACCTGACGATCCGGGGCGGGCTGACCAGGCTGGAACTGCGGGGGGAGGACCTGCACGCTTTTCACATTGACGCCGGGCGCCAGGGCACCGTCAGCCAGGCCCTCTCGGGCGATGGCCCGCTGACGAAGCGGGGCGAGGGCATGCTGACGTTGACCGGCGCGAACACGTACAGCGGAGCGACGGTCGTGGAGGAGGGCGCGCTGCTGGTTTATGGCGTGCACAGCGGCGGCGACACCTACACGGTGAACAGCGGCGCAGCGCTGGGAGGCGGGGGCAGCATCGGCGCCGCGGTGACGGTGCTGGAGGAAGGTGTGCTTGCGCCCGGAGGAACAAACGCCACGGCGGTGCTGACCGTAACCGACCTGACCCTGGGCGAGGCATCCGCGTTGAACTGGAACCAGGGCGAGTCAGGTGCAGACCGGGTATCCATCAGCGGCACGCTGACGCTGCCGACCGAGATGACGGTCGACGTCAGCGCGCGGGGCACGGCGGAGCTGACGTATCCGGCGGTACTCCTGGACTGCACGGGTGGCATACTGGCGGGTGCGGCGGATCTGAGCGGATGGACGGTCAACGGCGTCGGAGCGGACGTCGAGGTCAAGCTCGACGCGATCGGGCGGCGCGTCCTGCTGGACCGGATTCCCCGCGCACAGACATGGGGCGGAGGCGGATCGAACAGCCTCTGGACGACGGCCGGCAACTGGACGGGAGGGACGGCGCCGGTCGAGACCGACGTGCTGATCTTCACCGGTTCGAACACGTGCAACACGAACGACTTCCCGGCCGGCACGGACTTCTACGGCCTGCGCTTCGCGGCGGACGCGGCCTCGTTCACGCTCGCGGGCAACGCCGTCGACCTCTTCGGCAATCTTGTGAGCGGAAGCACCAACCGCCAGGCCGTGGCGCATGACCTGACGCTGCCGTTTGTTGATTGCACCGTGGACACGGGCGGCGGAGCGGTGGCGATCGGCGGTGCCATAGGCGGGGAGCGCGGGCTGGTCAAGGCCGGCAACGGCACCCTGCAGCTGGCGGGGAGCAACACGTACGCCGGGGGCACGCTGCTGCTCAGCGGCACGGTCGAGCTCGGCCATTCCCACGCGCTTGGGTCCACCGGCACGGTTTCCTTCGCGGGGGGCACCCTGCGCTTCAGCGCGGCGAACAGCACGGACTATTCGGCCCGGTTCAGCACGGCGGAGGGGCAGGCGTACCAGCTGGACACGGCCGGCCAGAATGTCGCGCTGGCCGCGGCGCTGAGCAGCGCGGGCGGCACGCTGACCAAGGGCGGCGCGGGCATGCTGACGCTCGCCGGCGCCAACAACTATGACGGCGGGACCCGGATCGACGCCGGCGTGCTGCAGGTCGGCAGCGGCGGCGGAAGCGGGACGCTGGGCGCGGGCAGCGTGTTGAACAACGGCGCGCTCGTCTTCAACCGCAACAACCTCTACCAGGTGGACAACGTCATCAGCGGCGGCGGCAGTGTCAGGAATGCCGGCGCGTTTGTGTACCTGGACATGGCCGCCCGGAACACCTACACCGGCGGGACCTTCATAGACAGCGGCATCCTGCGGCTGCGCACGGACCTCGGCGGCGGCGCCCGGCTGGGCAGCGGCCCGGTCTCCGTCGCCGCCGGCGCCAGCTACGAGATCTGGGCGCCTGCCGCCGTCACCCTCGACAACGACCTTGTCCTCAACGGCGCCACCGGCGTGGCGGGGCGCCCGGCCCTGAACCAGAACGGCGGCAGCGGCAAAGTCACGCTCAGCGGCAGCGTGCTGCTGAATGCCACGAGCGATATTGGCCGCGGCGGATCGTCCGGCAACGACCTGGAACTCCAGGGCGCGCTCTCCGGCCCGGGTGGCCTGATCGTTAAGGAAGTGGACCGCTCGCTGACGCTCGCGGGCGTCACCACGAACACGTACGCCGGGACCACCCGCATCGTTTCGGGCACGCTCGTGTGCGCCAAGACCGGTGGCGCGACGGCCCTCCCCGGGGCGGTCGAACTGGGCGACGGCAGCGCCGCGGTCACGCTGCGCACCTTGCAGCCCAACCAGTTCGGGCCCGCCACGGCCCTGGCCTTCCAAAACGGTTCGCAGAACGCCAAGTTCCAACTGCACGGCAACAACCAGACGATCCACGGGCTGACGATGTCCGGCACGGCGCCGATCATCCAGAACACCGAGGCCGAGACGGGCATCGGCGATGCGACCCTGACGCTCAACCTCGCCACCAACGCCACTTGGTCCGGCTACCTGCGCAGCGCGGCGGGCGGCAGCGGCAACCTTGCGATTGCCAAGCTTGGCGCCGGCGTGCTGACGCTCAGCGGCGCGAACATCACGTATGGCGGCGCGACAACCGTGAACGGCGGCACGCTGCAGTTCGCGAACACCGGCGCGCTGAACACCCCGATCGCCAACCACGCCGTCGTCGAGATCAACGCCACCAGCGGCGACAGCTGGGTCCTCGCCAACGGGAAAGCCCTTTCGGGCAACGGCGTCTGGATCAAGACCGGCGCCGGGCGGGCCTCGTTCTACAACGCCACGCTCACCCCCTCGGGCCGGTTCGTGCTCCAGGAGGGTACCCTGCGCAACGGCAACAACGCCGGGAACTGGAGCGGCTGCACGGCGGACATGGACGTCCGCGCGGGCGCCATTCTGGACCTCTATGCTGACGCCATCTACGTGGACGAGCTCACCGGGAACGGCTTTGTGCAGAACGGCTACGGCAATGCCACGGGCCAGTCCGGGGCGTCCGCGTACATCGAGAAACTCGTCGTCGGCGTCGCCGGCGGCAGTGCCACGTTCGCCGGCGTCATCCGCGACAACGCCGGCGGGACCGCCCCGGCCGCCGGTGCGGCCGGCGGCGGCGTGCAGTTGGAGAAGACAGGCGCGGGAACGCTCACCCTGACGGGGACGAACACCTACACGGGGACGACGGTC
Source organism: uncultured Victivallales bacterium (assembly GCA_964402115.1). GTDB lineage: Bacteria > Verrucomicrobiota > Kiritimatiellia > UBA8416 > CAYOBW01 > CAYOBW01. The sequence goes on from CAYOBW010000039.1 coordinate 16,815, forward strand.
GTCAACGGCGGCACGCTCACGATCAACGGCGTGAAGAGCGGCGCGGGGGCGGTTAGCGTGAACGCCGGCGGTGCGCTGGCGGGCATGGGTCGCTTGTCGGGCATGACCACCGTCGGCAGAGGCGGACGGATCGCGCCCGGCGACGGCGGCGTGGGCACCTTGACGGTGGGCGGGCTGACGTTGCAGGACGGCTGCACGCTGGCGTTCGAGTTCAACGCGGGGCCGGCGAACGACACCATCGACGCGGGCGCGGGCGCCGTGACGCTCAACGGCGGCGTCTATCTCCTGGCCGAGGGCACGACCGCGCCCTGGGAGCCGGGATTGCCGTCCGTGACCTACAACCTGATCCGGTACGGCTCCCTCGCCGGGTCGGTGGGCACGCTCTTCGTTCTCAACCCGGCAGCGGGCCGGCACTACGTCTTCGGGGCCAGGGGCGGCTGGGTCACCGTGAGGATCGGGACGGCGCCCGCCTGGACGGGCGGGGAGGCCAGTCCGAACTGGAGCGCACCCGCGAACTGGACCGACGGTGCCGCGGCGGCAGGGCAGGTGCTGACGTTCGGAGCCGCCACGCTTACGGACACGGAGAACGATAACGATTTCGCGGCGGGCACGCCGTTCAACGGCATCACCTTCGCCAACAACGGGATCTACACGCTCGGCGGCAATGCCGTGAACCTGGCCGGCAACGTGGTGAACGGGACACCGAACGAGCAGACGATCCGCCTCGACATGGTGCTGGACGGCGCAGGCCGCGTGTTTGGCGTTACGGAGGCGGCGGGCAGCCTGACGCTCAACGGCGCCGTGGGGCAGGACGGCAGCGCGCGGGGGCTGACCAAGACGGGCGCGGGCACGCTGACGCTCAACGGCCCGAACACCTACACCGGCGGCACCACGGTGGACGACGGCACGCTGGTCATCGGCCCGACCGGGCGGCTGAACGGCGGCACGTACGCGGGCGCGGTCATGTTAAGCACGGCTGGCAGTGTGCTCGCCTACCGCAACAGCACCGAGAACCAGACCCTGAGCGGCGTCCTTGCGGGCCCGGGGTCGGTCTCGAAGGCGGGTGCGGGCACGCTGACGCTGACGGGCGCGAACACTCACGGGGGCGTCACGACGGTGGAGGGCGGCGTGCTCCAGGTGGGGGACGGCGGTACGGCCGGCTCGCTGGCGGCGGGCAGCGCCGTTACGATCGGCGCGGGCGGCACGCTGCGGCAGTTCCGGGGCGACGCGGCGGCGGATCTCGCGCTGGGCCACTCGGTCTCCGGCGCCGGGAACTGGTCGTTCCTCGGCACCGGCACCATCAACCAGTCCCGGTACGTGCCGGGCGGGGATTCATCCGACTTCACGGGGACCGTCATCGCGGACAGGGCGCGGATCAATGTGGACAACTACACCAGCGATCTGGGCCGTCCGGGCGTGATTCGCGTTCTCGCCGGCGGGCAACTCTTACTGCAAAGCGCGGGGGTCTTCACCAACGCGGCGGAGATCGCCGGAAACGGCTGGAGCGAGACGACGGGCGCGCTCGGCGCGATCCGCCTGCAGAACGGCGTCAATGCGTCCGGCGTCATCACGCTCACGGGCGACGCGCGCCTCGCGGCGCATGGGAACACGGGAACGTTGTCCGGGCGGCTGGCGGAATCAGGCGGCGCGCACGCGCTGGATTTGCGCAATACCCACACGTCCAACGGCTCCACGCTTACGCTGCAAAACACCAGCACGCGCACGGGAATAACACAGGTGAACGACGTGATCGTTGTGGTCAACTCCAGCGCCGCATTCGGGGGAGGAAACGTCCTGCTGAACGGTTCCGTTTTGAACGCGCGGATTCAACTCGGAAACGGAGTGAACGTAACCAATTCGCTGGCCGCCGGGGGACTCGGGCTCATCGGCGTCACGGGCCGGGGCGTGCTGGAGGTGACGGGGACGGCGGCGGCGACATGGAGCGGGCCCCTTTCCTTTGCACGGGGAACCACGGCAGGAGGGCATTTGTACACCGACGCCGGAGCCTGGCTGACCCTGAGCGGGGCGATCACCGCACCTGTGGGGGTGGGAGTCATGCAGCGCGGTGGTAACGTAATCTACTCCGGTGGTGGTTCTTATCAGCAGCTTTGGGTCGAAGGGTGTGCCAAAGTTGGCGCGAACGACGGCCTGAACACGGATGCGGCAGTCTCGCTTGCCGCCGCCGGCACCGTCGGAACGCTCGACTTGACGGGGGTGAGCCAGACGCTGGCGGACGTGGATGTCGTCGACACACGCACGGCGACGCTAACGGGCACGGGCGGCACGCTCCGTCTTGGCGCCAACGACTTCCGGCTCGGCAGCGTTACGGAAGACGCCAAGCAGACTCTGAACGCCGGCGGTCTAACCACCCTGGTGTTCGACGGCGCGACCAAAGTCTTTAACGTAGGCCCGGCGCCGACAGGCAGCGGAGACGGCGAAATGACGATGCCGCGGAACACGCGGATCACCGCCCAGACGTTCAGCGTAGCCGACGGCGGAGGGGGCAACAATACCAGCGCGGCTTACGGAACGGTGAATCTGGGGTTGGTCAACACGATCAACGCGACGAACTTCCGTGTCGGGTACAGCACCACGCGGACGGAGGATTACGGCACGCTGCGCTTCGCGTCCGGCCTGACGTCGCCTTCCCTGAAGATTCGGGGCACGGGCGGTGGCGACGATGACCGCGCGAACATCACCATCGGGTATTCCGCCGCCGACTCGCAGTACAACTACGGTTCCGGCACGGTGGACTTGACGACCGGCGTGACGGGTTCCACGCTCGATGCGATGGTTGGAGCGATGGTGCTTGGGAACTTGGTTTCCGACAACGGCGGTAGCGGAGCAGTCGGCACCTTCGTCATGGGGCTGGGTACGCTTGACGCGACGTCCATCCTGGTTGGCCGAGGCAGCGAGTCCGCGACGGGAAATGGCGTGTTCACGCTGGGCGGCGCGGGGACGGTCAAAGCAGGCACGCTGACGCTGGGCGAGCGCCTGAGTGGAACCGTGAACGCGACATTCAACCTGAACGGCGGCGGTACGTTGCGCGCGCAGAAGATCGGGCCGGGCGCCGGCACGGCTGCGCGCAACTTCAACTGGAATGACGGCACGATCCGCAACTACGACGACAGTACGGACCTGACGATCGCGAGCGGGCTGACGAGGCTGGAGCTGCTCGGGGCGGGCCGGCACGCGTTCGACATCGACGCCGACCGCCAGGGCACGGTGAATCAGGCCGTCTCGGGCGCGGGCGCGCTGACGAAGACCGGCGCGGGTACGCTGACATTGACCGGCGCGAACACGTACGGCGGGGCGACGAGCGTGGAGGGTGGGGCGCTGCTCGTCAACGGCGCGCACACCGGCGGCGGGGCGACGACGGTGAGCACCAACTCCACGCTGGGCGGGACGGGCCGCATCGCGGGTGCGCTGACCGTGCGCGGCGGCGGAGCACTGGTGCCGGCCGGGGAGGGCGCGGCGGGCGCCTTTACGGTTGGCGGGGATGCGACCTTCGAGCCGGACGCCGTGCTGCGCGTCGAGTGCGGCCCCGCAACCAACGACGTGGCGGTGGTCGCGGGCAAGCTGGCGCTGTCGGAGCGGATGACGGTGAACATCGCGGCGCTGGAGGGCGCGCGGCTGCCGTCGCGAGTGGTTCTCTTCCGGTATGGAACCGTGGCGGCGCCGTCCGGATTCGGACTCTGGCGCGTGACCGGCCCGACGACATACGTCGTCAGTGACGATCCCGCGAATCGCCAGATCGTGGCCCTGGAGAGGACAGGAACGCTCTTGATCGTGCGGTGAGTATTCGCACCGGCATGGTGTGTCCACTTCATGCCACGTGACCCATCTGCGTCCCCGGCGTATGATGTAGTTCAAGGTGAATATCCGTAAACGTGTAGACATACGAGGAGTGCATCGGATGAAAGCACTCACGCATCGGGGGTTGGCGGTGGCGGGGTTGCTCGGGCTGGCCGCCCTGTGCCTCTGCGCTCCCGCGGCGAGTGCGGCCGATCAGGCCGACGGCACCGCCATCACGGTGGAAGGCACGCTGGACGTGCTCATTGCGGACGACTTCGAACGCAACCGCTCCGAAACCCTGTACGCCCTGACCGAAGCCCGGAGCGGCCAGGTGTTCAAACTGGCGTTCGAGGGGCCGCCGCCGGCCGACCTGCGCACCGGGATGCGGGTCCGCGCGCGGGGCCGGACGCTCGACGGCCAACTGGTCGTGGCTGAAGGTTCGGGAGAGGCGGCATTGCGCGCCGAGGGGGCTTTCCAGGTGCTGGAGGCTCCGCCGCTTGCGGCACAGGCCCTCGTGGCCGTGGACAACCACACGGTCCTCGCCATCATCGTGAACCTCACCGACGCCTCGGTAACCGCTTCGTCCTCCTCCATCAACAGCCGCTTGTTCTCGACGACGAGCGATTCGGTCAAAGGATTCTACGAGGAATGCTCCTACGGCGCGATTACGTTCTCCGGGAAGGTGGTGGGACCCTACAAGATCAACATGAGCAAGAGTGACGGCGTCGACGCCTGGGGCTGGGCCAATGCCGCGAGCGACAAGGCCCGGGCCGACGGAAACAACCCCGACGGCTACGATCACGTGGTCTATGTGGTGCCGATGGGGATCGCCTCCTGGTCCGGCCTGGCCATAGTAGGCGGAAAGACGGTCTGGGTCGCCGGGCAATCTACCCAGGTCTACGCCCACGAACTGGGGCACAACCTGGGCCTGCTGCACGCCTCCACCGACTCGGACGACAACGGCACGGTGGATGCTGAATACGGCGATTCGTCCTGCGTGATGGGCGCCGGCCCGTTGGTGCATCCGAACCTCCCGCACAAGCGGCAGAAGGGCTGGATTCCGTCCTCGAAGGTCAAGAGCGTCACGGCCTCCGGCACCTTCGAGATCGCCCCCGCGCACAACAATCCGTCGAGCATCACGCGTTTGCAGGGGCTGCGGCTGGACATTGACGGGTCCTCGCAGGATTACTACATCAGCTATCGCCGGGCCGTCGGGTACGACGGCGACCTGAACAGCACCTACGCCAACAAGGTCTCGGTACACCGCTGGAGCGGGAGCGGCAACACGCTTTTCGTCAAAGCGCTCGACGCGGGCGACACGTTCAACAAGTGGTCCTCGAGCGGCTTCACGGTGACCGTCCAGGAGAACAACAGCAGCTACGCCCGCGTGGAAGTGCTCGTCAGCGGCTCGTCGCTGACGCGGACCTGGGATGACGACGGCGGCCACTTTTGGGACAGCGCGGCACGCTGGAGCGGCGACAACATCCCCGACACGGCGGAGGAGAATGTCGAGTTCAACAACGACACAGGGTCCGACACGACCCAGTCCGGCACGATCAACGGCACGAGCTACACCCTGCAGCGCGTCGGCCTGAACGGCATCTCGCCGACGATCGGGCAGCTCCATTTTTACGACAACGTGAGCGGAACCGCCGGGTGGCTGCTGAACTGCGGCGACGGGACGAGCACCCTGACCGTCACCGGCGACCCCGTGATCCGGAATACGTACGGGCCGCACCTGATCGACGGCGGCGGCGGCACGCTGAAGCTCAAGCTGGGCCGGAGCGGATGGAACACCATCCAGGTCGCCAACGCGATTCAGATCAACGCCGTTATCAGCGGCGCCTCCAGCGCCTCCAAGCTGGTCAAGACCGGCGGCGGTGCGCTGGTTCTGACCGGGGCCAACACCTATGTCGGCGGCACGGAACTGCTGGACGGCACGCTGCGCGTGGACGATCTGGAGGCGATCGGCAGCGGCTACCTGGCGATCAAAGGCAACGGGCTCTTCCGCTACGATGGGGGCAGCGCGACCACGACCCGCAGCCTCTGGATGAATGAGGGTGACGGGGGCGGCGGTGGAACGCTGGAGATTGCGCAGTCAGGAACCACGCTAACCTGGACTCCGGGGGGCGGGGCGGTGAACCAGAACCTCGCCAAGAGCGGACCCGGAGGGCTGAGTTTCGGCGGGCCGATTTCGGGCGGCGCGGCGGTGAGCGTCAACGGCGGCACGCTGACGCTGACCGGGAACAGCACCTTCACGGGCAACGTGACGGTGAGCGGGGGCGCGCTGAGACTCCAGAGCAACAATGCCGTGGGCTCGACGGCCAAGACGGTTACGGCCGCCGTCGCGCTTGCCGAGATTCAATTGCAGGGTGGGATCAGCATCCCCAGCGGTGTCACCTTCCGCACCAGCAACAACAATGCCGACGATGGATTTGTCGCTCTGCGCAACGTCAGCGGCAACAACACCATCCAGGGCGCCGTCAGCGCGATTGGCGGCAACGGCGGGAGCATCTACGCCAGCGACAGCGGTACGCTCACCTTCGCCGGCACCCTCTCGGCCGGCGCTGCCGACCGGGACATCGTATTCATGGGAAGCGGAAACTTCCTCGTCAGCGGCGCGATCAAGAACGGCTCTTCCGTCGCCATGCCTGTGAGGAAAGAAGGCGCCGGCACGCTGACCCTGGCCGGAGCCAACAGCTACTCGGGACCGACGACCTTGAATGCCGGCGTGACGCGGCTCGGCGCCGCGAACGGCATTCCGGCGGGCAACGACGTCGTGGTGGCCGGCACGCTGGACCTGAACGGCCTGGCGCAGACCCTCGACACGCTGACCGGCGCCGGCTCCATTCTGACCGGCGGCGGTGCGCTGACCATCGGCAGCGGCGGCGGCTCGTCAACGTTCAGCGGCAGCATCGGCGGCGCCGGGTCGGTCACGAAGACTGGCGCGGGGACGCAGACGTTGACTGGCGCGCACACGTACAGCGGGGCGACAACCCTGGACGGCGGAACGCTGCTGGTCAACGGCGCGCACAGCGGCGGGGCGTACACGGTGAAGTCCGGCGCCACGCTCGGCGGCGGGGGACGCATCGGGGCCGCGGTGACGGTGCGGGCGAACGGCATCCTCGCTCCGGGGGGTACGGGTGGGGCGGCGACGCTGACTGTGGCCGATTTGACGCTGGAAGAGGGCGCGGTGTTGAACTGGAACCAGGGGCCGTCCGCCGCGGATCGCACGGTCGTGACGGGCACGCTGAAGCTGCCGGCGACGCTGACGGTCAACGTCAGCGCGCTGGCAGGGGCGGCGCTCTCCTACCCGGTGGTGCTCTGTTCGTACGCGGGCGGTTCGCTGGCGGGAGTGACGAACCTGAGCGGCTGGACGGTGACCGGGGAGGCAGGGTTCGCCGTGGCGCGCGTGGACGAGAGCGCTGGCCGCGTGCTGCTCGACGAGAGGCTCGTGGAGGAGCGGGTGTGGGTCGGCGGCGGCGCGGACACGGCCTGGACCACGGGCAGCAACTGGGGCGGCGGCGCGGCGCCCGCCGCAGGGGATGCGCTCGTCTTTGGCGGTTCGCTCACGGCCAACACCAACGACTTCGCGGCCGGGACGGACTTCTCCGGACTACGTTTCGCGGCGGACGCGGCTGCCTTCACGCTCGCGGGTAGAGCGGTGGATCTGTTTGGCAACATCGTCAACGCCAGCGCGAATCATCAGGCGATCGACCTGGATCTGGCGCTGTCCATGCCCGCTCGCGTGGTGGATACGGGGGCCGCCGGTCTGACCGTGAGCGGCGCGCTGAGCGGCGGGTTCGGGCTGACGAAGGCCGGTTCGGGTACGCTAAGCCTGGCGGCGGAGAACACCTATACAGGCGGCACGGCGGTGGAAGACGGCATGCTTCAGGTCGGCGTCGGCGGTGCGGCCGGGACCCTGGCGGCGGGGATTCCCGTGACGATCCGGGCCGATGGCACGCTGCGGCAATTCCGCGCCGATGCCGCCGATCTTGGCTTGAGCAATCCGGTTTCCGGCAGCGGAACCTGGTCGTTTCTCGGCACGGGGGCGAGCACGCAGTCGCGCTACACGCTGAATGGCGACTCGTCAGGCTTTGCCGGGACGGTCGCGATCGACCGGGCCCGCGTCAACGTGGACGACTACAGGGCGGATGTCGGGCTCGCCGCTGTCATCCGCGTCCTGGACGGCGGCCAGCTCTTCTTCCAGAGCGCCGGCGTCTTTCCCAATAACGCCGAGATCGTCGGCATCGGCTGGACCGAGGCGGCGGGCATCCTCGGCGCGCTGCGCCTGCAGAACGGCGTCAACATTGCCGGCGTCATTACGCTTACGGGCGACGCGCGCATCGTAGCGCACGGCAGCACGGGGGCGCTGTCGGGGCTGACGGCCGAATCGGGCGGAGCGCACGCGCTGGACCTGCGCAATACCAGTGCGACCGCCAACTCCACGCTAGTGCTGGCCAACACGAGCACGCGCACGGGGCCCACGACGGTGGCCGGGCTCGTGGCCGCGGTGCGGAACGCTGGCGCGCTGGGCAGCGGCGCGGTGACGGTGCAGGGCAACGGCACGGCAGCGCGGATCACGCGCCTGCAACTGGAAGGCGTGACGGTCGGGAATGACATCGTCCTCGATTCCACCGCGCTGACCGATTACCGCGGCGCGCTGCACGCGGCCGGGGCCGCGCGCTCCACCGTGACCGGCGCGGTGACGGTGCGCGCGAGCATCGGCAATGGCGGACACCTGGCCGCGGAGGGCGGCACGGCCGCCGTCCTGCAGCTGCTGGGGCCGATCTACAGCGAGGGCCCCACGGTCGTGGTTCGGCTGGGGACGGTCGAGCTCGGCGGCGGCGGAAGTTACGCGCAGATGGACCTGGGCGAGGGGCTGCTGCGACTGGTCGCGAACGACGGGGTCTGCGCGACGGCTGTGTTGCAGCTGGGCATCTCCAACCCGGGCACGTTCGATTTGAACGGGTACAACCAGACACTGGGCCAACTGACCAGGGGAACCCGGGACGCCACGGTGCGGAACGATGGGGCGTCGCCTTCCACTCTGACCGTGAACGCGGCGACGAATCATGCGTTCACGGGAACGCTCGTGGACGGAGCGGGCGGGCTGGCGCTGGCGAAGGACGGCGGGGCCGCCCTCACGCTTTCGGGAACGAACACGTTCAGCGGGACCACGACGGTGCGCGGGGGCGCGCTGGTCCTGGGCAGCGGCAACGCCCTCCAGAACAGCACGCTGGACTACGACGATCACGGAGGGGTGTTGCGTTTCGGCGTCCTGAACGGCGCCACGCTCGGCGCCCTGCAGGGCGGGCAGGGCCTTGCGCTTGCCAACGACTCCGCGGCGGCGGTCGCGTTGCGTGTCGGCAACAACAACGCCAGCACGCTCTACGGCGGCGTCCTGAGCGGCGCGGGCTCGCTGGTCAAGATCGGCGCCGGGGCGCTGACCCTGGCCGGCGCCAGCACCTTCGCCGGGCCGACCACCTTGACCGGCGGCACGCTGACCCTGGCCGACGGGGACAACCGGTTGAATCCCGCCTCGACGCTTATCTTCACGACCTCCAGTGCGCTGAACCTGGACCGCGTGCGCCAGACGTTCAGCGAACTGGTCTTCACCAACACCGTCACCTCGTCGCACACGATCGGCGGCGGCGGAATCCTCGCGGTTAGCGGCGCGGCCAGCCTCGATGTCGCGCCAAAGGCGCAGAGCATAGGGCTGACGGTAGACCTGTCCGGGCTGAGCGGGCTCACCTACGATGCGCCCGGCGACGCCTTTCGCGTGGGAGGGGATTCGCGCACCTCTCCCCCCGATTACCGCTACTCGTGGGCCGACGTGACGCTACCCGACGTCAATGCGATTACCGCGTCGGTTCTTGGCGTGGGTGACATCGGGTACGGCAGTGGAAGCGCAGCGAACACGAACTGGTTGCGCCTGGGAGCAGGCAATACGTTTCATGTTGGCACGCTGGTGATCGGGAGTCGTCTGGCGAGCGCGACCTGCGTCTTCCGCGCGGGCCTGGCGTCGCCGGAACTGGTGCTGCGGGGGGCGGGTGGCGCGAACGGTGTCCGCAGCGTCGTGGTGGGACAGCAGAATCACTATGCCGCCAACAACATTACCCACACTCTGGATGTGTCGGCAGGACGGCTGGACGCCGTCGTGGACACGCTCACGATTGGAGTGTCGCTGGATCGCCTGGGCACCGAGAACGGCGTTTTCACCATGGGCGCGGGGTCGCTGGTGGTCACCAACACCATGGTGGTGGGCCAGGTGCAGGGGACCGCGGCAAACACACGGGCCGGCGTCGGCATGTTCACACTGACCAGCAATGGGGTGGCACGGGTCCGAACGATCCTGCTGGCCGATAAGCAGACGACGGTTGCCACGGCCACGACGGCCGGGACCTTGCAGCTCTCAGGCGGCACGTTGCGGGTTGGGGCCATCCAGCCCGGGGCCGGCACGGGAACCCGTGTCTGCAACTGGACCGCCGGCACGATTGGCAACCACGACGGGAGCACGGACCTGACGATCCACGGCGGGCTGACGAAGCTGGAACTGCTCGGGGCGGGCCGGCACGCGTTCGACATTGACGCCGGCCGCCAGGGCACGGTGCACCAGGCGCTGAGCGGCGCGGGCGCGCTGACCAAGACGGGTGACGGCACACTCGCCCTGAACGCGACGAACACCTACAGCGGGGCGACAGCGGTGGAGGGCGGAACGCTGCTGGTCAACGGCGCGCACAGCGGCGGCGGGGCGTACACGGTCAACGCCGGTGCCACGCTCGGCGGCTCGGGTCGCATTGCCGCCGCCCTGACCGTCCGCGGCGGCGGTATGCTCGCGCCGGCGGGCGACGGCGCGGTAGGCGCCGTCACGGTCGCCGGGGATGCGACGTTCGAGCCGGACGCGGTGCTTCGTGTCGACTGCGGCCTGGCGACCAACGACGTGGCGGTGGTCACGGGCACGCTGGCGCTTCCGGAGCGGATGACGATCGCATTCAAAACGTTGGCGGGCGTGAGCCCGACGGACTGCGTGGTCCTATTCCAATATGGCGACCTGGCTGCACCGTTCGGGTTTGAGCAGTGGACGATCGCTGGCGACGTGCACTACAGCGTTTATGACGAAGCGGAGACACGGCGCGTCGTGGCGCGGGCGAAGGACGGGTTTCTGCTGATTGTGCGGTGAAGGAGGAAGGGGGGCGGTTGCGAGCGCGGCGTGGAAAGAGAAAGTGCGTGATGATCGGCCGCGGATTGATTGGAGCGGCGTGCCGGTCTGGCGGCACATCGGGCAGGGGAAGAGCCTTGGCGAGTTGCCCGTGCGAGGGCATGACGGTATAGCCGAACCAGTTCCCGACCTGCTTTTCAGACGCTTGCGCGCAAGCCGGCTGTTCAGGTAACCTTCTGGCCTTATAAAAGGAGGTCAGTCATGCAGCGCGCCATTCTGATGGGGTTGGTGCTTCCGCTCTGGTTGCCTTTCGCCGTGCCGGCCGAGGCACAGGCGCCCGCCGCCGCGGAGGAGGGGCTGGCGGTCGTGTCGCGCATTGCCGAGGTGACGGTCTATGCCGACCGTGCCCGCGTCACCCGGACCGGCGCCGTGGAACTGGGCGCCGGCGCGACGCGCTTTGCATTTGCGAAACTGCCGGGGTGGATTGACGAGGGCTCCGTGCGCGTGAGCGTGACGCCCGCCAGCGCCGCCGAGTTGACGGATGTCGAGGTCCGTCGCACGTACCTCGCCCGTCCCGACGACCAGGAAATGCGCAAGGCCGAGGCGCTTGCGCAGGATCTGGCGGACCAGCTGGCGGCGCTGGATGATGAGCAGGCGGCGTTGGAAGCGCAAACGCGGCAGGTGGATGCGGTCCGCGCGTTCGCCCTCGACAAGATGCCCAAGGACGCGGCGGTTCGCCAGGTCAAGGTGGAGGAGTATGGCGACGTCGTGAAGTTCGTCGGCACGGCGTTGGGTGAGATCGCGAAGGGCAAGCGCGAGCTGGAGAAGAAGCGGCGCGGCCTGAAGCCGGAACTGGAGGCGCGCGGCAAGGCCCTGGACGAGCTGCGGCAGCGGGCGCAGTTAGAGCAGCGCACCGTGATTGTGACCCTGCTGCCAGCCGCTGGCGTCCGGCAAGCCACGCTGAACCTCACGTACCTGCTCCCGGGCGCCACGTGGGCGCCCTTGCATGAACTCCGCACGGGCGGCGCCGCGGACAAGGTGGCCCTGTCGTCTTTCGGTGTCGTCACCCAGACCACGGGCGAGAACTGGGAGGGGGTCGCGCTGACGCTTTCGACGCAGCGCGCCGAGGATACGATTCGCATCCCGGAGTTGGAGAAGTTGCTGGTGGGGGCCAGGCTCCCGGCCCGCGGCGCCGACACGTTCAGCGTCGCGAACGGGAAGTTTACGGGGCAGATCAAGCTGTGGAATACGGTGCAGAATCCGAAGGAGCAGCAGGCTGAGTTCGCGCAGAACTGGGACGCCCAGCAGGTCGCGCAGGCCGGCAACGCCATGACCTTCGAGCGGTTGCAGGAGCAGCGGGGCACAACGGCGCACTTCGCGGCCACGGGGACCCAGACGGTCCGCACGGATGGACGGCCCGTGCGTGTGCCCATCGGGGCGGCGCAACTCACGGCCAAGTTCAAACTGGTGGCGGTTCCGGAGGTTTCGCTTAACGTCGTGCGGACCGCCGACCTCCTGAACGTCGGAGACCGGCCGCTGCTGCCGGGGCAGGTCCTGTTGTATGTTGATGGCGCATTCCTGGGAACCACGGCGCTGGATTTCGTGGCGCCGGGCGAAGCGTTTGCCGCGTTCGTGGGCGTGGCCGACTGCGTCAAGCTGTCACGGGTGCTGGACAGGAAGCATAGCGGACTGACGTGGACGGGCCGGCGCAAGCGGCTTCAGGTCGCTTACGTGGTCACGACCGCCAACCTGTCAGACAAGCCGTTGACGCTGGCCTTGACGGACCGCGTGCCCGTCTCCGAAACGGATGACGTGCGGGTGCTCAACGTCAAGGTTCAGCCTGAAGCGAAGCCCGACGAGAAGGGGCTGCTGCGTTGGGATGTGCCGCTCGCGGCGGGGGAGCAGAAGACGTTTCGCCTGGAGTACGTTCTGGACTACGCGGCCAACCCCTCGCAGAGCGTTGCGCCTGCCAGCGTGGACCTCAGCGTGGCGCCAGCCGCCGCGGCGCCGGACACGTCCCGCCAGATCCGCGAGCAGATCGAGGTGCTGGAGAAGACGCTCTGAGCAGGGCCCGGCGCGTGCCGGGACTGGTCAGCCGTCGCTCCGTGCGAGGTGGTTGCGCACGTAGTCGTCGACCCCGTCTTCCACGGAGGTGAAAGGCGCGGTGTAGCCGGCCTTGCGCATGCGGGCCATGTCCGCCTCGGTGTGGTACTGGTACTTGTCCCGCAGGTGCTCGGGCATGTCCATGAAGTTCAGTTGGGGCGGTCGGCCCATCGCGGCAAAGAGGGCGTGCGCCAGAGCCAGCCAGGTGCGCGCGCGACCGGTGCCGCAGTTGAAGAGTCCCGACCGATCTGCGTGATCGTGGAAGAAAAGCGTGACCGCGACGGCGTCCCGCACGTATACGAAATCGCGATCCTGTTCGCCGTCGCGGTAGTCCGACCTGTGCGAGCGAAACAAGTTCAGGGTTCCCGCGTCCAGAATCTGCCGGTAGGCCTTGTTCACGAGCGAGCGCATGTCGCCCTTGTGGTCCTCGCCCGGCCCGTACACGTTGAAGTACTTGAGGCCGACGATGCGCTCCAACAGGCCTTCCCGAAGCGCCCAGAGGTCGAAGTCCTGCTTGGATTGCCCGTAGAGGTTCAAGGGTTGCAGCCGTGGCACCAGCGCGGGATCGTCGGCGTAGCCCAGGGCGCCGTCTCCATACGTGGCGGCGCTGGATGCATAGATGAAGCGCGCCCCCCGCGCCAGGCTCCAGGTGCAGAGTTCGCGCGTGTAGGCCACGTTGTTGTCGCGGAGGTAGCCGGCGTCCGTTTCGGTTGTGGAGCTGCAGGCCCCCAGGTGAAAGACCGTTGCGACGGCAGGCAGCGTCCCGGCGTGCAAGTCCCTCCGGAAGTCCGCCTTGTCCTGGTATGCCCGGTAATGCAAGCCGCGGAGGTTGCGGTCCTTGGCTGCGTGGTTCAGGTGGTCCACGATCAGGATATCGGCGTGCCCGCGCCGGTTCAGCGCCTTCACGAGATTGCTGCCGATGAAACCGGCGCCGCCGGTGACTATGAACGAATCCGACATGGCTTCACTCCCTGGCCGGTGGTCTGTCGGCGCGCGCATCCGCCCGCTCGGCCTGCCGAATCCGCTCCACGATGCGGGTGGTCGAGCGGTCGGCAAGCAGGTTGGCAAGTACGACCCGGCCGCCATGGGCCTCGACAACTTCCCGGCCGCTGACGTAGTGCGCCCAGTCGGCGCCCTTGACGAGCACATCGGGCAGCAGTCGACCGATCAGCGCGGCCGGTTCGTCCTCGTCGAAGATCACGACGTAGTCGACCGCTTCCAGCGCCGCCAGCACGGTGGCCCGATCCTGCTCCGGCACGATCGGGCGCGTGGGCCCCTTGTGGCGCCGCACGGAGTCATCGGAGTTGAGCCCGACCGCCAGCGCGTGGCCTTGTGTGCGTGCGAAATTCAGGTATTCCACATGCCCGCGGTGCAGGATATCGAAACAGCCGTTGGTGAAGACCAGCGCGCGACCGGCCGCGTGCAACCGCTCGCGCTCCTCGACCATGGCGTTGGCCGTCAGTACCTTGCTTGAGGGGGATCGCACGACTGTCATGTGGAACAGGATAGGGGGCTCTTTGCCGACCGTCAAGGCAGCGGTTGCCAACCGCAGCCGCAGCTAGAGTATCTTCAGCTTGGGAAGGTCCTGGATATCGATGGAGCCGATGAGCCGGCCTTCGGCGTCCACGACGGGCACATCGTCGATGCTGTGCTCCTCGAAGACGTGCAGAACATCGGCCGCCAGTTGGTTCTCGCGGACCGTGATCGGCCGGCGCGTCATGACGCCTGCCACCGGGCTGTCGATAGCGTTGGCCCCATCGGCAATCTGGCGGCGCAGGTCGCCGTCAGTGAAAATGCCAAGCAGGTGTCCGGTGTCGTCCACGATTCCCGCCAAACCTGCGCGGGCACGTGTCATGGCCAACAGGGCATCCTTGATGGAGGCGTTTGCCGGAACGCGCGCCACCCGGTCCAGCGGTCGCATGATGTCCGCCACGCGCAGCAGAAGCGCCCGGCCAATGGCGCCGCCAGGGTGCAGTCGGGCATAGTCTTCGATCTGGAAGCCCCGGGCCTTCAGCAGCACCATGGCCAGCGCATCGCCAACCGCCAGAGTGGCCGTCGTGCTGGCCGTTGGCGCCATGTTGAAAGGGCAAGCTTCCCGCTCGATGGTCACAGCCACAACCGCGTCACTGTAGCGCGCAAGGTCGCTGTCGGGAACGCCGGTCAACGCGACAATCTTGACTCCCAAGCGCTTGACGGCGGGAATCACGGCCAGCAACTCATCCGAGGCGCCCGAGTAGCTGAGCGCGAGCAGCACATCTCCCTTGCTCAGGATGCCCAGATCGCCGTGCAGGGCCTGCGAGGGGTGCAGGACTACGCTCGTGGCGCCGGTGCTGGCGAGTGTCGCCGAGATCTTCTCGGCGATGTGCAGGTTCTTGCCGATCCCTGTGACAACCACCTTGCCACGGCCCGCGAGGCAGTCCAGAATCAGGGCAACGGCGAGCGTGAAGGTCTCTCCCAAGCCGTCCCGTACCTTTCGCAGGCCATCTATCTCGGTGTCAATCACTTCGCGGGCATAAGGCACGTAATCCACAACCGCTCCCTATTCTGAGGGCTTGCGAGACGTCCAATTCCCGTCACAACATGTTCCCCATGAACATGCATAGTAGACAAAGGACGCAGATGGCGCAAGCCCGCAGGTTCTTATCCGCCCGCGACGGGCTGGGAGAGCTTCGCAGCAGCCCTTCCGCCCGAACGCCCTTTTGGACTATACAACCCATGGCGTTTGGTGTATACGGCACACCCATTCATTGCGTGGCACCCCAGTACAAGTAAGGTATCCTATGGCTAAGGAATTGGCTTTCATTCTCATCAATCCGTACACGATCCAGAAATCCCGCACGGGCGGGGTTCTGGCGCGGGTGATCGGACGAACCGATACGAAGCTCGTGGGTGCACGCATGTTCGGCCCCAGCCGGCAGTTGGCCGAGGAGTATGCCGCCCTGGTGCGGCGAGCGAATCCTGACAATCCCAAGGTGTCGCACCTGCTCGCCGACTACATCCTGCGGAATTACATGCCCGATGCTGAAACCGGCAAACCCAAGCGCGTGATGCTGCTGCTGTTCGAGGGCGAAGATGCCGTGCGCAAGGTTTGGGATGTCACGGGGGGCGCTACCTCCCGGCGCGTGTCGGGGTCCACCATACGAGACACGTACGGGGACTACATCGAGGACGACAACGGCGAGGTGCGCTACTTCGAGCCGGCGGTGCTGGTCGGGCCCTGCAGGGAGCGCTGCGCCGCCACACTGACGCTGTGGGCGCGTTACACGCAACAGGCCGGTGGCATCATCGAGAACGCGGTCGATGTTCCGCCGGGCAGTAACGTCGAGCAGACGCTGGTCATGCTCAAGCCGGACAATTTCCGTTTCCCAAGCCTGCGGCCCGGTAGCATCATAGACGTGCTTTCGTGCTCGGGCTTGCGCATTGTGGGCATCAAGAAATTCGCCATGACCGTGGCGCAGGCGGAAGAGTTCTACGGCCCTGTTCGCGAGGCTTTGACCGCGCGCTTCGAGGAGATGGGTTGGCAGCGCGTGGCCGAGGTCCTCACCCGCGAGCTCGGTTTCCGTGTGCCTGAAGCAGCGGCGCGGAACTTCTGTCGCGAAATGGGTCCGGATTTCGCTGCCAATCAGTTCGAGAGCATCGTGCGCTTCATGACCGGGCACAAGCCGCGCGAATGCCCCGACGACCAAAAATCTGTCATCTCCAGCGAGGAATGCCTGGCTCTCGTGTATCAGGGGGTTGACGCCGTCCGGATCATTCGGGACCTGCTGGGGCCTACGGATCCGAACAAAGCCCGCCCCGGGTCTGTGCGGCGCGAGTTCGGCCGTGACATCATGGTTAACGCGGCGCACGCGTCCGATTCCACGGAGAATGCGCTGCGAGAAATGCGGATTCTTGGTTTGCGTGATGATTCTATCGCGCCCCTGGTGGCGAAGTACTACGGCAACACGATTTGATCGAACGTGCTTAAGCGCGTTCGCTGCGGGAGCAAAGAGCAATGAACGGAAGAGTAGCGGCCATTGCGCCGTCTGTGACCTTGGGCATGACGGCGCGGGCAAACGCGCTGAAGGCAGCGGGACGTTCCATCTGCAGTTTCGGCGCGGGAGAGCCTGACTTCGACACCCCTCAGACCATTAAGGATGCAGCCATTGCTGCCTTGCAGCGTGGTGAAACGAAGTACGCGCCGTCGGACGGCCTGCTCACGCTCCGCACAGCAATTGCCGAGAAACTGCGCTGCGAAAACGGCCTGGCATACGATCCCGGACAAGTGGTGGTCAGCAACGGCGCCAAGCATTCCCTGTTCAATATCATCATGGCCATCTGCGACGAGGGGTCCGAGATCATCATCCCGTCGCCCTACTGGTTGAGTTATCCGGAGATGGTCCGCGTGGCGGGGGGGAGGTGCGTTTTCGTCGAGGGAGCAGAGGAGAACGACTTCAAGATCACGCCCGCGCAGCTGGAGTCTGCGATTACGTCCCGTGCTTGTGCCGTGATCTTGAACAGTCCTTCGAACCCGACCGGCGTGGTCTACACGGGGGACGAGCTGCGCGCGCTGGCCGAAGTGGCCGTGCAGCGGGGGTTGTTCGTCATAGCGGACGAGATCTACGAGAAACTCGTCTACGACGGGGCGACACACTTCAGCGTCGGCAGCTTTTCACCGGCCATTCTCGCGCGCACGATCACGGTCAACGGCTTCAGCAAGTCGGCGGCGATGACGGGGTGGCGACTCGGCTACATGGCAGGGCCGAAGGATGTGGTGTCCGCGGTTTCTGCCCTGCAAAGCCACAGTACGTCCGGGCCCAATACGTTCGCCATGTACGGCGCCGTGGAGGCCCTGCGCAACGGCATCCCCGGGCTGCCGGACATGGTGCAGTCCTTTGCCGAGCGGCGCGACTACATCTACCACCGCCTGACGGCCATGCCCGGCGTTACCTGCGTCAAACCCCAGGGTGCGTTTTACGTGCTGCCGAACATCGCCCGCTGTGGCATGGACTCGGTGCGGTTCTCCGAGCGGTTGCTGGAGGAGGCGGGGGTGGCTGTCGTACCAGGTGTTTCCTTCGGCGTCGATCAGACCGTTCGGTTATCCTACGCCTGTAGCCAGGACAACATCCGGGAAGGCATGGACCGTATGGACCGCTTCCTGAAGACGTGTTGACCGGCCCCCCCGGCAGATGTTCGGCGGCGCAGGCCCGAGGCGGAGACCAAGCGCGGGTATCGAGGGCGAGTGGCGGAACTGGCAGACGCGCAGGACTTAGGATCCTGTGGAGCAATCCTTGCGGGTTCGATTCCCGCCTCGCCCACCCGCGCTTAAATGAATCCATGTTCACTATAAAGAAATGCAGAAAAAAGTGCAAACGCGCTTGACCTGGGATGCGGCAACGGGTATTGTCTTAATCGTTCGAGTGCATAAGGGCTGGTTGGCTGGCTCTGTTTGACAGAAGAAATTCTGAAAAACAAATTGACACTCGATGCGTGTTCGGTGTAGGTTGAACACGATTTCAAGAGACGTAGTGGATGCACTACGGGAAGAAAGCTTGCGACGCAGATCTTCCGGTCTCCTCTGAGCCTCGGGTTTTGGCGAGAGTGGAAGAAGAGTCGCTTGTTTGTGTTGATCGTTCTTTGAAAAATTGGAACAGCTAATAAGCTAAAATCACTTCGGATCGGAAGTGGTGTGACTGGAATGCCAAACTGCCCAGCAATGGGCAAGGTGGCTGTTGCTTGTGAATCGGTTGCACCGTAAAGCATGCTGTGTCAACTACGCAAGTTGTTGATACAGCTTGATTTTTGGTTTCGGAGAGTTTGATTCTGGCTCAGAACGAACGCTGGCAGCGTGGATTAGGCATGCAAGTCGAACGCTCATCTGATTGTAGCAATACGAACAGGTGGGAGTGGCGGAAGGGCGAGGAACGCGTGGGCAATCTGCCTTAAAGTTGGGGGCAACCCTTCGAAAGGAGGGCTAATACCGAATGTGATCGTCTGTCGCATGGCAGGCAGATCAAAGATGGGGATCCTTCGGGACCTGTCGCTTTAAGAGGAGCCCGCGTGCCATCAGCTAGTTGGTGAGGTAACGGCTCACCAAGGCTTACGGCTAGCTGGT
>CAYOBW010000040.1:0-5537 GCA_964402115.1 uncultured Victivallales bacterium
CTTTCTATCCCGCTTCTTTCTCGCTCCTTATGCCACCAAAAGAATCAGCCATACCGTCGCGACGGGGCTGGGAGCAGCCCCGATCGGCGCGGCGGACTTGTTCGTCGAAAGGGCTTGTGTCACCCTCTCGCGTGGATTACTTTATCGCGCGGCTCAGGTGTGGGCATCAAGAACGAGATGGGGTAGAATGAAACGTTCGATGAGAATGACAGCTGTCTGGCTTGTGGGGGCTTTGTTTGCGGCGGGGTGTCTGGGGGGCCGACGGGGCGCCCAGGAGCCGATTCAGTCGGAATTGGAGTCAGTGCTGACACCTGTCGTGGCGCCGGTGACCCCGGTGCCTGCGCCGCCCCAGTTGGTCATGTCGGCCGACCCGTTGCTGGTTGCCCCCGTCGTGGCTCCGCAGTTGCGTCCCGGGCTTTCCATCAACGTGACCGTAACGGTGGCGGGGGTGAAGGAAGTGAACGAAAGCGGGGCGATGGTGCAGTCCGATGGCTGCGTGTCACTGCCCTTGCTCGGCAAGGTGCGCGTTGCGGATCAGACGGTTGAAGAAGCGATTGCGCTCTTGTCGAAACAGTACGACAAGTTCTTCGTCAACCCGCAGGTTTCCGTGCAGTTCGTCATCGACGACAAGGCGGAGACCATCTCGCCGTGGGGTTTCGTCAGCGTCCTGGGCCGCGTCAAGAAGCCTGGAGCTGTCAAGATTCCGCCCACTCAGGACTTGACGGTCAGCAAGGCCATCCAGCAAGCTGGCGGCTTGGACACCTCGGCCAAGAATACGGCCATTCGCTTGACGCGTCGGTTGCCCGACGGCACAACAGCACAGCAAGTCGTGAACCTGCATGCTGTTGGCGCTGACGGCAATATCGAGGACGATGTGACGCTCCTGCCGGGTGACGTCGTGTTTGTCCCCGAATACACGTTCTGATGCAGGCGCAGCGGGAGTGTCGGGACATGTTTGCGTTGGGCTGTCCGACATCCTGAGTTCCGGCAAAAAAAGGGGGAGCCGTGCGGCTGAGCCGCAGGCATGCGGACGGTGGCAGCCCGTGCAAACGAGTTGCCGCCCGGCTGATCTTGCGCGTGAGCACGCGCGATTCAAGCGAGCGCTTGTTCCCGCGAGCCCGGGCGCTTGGCTGGTTTCTGCCATTCTGGTTGTGCGGTTGCGCAACGAACACATCCTTCACCGGATCTACATTTACCGCGGCGACCCCCGGCTGGCAGGGTGTGCCGGTGTTGGTGGCGGATCTGCAGCGCTCCCCGGCCATCAATGCGGCTGCCAGGCGGATGCTTGCGACCCGCGGGGAGGAAGCCGTACCCCAGCTAGTCGACGCCTTGCGAGCCTGCATGGCGCCCGGACGCGACGCAGGTCTCCTGCGTGCTGCTCGCTTGCTGCGTGCACTGCGAGATTTACACAGCTCCGCTGCCATGCCCCTCTGCCGGCACATCCTGGTGGATGGCGAACTGGATGGGCCTGCCAGCGAGCGTTACGCGCTCATGACCGAAGCGCTGCTGTATATTGGGGACTTCTTCGACCAGCAAGCTGCACGAGACATCTACATCCGCTATGTCATGGAGAACAGGGAGAAGTACATCGAGAAGCTGTCCTACAAGAGTCACTGGGGGAACCAGGGTCAGGCGGATTCGTTGAGGGTTGACATCTTCTCCGGCCTTTCCAAGCTGGTCCGCAGTGGCGATCCCCGCGCACGCGATGTGCTCAAGTACATGCTTCGTACGCTCACGGTCGATGCTTTCGTGAGCTACACCGTCTCCTACCTGGACGACAACGGCTTCGATCTGGCGATCCAAACCCAGGACCGGCTGGCCATTCGAAAGGTGCTCATGAGCGACAAATAGGCGGCACCGTAGCCCCGCGCGAGAGAAGTGAAGCCGAACGCCATGAATGACCGGGAAACCTGACTGACTTTTTCAGAAGAAAACGCTTGATTCTTGGGGGGGGGTAGGCTTAATACTACTCACGAAATAGAGGTGTTAAGTCGGATGCAAGGGTAATGTGTCAGGCCCAAATGGGCTCTCAGGCTGAAAAAAGCAGGAGAAGGAATGAAAGTGAAATCGAATACTCGTGGGGCGACAAGCGGTCTGTTGTTTGTTCTGGCGGTTGCATCGACAACCGCTTGGGCGCTGCCGGGTGAAGGCATACGGTTGTCGCAGGATACCACCCTGAGTCCCTTTGCAGAGGTCAGCGGTACTTATGACTCGAACGTTCTTCTGCTGCAGACAGACGAGCAGGACGACTACTTTGCAGACCTCGTAGCGGGGCTCTCCCTGTTGAAGCAGTCAGAGTATTTCATGCTCAACCTGCGCGGCTGGGGCAAGGCGCGTCGTTATCTGGACTTCGATGAGATGGACGACGAGACCTGGCAGGAGAACTTCGATTCCACGATCGGCACCCGCGAGAAATTGCAGCTTTCGCTGAGCCAACGTTACAGCGACGTATCGGATTACGAGTTCTCGCAGTCGGACGCCGGCGCGCGCAACCAGGAAGGCCAAGCCATATTGCGCTTGATAGAGGGCCGTACGCAGCGCTCGGGTCGGAAGCTGCAGGACTACGGTGCCTCGGTTGGTCGGGACGTCGGTCGCTTTGAGGTTGAACTTGGTGGCAGTCACGCGGCGGTCAACTTCGATAACGAGAGCCTATACGACTGGGATGAAACCCAGGGCGAATTGAACCTCGGCTATCGCGTCACCGACAAGACGACGCTGACCGGTGTCGGTGCTTACGGCATGCAGTCCAGCGATAATGACATGGACGATCCCGAGTATTACAAGGCACGCGCGGGCGTGCGCTACAAGCCGACAGTCAAGACATCGGTCAATGTGGGCGCCGGTTTCGAGCAGTACAACACAGACACCGTGGGCGCCGGGAATACAGACTTGGAGGAATCCGCCTTCAATTACGATGTCGCGGCCACGTGGGCAGTGACTGAGAAAATCGATTTGCAGGCCTTTGGCCGGAACGAACTGCTCCCCACGACGATTTACGTGAACAACACCATGGAGGTCAATCAGGGTTCGATTGGTCTCGTCTACGATATCAGCCCGCGGTTCGATACGACCTTGGGTGCCTCGTATCGTCGTGACGATTTCACGGCTCCTGTGAACGGTGTTGACGGCAAGGAGGATCTGAAGGGCTTGCAGTGGCGGTTGGTCTACACGAACACCCGTAAGTACCTGAAGATCGAAGGTCGCGTGCGTTACGAGGAGTTCGAGTCGAATGTCATGGAAGACTATAATCAACTGCGGGCCACGCTTGCCCTCAATCTGACCTACTGATCGACGAATCGATGTTAATGATAACAATAAGAAAAGGGAGAATAACATGAAGACAAGAAGGTATTGGATTACAGCTGTCGTACTGGCAGTTGGATTGGTGTCACGCATGGGCGTGTCCCAAGATACATCTGCGAAGCTGGGCGGCGTGACGGAAGCACAAATAGAAGCAGCGGCACAGAATCCCTCCGCGATTGGCGACCTGATCAAGGACAAGACGGAAGACCAGTCCGTCGACATCCTTTTGGCGGTTATTGCCAAGATTGAAACCTTGAATATTCCGTTGGCAACCCAGCGCACCCGCGTCGCGGCCCTGATGGCCGAGACCACCAGCGTTAAGGGACAGCAGCAGGGCGGGGCTATTATGGCGCGCGTTTACAAAGAGGTGAATCCGCGTTTGCTACCCCCGGTTCCGCCAATGGGTGTGGCGCCTGCGTCTCTCTTGCCGACGAAGACGCCGCCGGAAACGCCTCCGCCTCCGCCCGATCCAGTTCCCAAGTATCCGAAACAGTAGCTTTAGGCGTGTTCTGCTTCGCTGGTTGACGCGAAGCAAGAAACAAGAATAGCGCGAAAGTTCCAGCACCAAATACGTTTGGTGCTGGAACTTTTTTGTACGTGACATCCTAAGTGCCATGCAACCCCGGGTAGAAACCTTCAGACCTGCCGCTGTGTCCGTGCTGTTGCTCCTGACGTTCTCCTCCTGGGCCAGAGGGGGTACTTGCCAGCCGTATCAACTGGCGTTGCCCTGGCTGGGTTGGCTGGTTCTCGTTTGCACCATTCTTGGCCCCGCGCTGGTTGCCCAACCCCATGCGTCCAGGCGTGCGAACCTGCGCAGGGCCTGCTCCGGCGTCCTTTGCGACCCGGTCTGTTGGCTGGGTGTGCTCTTCCTCGCCCTGCTGCTTGTGCAATGGTTCAACGCAGGGCGCGAACAGGTGTATGATCTCGCGTCGCAACGGTGGTTGTACGCCCCTCCGCGACACCCTCATTGGCCCTCTGCGGTCCAGCGTGAGGATGCGGCTGAGATGCTGCGCTGGTTCTTTCCGGCGTGGGCGCTGTTGCTCGCTATCCGATCGCCCTATGCGGGCAAACTCTCCATCATACGTGTCTTGACAACCTCGGCGCTTGCGGCCGCGCTGCTTTCCTTGGCATGCTGCGTCCAATGGCTGCTGTCGTTCCACTATCCAAGTATTCAGGCCCCGGCGAAGGGGGTGTTCTTCACTTCATTTGGTTACGCAAATCATGCCGGTGCGTACTTCTTGCTGGGTCTCTGTCTCAGCACAGGTTTGCTGCTCAGGAGCATCTTTCGGCAATCCACCGGCCGAAGAAGGCTGCAGCGCACGCTCCTGTCGGCGGGATGCGTGGTGTTGTGTTTTACCGCAGTGCACGTTTCCGGAAGTCGCGCTTCAGTTCTGCTGGCATGGATCGTCATGCTCGTCGCGGCCGCGTATGCTTTGTTCAACGGTTGGCCTGAATTAGCGCCTGTGCAGCGGGTGGACCGGGCGCTGGTTGTCACCGTCTGCGCTGGCCTTGTGTTCTTCGCTGTTCATGGAACGGTTCGCCATGCCATTGAGAGAGAGTTGTCAGGTCTGTGGCCGAAGGGCGCCAAGTGTCCCGAGCATGCTACCTGCAAGCAATGGGCGAATCGTCTCATCTTTGTGGCAGCGCAAGGAGAGCGTGTGACCATGCGCCGAACCGCTTGGGCCATATGGCGGGATTACCCCTGGTTTGGAGCGGGTGGCTGGGCACAGCGCTACTTGATGACCGAACACACACCAGCGAGCCAGTGGCGCTACCTGCGCGACCCCGGTCGTGCCAATACGCACTGCGACATAATCCAGTTTCTTCACGAGTTCGGCTTGGTTGGGCTTTCGCTGATGCTCGGTTCGGTGGCTGTTGTCCTGTGGCCGGTGTTGCGCGCCCGCCGCTCGCTTGGCCCGTTGGGAGGGTTCTGTCTGCTGGGCGTTGCCCTGCTCGCGGCCTACAGTTCGATAGACCTGCCATTCCGGTCCCCGGCCGTTCTCTATCTGTGGCTGTTACTGGCGGTGACGGCGGGTGTCTTGGCGCGCATGCGGGTGGTGGGGGCAGACAAGCGGAATGTCAGCCCGGTGAGGGCTTCTGTGCGAACGCGCCAGCAGCATCCTCTGAACGAAGCCAAACGGCTGTGCGCGCCAGTGCACTCCCCGACTGCCAAAGTGAGTTGGGTGACGGTGGTCCCCGCCGAGGCTTGACACGGCACGGTCGCACGCCGACAC